>NZ_JAJKFV010000011.1:299022-663819 GCF_020966775.1 Rhodopirellula halodulae | reverse complement strand
TCGTTTTCGGTTGCCATCGGTCATCGCACACTCCGTTGCTTCGAGGAGCTCAAAGTATCGCGTTTATCAGGCTTTCAGCAAATACCAGTTTCCGGATAGGCTCTCAATGAACTCGTCTCGGGTTCCGGGGCCGTCATCGGCAAACAGGATGGCTTCGAGTGAGTCGATGTCGCCGGCGTGCAACGGTAGGTTGTTCTTGATCCGTGCAATGGTGGGGTGTGTTTCATGCTCACGAATGAAACGCTCGACGCGAAGCCGGTAGTTTGCCAGCCCTGGATCAGCTTGCACCAAACCGGTGATCTCGACTTCGTCGCCTTCATCATCCATGAAGTTGGTGTAGACGGTTTCCTGGGAACCGGTGCGGTCGATGAACTTGATCAGATCACGCAGCTTCTTCCGGGCCAATTCCAACATCGGCAAAGTGATGTTTTGCCAAGTCTCATCTCGCTGCAACTCCAAGATCAACTCGAGTTCTTTGGCAACGGCTGGGATTGCTTGTTTTTCCTCCAGGTTCCCCATTAGTGAAATGACTTGCCGCTGATAGCGAGCCTGCCTGGGCGAGGTTTCCAGGATCGCTAGCTGCATGCTGAGCATCAACAGATCGAAACGCCTTGCCATCTCCTCGTCATCGTCTTCGTACGGCAACGGAGCGATATTCTGGTCCAGATCAAGCACGTCCTCGGGCGAAAGCTTGCTGAGGTTATCGCGATTGGAGAATTTTTCGACGTAGCGACGTTTAGGCCGAACAATGAAGTTGTCGGTATCGAGCTTGGTCACGACTTCATGCATCTGATCGACCAAGTCGTGGCGCAGCTCGGTCAACTGGCCCAGTTCTTTCTCGCTGCTGGTGTGGAACGCTTCGGGCAGTTCACGCCACTCGGACTCGGAGCCGATGCGTAGCGTCGCGTCGGCGGCATGATCCGTGCTTGGAGCGGATGCCGGCAATTGATGAGCAACTTGCAGCCGCCGCCGAAAAATCTTGGTCTTGATCGAGTCTTGTAGTGGTGCGTCGTAGCCGTCGGGGCGCTGCCCAAAGAACTCAAGGTTTTGGCAATAATCGAAGATGTAGAATTCGGTCTTGTCTTTTCCTGGGCCAAACAAATCTGGGCACAGCCGAGTCCCCCGGCCGATCATTTGCCAGAACTTCGTCTTCGAGCGAACGATCTTGAAGAACACCAGGTTCACGATTTCGGGCACGTCGATGCCGGTGTCCATCATGTCGACCGATACGGCGACCAGCGGGGCCTTGTCCGCGATATAAAAATCGTCGATTAACGTATGAGCATACTTCACATGGTTGTCGATCACGCGGGCAGTCTTGCCCGCCGTCTTGGGAAAGTTCTTGTTGAATCGTTCGACGATGAATTCAGCGTGATCGTGGTTTTTGGCAAAGATCAGCGTCTTGCCGATGCGGTCGCCACCGCCCACTTTCAACCCATCCGTCATCAGCTTTTTCAAAACACGATCAACCGTGTCCTGGTTGAACAACCACTTGTTGACCGCTGGCGACTCGATCGCCGCAGGCAGCGAGCCGGTCTCGTCATCGTAGAACTTCTCTTCGTATTCGAGCTTTTCGTCGTCGCTCAGCTCGTCGTACTTCACGCCGTCACGCTGAAACTTCAGTGGCACCGAAATCGCCTTGAATCCGACCAGAAAACCATCGCTGATCGCTTGGTCAAGTTCGTAGGCGAAGGTAGGGTTCCCCGATTCCAAACCAAATAGCCCGTAGGTGTCACGATCCACCTCGTCGCGCGGCGTCGCGGTCAAACCCAGAAGCAACGAATCGAAGTACTCGAAGATCGCTCGGTACTTCTGATAAACGCTGCGGTGAGCTTCGTCGATGACGATCAGATCGAAATGGTTCACGCCGTAGCAAAGGAGATAGCCTGGGTCGCGTGCTACCGATGCAATCCGTCGCAAATGTCCGAAGTTGACTTTCTTAAATGGCACTACCGAGTCGTTCGATGGTCAGCGATCGTCGGAGAAAACGACCCAACCTATGCCAGAAGCGTTTTTGAGCAACAACGCGACTACTGGTCGCGAATCCCCACAGATGGCCGGTCACAACGTGTTCACGAGGTCGTTGCAGCGCTCGAATCAGGGACCAAGGATGTCGACGGATTGATGCGAGTGGCCAACGTGTTGGGACGCGAGCATGCTGGGGTCTCGTCACTGCAGGAAGCAATTGATGAACTGACAACGCAGATTACGATGCCTAACGGTCCAACAATCGCCGAGAGTGCGCTGGATCAAATTTCCCTTCGCCTACTTGATCTGTGCTTGTCGCCTCTTGCGACTCATCACACCAACGACTTTGTTCCTAAAATTGAAGTTGTGTCGAGTTTGATCGAAGCGATCGGTGCAGACGATTCTCGCAAGGTGGAATTCTCGAATCTGCTCGCCCTAGGGAACGCATTGAATGGGGCCGAGATTGGTCAAGGTTCTTTTGCGGCAGTTCGTCGTGTTGTCGACCTCGCCGAGTCGATGACAGCTGATTCGGCTGCCCAGGGGTTTGTCTATTTGCGCCATTGGCTGCAATTTTCACCCGATGATTTTGGGTACGTCGAAATCGCCACAGAACTTGCGAAACCGAGAGTGCGGAGAATCATTGACGATCCTGAGCTGTCGGATTTCATGAAGATCCGCCTTAGCGTGGCGCATCATGTATCTATCGCATTCTTTGCACAACAACGATTAAGCAAAGTTCTTGCGAGGATTGGAACCCAGATGCAAGGGCGCGCTCCGGTCCTAGAGGCTGCCATCCTGCAAGCGGAATCAGAGCGAGTCTCGCAACTTGAAACGTTGCATGGCGTAATCACGGACTTAGAAAGATTAGCAGCTGAAGCGAGAGTTTCAGGATATTCGATCGAGGAGTGGAACGCACTTTTTGAGTTGGGTTGTGTCCGACAACTCCTGGGTGTCACGCTTGTCCGATTCACCGGCGACCAATCAGCGATTGACCAATACTTGCGAGAAGCTATCCGAGCGTTTCGCCAAGCCGTCGACGCAATTAAAGAGCTGGATGTTGAACAAGACGCCGAGATGCTAGCTAAGGCGGCATTTAGCGCAAGACCACTTTGTCGGGAAGTCAATGATCAGGTTTCTCTTGAATTTTTTGAGGCGGTCATTGAGCGTATTCGATTGAACGGAGGGTTTGGAGAGGCCATCGCCCGGCAGGAGCAGGCGGAATCACAGAGCATCGTCAACATGCTCAGCGACCAAAGCGAATCCCGAGTTGATCAATTAAGCGACGAAGAATTTGAGGCGTATGTTCAGCACGCTGTAGATCACAGTATGGAATCCATGGGCTGGCCTGAAGACCGTCGAGAATTCGTAGAACGAGACATACGAAAACTGCGAGTATATGAACAAGAACGGGCGAGGTACTGCAAACACCTAATCCCGCTTCAAGATCTGGTTCATACCCAACATCCATCCACGGTCTACGCAGAAGAAACGAACTACACCATCGGCTGCGCACTACTTCGCATCCAAACAAGGATTGGTGTCACTGATATGCAGCTCGCGATTGAGACAATGAAAGCGACGCATTGCAGGAACTGCGAATGTCGCGAACCAGGAGAAACAGCTTCTTAGCCGGTCATTCGATACGTTGAGCCTTCGGAGCCATTGTCTCTTCTTTTTTCCCTTCCCCCCGTGACCAAACGTGTCACGAGCGTTGACTTCAATGATCCGGACTAGCGGTTTTGCTAGCAAAATTTCGGATTGGGGGATTGTCCGGGTTTGGGGACACGGGATATCATGACTGCAGTGTTTAGTTTACGCTACACATCGAGGGTCGGGGACTCGTGGTTTTGCGGGTTTCCGGAGGAGAAAGTGGTTGATGGAGATTGCCATGCTTTGGATGCAGTGGATTTCGGGCGACGATTCGGCGGGGAGGCCTGCGCGATGAAAAAAGCTCGTGGTGCGAAGTCGTTTGGCGCGGTGCTGCGCGAAAAACGAACGGCGAAGAAGATCACGCTGCGCAAATTCGCGGAAATGATCGGCGTTTCGGCAACGTATTTGTCGCAGGTCGAACAAGATCACTTCGCGCCTCCGACGGCAGATCGTGTCACGAAGATCGCTGAGTTGTTGGGCGAAGATTCCGACGAATGGATTCGGCTGGCCGATCGCGTGCCGGATGACGTGGATGTCATGGTCCGACAACACCCAAAAGACATGCCCGAGCTGATGCGGTTGGCGACGGGGCTTTCACCGAAACAATTTGAAATCATCAAAGAACAGATTCGTAAAATGAAAAAGCGGGGGAAGTGACGATGGTCGTTGATTTGTTGGCACAGGGAATCGAAGTGCCGCCGCTGTCGTCTCGCCAGATCGCTGCTGAGGCCGACGCGGTGCTGGTGGAATACGCGAAGCGATTCGGGCCGATCACGAAACCTCCCATCGAAATCGAAGACGTTGCGACGTCGGTGTTGCCGCTGACGTTTGGGTTCTTGGATCTCCAGAGCCAACTCGGTGGTCGCGTTCATGGTGCGATCTGGTTTTCGCGGCAGCACATTCTGATCGACGACGCGCTGAATCCTGATCGCTTTCCGGATCTGCTCGGTCGCTATCACTTCACGCTCGGCCATGAAATCGCACACTGGAAGTTGCACCGGTTTTTGTTCCTGGACGAAGCCGGACATGCGGTCTTGTACGGTGACGATGAAATGCCGGACGTGATTTGTCGCAAGGATCACGCTCGTCCCTTGATCGAACGACAAGCCGATGAGTTCGCTGGTTGTTTGCTGATGCCCGAATGGTTGCTCAGGCCGGCGTGGCGCATGCTAACCGGCAGTGATGAGCCGATTTGCGACCGCCGACTTCAAGAACTTGTTCCTGCGATCGAGCCGATCCGTTTCTTGATCGACGCCGACGGGATCGAGGTCCAGCCGGATCCGATTCGGTTGATGCGTGAGGTGTTCTGTGAATCGCTGGCGGATCAATTCGCCGTGTCGGACGAGGCGATGCGGATTCAACTGGAGTATCTGGGTTTGTTCGCAGGGTAGGCAGCTTTGAGAGTTCGTTCATGCCTCCGAATCGGAGGCATTCGTTTTTGATTCAATGTTTAGTGTGTAGTGTACGATACGTTTCCGGTAGGGAGAAAAGACGATGTCATTAGCTGGGTTTAATCCGCGGAATGTCCTGCGGCAGACTTCCAACGGTTTGCTGGAGGAAATGTTTGGCGGGCTGAAGATTCCGATCGACGTGAATTGGTCTGAGTCGATCGAAACGGACGTGGAACCGATCTTTCAGGCGTATCAATCGCTGGAAGAGCCGACGAGACAGAAGATCGAATTGCTACTACGCGACTTGCATTCGATGGCGACGGAGTCGGGACAACGTTCGATCTTTCAACAAGCTATCCAAATTGGCGAAGACGATTTCCTTGCGGAACTAGAACGGTTCGATAGCCGGTACGACGTCGCGATGCTGACCTATTTGTCGAAGCCGGAGGTCTGGCAAGTGGCCACGCGCTTCGCGGCAGCCGACCGCGTGATTGGCGGGCGTTCGTCCCAGCGGCGAATCAACCTTCCGTCGGCGAAACCTCGAACCTCGCCCCAGCACATGAAGTCGTTCTCTGCTGCCTTGTCAGCGTTCTATTCGGCACATCAGGGACGCGGCCGGCAATGTGTGGCTGAATACTTGCTGCGCTGCGAGAACCTGCATTATGTCTTCGCGAGCCTGGACGACTATCGCAAAACGTTCATGAAGCTGATCGACGGCGGCAACGCGTTCAAGCGGGTTTGCGAAACACACGTGTTTGAAAATGTGTTTGCCTACGACGAAGCGAATCACGTTCTTGACGTGTACGCGCTCGGCGGAAAACCGACGATTGCCCCGCTGCAAAAGATATTTGCTCGCGAGTTCTTGGGGATCGAGTTGCCGCCGGAAGATCCCAACGCCGAGCCATTCTCATTGGGAGTCTTGTTGGATCCGAAGTTTCGGTTTCCGACTGATCCCGAGGACGCTGTTCGCTCGGTCGTGATTGTGGCGGCTCGTGTGTTGATTCTCGGCTCGAAAGAGAAGTTGCATTTCAATCCGAACGTCGACTTTGGATCATCAAGTTTTCAACGCATGATCGAACGATACATCCGGCAAGACAACTTGCCGCGGTCGATCATGCATATCGAGCGCGTCGACCTGCGATTCCTGATGGAAAACGGTCACGAGTTCAACCTCTCAATCACGCGGCCCAACCGTAGCACCATCAAATCGTTGGCGACGCGAGATCGCTTGTTGGCTGAAAAGTATCTTCGACAGTGGGGGATCGACCTTGCGAGCGATTGTGACGCTGTTTCGGTTGCTTGACCGAGGCGATGAACCGTTGGTGGATTGCGACACGCTTCGTTTGCTGGGCGGTTGCGACCCCGACGAGCTGGTTCGATCCGGCGTGTTGGTGCCGGCCGAGCCGTCGATGTCGCTGCACGCAACTTGCGGACAGTGCAGTGTCCACAATGTGGTTCGTGTTTCGCGACCGACTGGTGCTGAGTTCTATGAAGTGTGCCCTTTTGATGGCGCAGACTTGGTTGAGAAGGATCGCTTGCGACAATGGGCGGTTGACGGTCGTGCGATTGCGGAATTGTTGGCGTCGGCGATGCCGGACGGCGGCCCGGCGGAAACTTTGTTGCCGGGTGTAGCGTGGCGAATTGGCGAGGTGCAAGTTGGTGGTGAATCGTTTCCGATTGTTTTGACGACGACCCGATCAGCATCGCGTCTGGCCGATCGAAGTGGTGCGTCACGAATGATTTTGATTGGCGATGAACTGCCCAGCGAGGGTTTCGTGGGCAGGCTGAGCATCACTGAAGCTTTTGCCATTTGCTCGAAACAGATCAAGTCGCGACCGGAGCGTTTTGCACAGGTCTTGCCTTTGTCGAGCGTGTCAGTGGGCAATGCGTTCTATCGCAAAGGCCAGATGTGGGTGGTGCGGTTCGAGGGGGAGGAGACGTACCTCGAAAACAATGTCGGCCCACTCTACATCGCTCGGTTGTTGGCGACCCCGAACCGAGCGGTGCCAGCGGTCACATTGTTGGCCAGCCGCATCGGGATCGACGAGCAACAGCTGATTGGATCGTCCGGTGAATTAACGGACGAAGCGGCAGTGGAGGAGTGTCGGGGTCGGTACCACGAACTGCTGGACGAGATCGCCGAAGCGCAAGCGAACAATGACTTGGGTTGGCTGGAAAAGCTGCAATCCGAACAGGACCAGTTGGCCCTGCACTTCGCATCGGTATTGGGCAAGGGTGGCAAACCTCGCGAAGTTGGCGACATCAAGAAAGTGAGCCAATCGGTTTCGGTTGGCATCAAGCGAACGCTTGATGTACTCGACACGGAATTAAAACCGCTGGCCGATCATCTGCGAGCGCACCTCAGTCGCGGTGTCTGTCCAATCTATTCACCGCCCACCGACATCGACTGGTTGGTGTGAACTATCTGGAAACAAGTACGCTGCGAAAGAAACCACAAGAGCTAACGAACAACACTTGAAGCCTTAGGACAACGATGACTCTCAGAAACAGAATCCAACAAGCGTTAAAGCAAGAACGCGGAATCCGGCTATCGGCCGCAGAAGTACAAGGAATCGCTTCGGCCTTGCACATTGATTTCCCAGTGACGCGACCGAGGATCTCGCGGCGGTCCAAGCCGTCACCATCAGAAACGCCGATCGAAGGGCACGCGCGTTGGATGATCCATCGAGATTTGAAAGATGTTGTGGCGATTGATGTTGCGGCAACCTGTGCTCCGTGGAGCAATGACGACTACAAAAGTCGTCTGAGTCAACGAAATACAGTCGCCATGGTGATTGAGTTGCCTCGTGTCGGCCGCCGCAAGCCCGTGATTGTCGGTTCCATGGTCTATCAACTCCACAAGCAGCATGTCGAGTTGGAACGGATCTTTATCAAGCCAGAGTATCAATTGTGTTCATTTGGGCGGCAATTGATTTCTGAGCTGCGATCGAGATTGAGCCGAGAACGTCGGACGCGGATCAAAGTCACGGTCGAGGAATCCAATCTTCGCCTCTTGCTGTTTTTTCAAGCGGTCGGGTTTTCTGCGGTTGAATCGTCTGGCAACAGAATTGCCATGGAGCATTGGTGGAACGACGACCCCAGTCCGTTTCGCGACCTTGAAAAGCGTCAGCGATCCGGATCAACGCGGTCACCGCGCGATGACCATGATCAAGAGGGCGACAACCGTATCGGTGTCTAAAAACTTTTCTTAGCGACTCCAAATGTCGCTCGGCGACTTGAAAAGTCGCGGCACGTCTTCGCTGTGAGGACGTGACGAACGAACCTCGCCGGCCGCCTGCGTTCTTTTCGTGACATGGCTTGTCGCGACGCAGCTTCTTTGCGGTCTGTGCGAATCGTTCGCATCACGGGATGCCTCCAGCCGGAGACAACCATGAGTGCGAATACTCAAGCGGACGGCAAACGGCTCGGCGAAGAAATTCTTAACGATTTCGCCATGAAGACGGCGCGGATCAAGGCCGAGCAACTTCATCGGCGACCGGAATTCAGTGACTGTGACGCCGAAGACATCGCTCAAGAGTTGCTGATGTACTTGATCCAGAAGGCCGACTGTTTCGACCCGGCGCGATCGAAGGTGAACACGTTCATCAATCGAGTCATCAACTCGGGCGTGCGAGAGCTGTTGCGATCGAGGAAACGCCACAAACGGCACCCGATCGAAGATGGCGTGCAAATGCAGTCGTTTGAGACGCCCGTCGACACGGTGGATGAAACGTTCGCGACTCTGGGTGGCGAAATCTGTGACGAGGACCAGAACCGACGAAACCAGTCGTCCTACAGCGATCCGCTGGACGCGATCGACGAAGCGGACGCTTTGGAGGTCGCGATGCAGACGATGCCCGCGGAATTGCGGCGGGTGTGCGAGTACCTGCGTTGTCATTCGATGAGCAGCACGATGGAAAAGTTTCGCCTGCCACGTCGACGATTCAACACGGTGCGTGCCGAGATCGCCAAGCACTTGAAGAAGTACGGCGTGACCAATTTCTGAGATTGGCGTACAGGGCGACCCATTCACGGCATAGGTAACCAGGGGCGGCCAACGGGTCGTCGGAACATCAAACCTCCCATCCACCAGGTTAGCGAATGAGTGATTTGGACATCGAACGCCGCGTGGCGCTTTCATTGGCGGTCGGCCGTTACTTGCGATCGGCCGACCGCTTTAACGAAGCGTCACGAGATTTCACCGGAGCGTGCAAGTCACTCCGCAAGCAACTGGGAACCAGCCAACGGTTCGTTGCCCAGATTGACTTCAAGCACTACCTCGTGTCCAGCGATCGCGATGGCAATTTTGACATCGAAGCGATCCCGACTCTGTAATTCCAGCCATCCCAACCATTCAACGAAGGAACTATCCAACCCATGACCAACTTACTCGAAACCATTCAATCTGGCCGGCAATCGAAGCCGCCTCGCGTTTTGCTGTACGGTGTCGAGGGCATCGGCAAGTCAACGTTCGGCAGCGAAGCCCCCAGGGCGATCTTCATTCAAACCGAAGACGGTCTCGACGAAATCGAATGCGATCGCTTTCCGCTAGCGACGAAATTCGATGATGTCGTCGCTGCGTTGAAAACGCTCGTCAATGAGAAGCACGATTACGAATCTGTCGTGATCGACTCGCTCGATTGGCTAGAGCGTCTTGTCTGGGACAAGCTCTGTCAGCAGTACGCCGTCGAGTCGATCGAAAAGGTCGACGGCGGTTACGCTCGCGGTTACATGCACGCCCTCTCCCTGTGGCGTGAAGTGCTCGACCTACTCAATGTGCTGCGTTCGCGTGGCATGGTGACGGTCTTGATCGCCCATTCCAAAGTCGAACGGTTTGAGGATCCCGAATCCTCACCCTACGACCGCTATTCGCCGCGACTGCACAAGCACGCCGCTGCCCTCGTGAAAGAGTGGTGCGACGCCGTGCTGTTCGCGACTCGCAAGATGCGAACGCAAAGCGAAGACGGCGGCTTCAATCGTAAACGCACCATCGCTCATGCGATCGGCAAAGACGGCGGCGAACGCGTCGTGCGTGCTTACGGATCGCCCAGTTGCGTTGCCAAGAATCGTTACGGCATCGCTGAAGAATTGCCGCTCTCGTGGGCGGCGTTCGTGGCAGCGATGTCGGCCAACTGAACGACTCAACCAATTCTCTTTTTACAGACTCCAAACCAAGGACCACAGACCTACCATGGCAAACCTCAACGGCTTTGATGCCAACACCGTCGAACCAGCCGACGACCTCGAACCGATCCCTTCTGGCAAGTACGTCGCCGTCATCACTGACAGCGAAATGAAACCCACGAAATCTGGCACGGGCAACTATCTGCAGTTGACGTTTCAGATCGTGGAGGGCGAGTACGCAAACCGTCTTCTCTGGGTGCGTCTCAACCTCGACAACCCCAACGCGACCGCGGTGGAAATCGCCCGGCGGGAGTTGTCTGCGATCTGCCGGTCGGTTGGCGTCTTGGTGCCAACCGACTCGGCGGACTTACACAACTTGCCATGCGTGATTCATGTGCGTGTGAAACGCCGCAATGACACCGGCGAGTTGCAAAACGAAGTGAAGGGCTACTCGAAGAAAGACGCTGTTGCCCAGCCGATCGCCGCGTCGCAAGTCAGCGGTACGGACGACCAGTCCGCGTCCCCGCCTTGGAAGCGTTAACCGCCCGACAGCTTCCAAGGAACGGCACCCAGTCAGCGTTGGATTGTTGGCTGGGTGTTTTTATTCGCTCGTTGAACATCGAAGTAAGCCACCATGATCCGACTCACGTTGCCCTATCCGCCTTCGGTCAATCATTACTGGCGACACGTTGGCAACCGTGTGTTGATCAGCAAGGAAGGCAGAAAGTATCGAGCGGCCGTCAGTTCGCTTCTGAATCGCAAGAACATCGAAACGCTGACGGGAGACTTGATCGTCGACATCGTCGTCCATCCGCCCGATCGACGCCGGCGTGATGTCGATAACTGTTTGAAGGCGATGCTGGACTCAATGCAGTGGGGCGGTGCGTACGAGGACGATAGCCAGATCGTGCGATTGACGATCGAGAAACGGGAGCAGGCACCGAAAGCGGGCAACGCCGAAGTTGTGATTCAACGCATCCCTGCGCCGATCGGGAAAGCCGGCTTTCGCTCATGCTTGCGTTGCGACGAGGCCTTTGTTTCCACCGGGCCTGGCAATCGCATCTGCGAGAGTTGCACTTTCATCAATGACCTGCTGCCACCAGCGCTGCCAATCGAACGAGGTAGCAAACGGCACAACGGGGAGTTGATGTGATGAAACTGCGGTCCTATCAACAAGCCGCTGTCGATGCGGTCTACGATCACCTGCGAAACCGCGACGACAACCCCGTTGCCGTCCTACCGACCGGTGCGGGTAAGAGTCTCGTGCTAGCGAGGATCGCATCTGATGCCGTTGGGCAATGGAATGGTCGCGTATTGATCTTGGCGCATGTCAAAGAGCTGCTCGAACAGAATGCCGACAAGGTGCGTCGTCTGTGTCCCGACATCAAGGTCGGCCTGTATTCAGCTGGCCTCAAGAAACGCGACACGAATACACCGGTTCTCGTTGCCGGCATTCAGAGTATCTACAAACGAGCGTGTGACCTCGATCCATTTGATCTGATCGTCGTCGACGAAGCCCATCTGATTTCAAAGAAGGGCGACGGCATGTATCGGCAGTTCCTTGCCGACTGCAAGGTTATCAATCCGCACGTCCGCGTGATCGGCTTGACCGCGACGCCATTTCGGCTCGACTCCGGCATGATCTGTTCGCCTGAGCATTTCTTGAATCAAGTCTGTTACGAAATTGGTATCAAGGAATTGATCCGTGATGGATACCTGAGTCCGCTCATTTCCAAAGCTGGCGTTCACCGAGCGGATTTCGGCGGTCTGCACATCCGCGCTGGCGAGTTCGTCAGCGAAGAAGTGGACTCTTTGGTCAACGACGACGCCCTCGTGTCCGCCGCGTGTGGCGAAATCGTTGAACTGACGGTCGATCGCCGGGCAGTGTTGATCTTTGCGTCGTCCGTCGCACACGGGCGGCGTGTCGTTGAAGTGTTGCGGGAAAATCACGGCATCGAGTGCGGTTTCGTGACCGGCGAAACACCAGCGGGCGAACGAGACGAACTGTTGGCCCGCTTCCGTGGCGATGCCCCAACATCGTTGATCGAAACCGAACCGCTACGCTTTCTCTGCAACGTAAACGTGCTCACCACCGGTTTCGACGCACCGCGAGTCGATTGCGTGGTGATGCTGCGTCCCACGATGTCGCCTGGCTTGCTTTATCAATGCGTCGGCCGCGGCTTTCGCTTGCATCCCGGCAAGGAAAACTGCCTGGTCCTCGACTTTGGCGGCAACATTGAACGCCACGGACCGATCGACCAGATCAAGCCGAAAGACAAAGCCAAACGGCCGGACCAATGCCCACCTGCAAAAGAATGCGAGAAATGTCACGCCTTGGTTGCATGTGGCTATGCCAACTGTCCCGAGTGCGGACATCCGTTTCCGCCACCCGAGCGAGAAGCCCATGATGCCGAGGCAAGCGAGGCCGGAGTATTGTCTGGCGAAGTGACCGACACCGAGTACGACGTTCAAGACATCATCTATCGCGTCCATCGCAAACGTGATGCAGACGAAGACGCACCACGATGCCTGCGCGTCGACTACATGATCGGCCTCGAACGTTGGCAAAGCGAGTTCATCTGCATCGAGCACTCCGGCTACGCGAGACGGAAAGCTGAAGCATGGTGGAGTGAGCGCTGCCTTGATCCCTGCCCATCGAACGCGGAAGAAGCGGTTGATATCGCCGGCTCGGGGCTTCTCGCGGCGACCGAAAAGCTGATTGTTCGCTCAATCGCAGGCCAGAAATACGATCGCATCATCAAGCAGACACTCGGCGAGATTCCAAATGCGGCATTGGAAGAGGCACCATTTTGATAGCCGATGTGCGGGAACAAGTTGCGATTTATCGCCAGCGTGGCTGGTACTGCGTGCCGCTGCGCCCTCGGTCAAAGTCGCCGTCGCGCCGTGACTGGACCAAGTTGCGATTGAAGCCCGAAGCGTTTCCCGAGAACAGCAATATCGGCATCATTCTCGGCGAGCCATCCGGTTGGATCGTGGACGTCGATCTCGATTGCGCCGAAGCGATCGAACTGGCCGATCAATATCTGCCACCGACTGTGGCAGTAACTGGCCGGCCGTCGGCACCCCGTTCGCATCGTTGGTACATCGCGGCTGGCGCGACCACGGAAAAGCACCAAGACCCCAACGACGGTTCGATGATCGTCGAGCTGCGATCCACCGGAACTCAAACCGTTGTCGGCCCCAGCATCCATCCCGAAGGCGAACCTTACGATGTCCTCGACAATGAACCCGCAACCGTTCCTGCGCCCATGTTGGCTGCGTGCGTGAAAGCTCTGGCTGACGCCGTGATCGTCAAACGTGGCTTAAGCTTCCAGCTTGCGAACCCTGTAACATCGCAGGCTGGAAGCCTACGCCACGCGGGCAACGATGTCGAAACCCGAGCCATTGCCTACTTGAACGCCATGCCGCCAGCGATTGCGGGCAGCAGCGGTCACTCGCAAACGTTCGCCGCCGCGACCGCTCTCGTTCATGGCTTCGGCATCGAACCGGATCGTGCCCTGGCGATTCTCGCGGCGGACTACAACCCTCGATGTTCGCCGCCCTGGTCCGATCGCGAACTGCAACACAAAATCAACCAAGCCGCCACTAAATCTCACGACCGGCCGTTTGGTTGGCTCCGCGATGACGGTCCGATGGAAACGGCAAGCGAAGTCGATCTGTCTGGGTTCATGACGAAACCGAAGATGACGGTTTCCGAAGACGCAAAGCCATCGTCCAAGTTCACGGGAATCGCGGATCCTGGGATGTTGCCCGAGCGGCTGTTTGAAGTTCCCGGATTCGTTCGCCGCGTCATGGACTTCTCGCTCGCCAACGCGCCTTACCCGAATATCGGCCTTGCCTTTTGCGGCGCGATGGCGTTGCAGTCGTTTCTGGCCGGTCGCAAAGTCGCCACGGCCGGTGATCTTCGTACGAATCTCTACCTGCTCGCGCTCGCTGGCAGCGGAACCGGTAAAGAATTCCCTCGAAAGGTCAATTCGCAAGTCTTGTTTCAGATCGGCGAGGCGAATTCGATCGGTGACAAGTTCGCATCCGGCGAAGGGATCCAGGACGCCCTGGTTCGCAGCGGACGCATGCTGTTTCAAAACGACGAAATGGATGGCGTTCTGCGGCAGATTAATCTCGACCGTGAGAACAGCCGCGAATCGATTCCGAACATTTTGCTGACGCTCTACACATCCGCCGGCGATGTCTATCCGATCCGCGTGAAGGCGAATCAGAAAGAGGCAATCCATGTCGATCAGCCGCACCTGACGCTGTTCGGCACCGCGACGCCTCAATACTTCTACGAGTCGTTATCGAAGCGAATGTTGACCAACGGGTTCTTTGCCCGGCTGAATATCATCGACGTCGGCAAGCGTGGCAAAGGGCAAACGCCCGGATCGGCAAGAGACGTTCCCGAGGAGGTTTTGGAGATCGCGAAGTGGTGGGCGGATTTCGAGCCGGGCACTGGCAATTTCATGAAGTTCCATCCCAAACCGCTGCGTGTAGCGTTCACGCCCGAAGCGGAGACCGCAATCACGCAGTTGCGTGAACAAACCGAGGTGGAATACGACAAGGCCGACGACGCTGGGGACGAGGTGGCTCGTGCCGCATGGAGCCGGACGTGTGAGCATGCCAAGAAGCTGGCGTTGATCTACGCGGTCAGCGAAAACCATCTTCAGCCCACGATCAAAATTGATGCCGTGCGTTGGGCCAGCGAGTTTTCGCTGCACCAAACCCGCCGGCAGCTCTACCTCGCATCGGTTCACGTCGCCGAGAACCCGTTTCACGCTGAGTGCTTGAAATTCAAGAAACGTCTCGCCGACCGACCCAACTACACCATGGCTCGCCGTGAAATGATGCGTTCGATGACGTTGAAGGCAAGCGACTTCGATCAAATCGTACAAACGCTGATGCAGCAAGAAGACATCGAACCGGTCACGATCGAAACGCGAACCAAACCGGCGTCGGGCTATCGCCTCACCACGGTGCCCGATCTGCCCAAACAATCCGTCAGCCAATCCGTCAGCGATGATGCGGACGATTCTGACGTGTTGGCGACCAATGCGAACGATTTAGGCCTGGAATGATCGAATCTGTCAGCAAACGTCAGAGAGTCAAACTGACGGATTAGCTGACGGTTTTGGTACGCGGAAACCCAACGATATACGAATAAAAACACTCTCTCTCCTAATGCGTCAGCGTGTCAGTCCCACTCGCCCGCGATACACGTTTGCACGCATGAGGGGGCTGTCTGACGGATTCATTCATGACGCTTCTCAACGCGTAGGTACTCCCGGCCGATCCGTTCTCTAGTCAGGGCCGCGGGAACAGCAGCCTTATTAGGCACAGTTAGTTTCGGCTGTCCGAACGAAAATTCACGTCCGTCCGAACGCATCGGATCCCCAACCAACCACCCATCAAACCAACGACCGACCCAACCCTTCCCGTTTCATTCTCTCGCCTTGGAAGGGCAAACATGCAGGTCGAAATGTGGTCGCTTGATCGAATCAAGCCTTACGAGAACAATCCTCGCATCAATGACGACGCCGTTGATGCCGTCATCCTCTCGATCAACGAGTTCGGGTTTCGCCAGCCGATCGTGGTCGATACCGACGGTGTCATTATCGTCGGCCATACACGGTTCAAGGCGGCGAAAAAACTCGGACTCGCCGAAGTCCCCGTTCACATCGCGACGGACCTCGAACCTGAAGCGGTAAAAGCGTACCGGATCGCCGACAACCGGACTGGCGAGAACGCGCAGTGGGACTACGACCTGTTGCCCTTGGAAATCGGCGGATTACAAGAATCAGGTTTTGATGTTGAGTTGCTCGGTTTCGACGATGATGAACTCGCCAAGCTGCTCGATCCCGGTGTAACGCAGGGTTTGACGGATCCAGACGACATCCCCGAACCGCCAGACGAAGCGATCACGCAGCGCGGCGACATTTGGATCCTCGGCGACCATCGACTGATGTGTGGTGACTCGACCAGCGTCGAAGACCTCGATCGTCTGCTCTCCGGCGCGAAGATTCACCTTTGCAATACCGATCCACCGTACAACGTGAAGGTGGAACCTCGCAGCAAGAATGCGATCGCGGCCGGCAATTCGTCGTTCGAGGCTGGCAAGGGCAAGACGAAGGAAGGCCCGAAGAAGATGCGGGCCAAGGATCGGCCGCTTGCGAATGACTTTGTGTCCGACGAAGAGTTCGACCGATTGTTGAAAGCGTGGTTTGGCAACATCACTCGCGTGCTCGAACCCGGCCGTTGCTTTTACATCTGGGGTGGCTTCTCCAACATCGCCAACTACCCGCCGGTCCTGGCCGCAGCCGGTTTGTATTTTTCCCAGGCCATCATCTGGGACAAGCAACACCCCGTGATGACCCGCAAAGACTTCATGGGGGCACATGAATGGGCGTTCTATGGATGGAAAGAAGGTGCTGGTCACAAATTCTTTGGGCCAAACAACGCGACGGACCTGTGGCACGTCAAGAAGATCGCTCCGCAGAAGCTCGAACACCTCACCGGCAAGCCCGCCGAACTCGCGGTTTTGGCGATGCAATACTCGTCGCGGAAAGGCGAGAACGTGCTCGACTTGTTTGGCGGCAGTGGCTCGACGCTGATCGGCGCGGAGCAGACGGGGCGCAAGGCATTCTTGATGGAACTCGATCCGCCGTACTGCGACGTGATCGTTGATCGCTACCAACGCTTCACCGGCAAGAAAGCAATCCTCGAACGGACCGGCGAATCGCCGATCCCAGTTGGAGCACGCGAGGAGAACATGCGGTGACTAGAGTTCCTTGCACGACCAAGCTCCGTCGTCAAAGACATAGACGAATCGAGCGCCGCAATTTCTCGCGAAATCAATCAGCGAGTCGTTGGTCGGCAACTTGGCCGGCGGATCACCGTCTGAGAATCGTTCGGCCTCGCCGGTCTCGCGGTTCAGGCATCGAAGGTCGCCGTGGGAGACGAGTTCCTCGGCGGCGGTTTGAGTTTGGTAGCTTTGCATCAGAATTTCTCCGGTGTGTTCGGGGTAACCGTCGTAATGAAGGTAGACCGCTGCGTATGTTCGGTCGGCGCGGCGGACTGCGATCGTCGCTCGTGTGGACATGGTGGTTGCTCCTTAGTTCGTTTGGCCGGCCGGCAGTCGCTCGACGACGTCCGGTGGAATGGAAAGCATCAGCGACCGGCCGTTGTCCCAGTCGACATCGACCTGCGTCCAATCGCTTTGTGGATAAGCGCCGGCCACCGTTCCGGTGGTGCCGGCGGGAATCGGATCGGGGTCGTCGGTCATCGAAATCAGCCGCACGCGATCGCCCGCCTTGAGATTCGTTTTCATCGTTTTGTTTCCTAGTTGCGAGCGTTGTTGGTTTCGTCGACCAGCGCGGCAACTTCCGAAAGCTGAGCGTTGACCAAGTTCAACGCTCGTACGTGCGTCCATCGCAAAGCCTTGTTGTCCGGCCGAATCATTCGGTCGAGTTGCAACTCGATGTGTTGCAAGAGATCGCGGGCAATCTGGTGAGCGTTTTCGTAAGCCGGTGCGGGTTGGATTGGCTGAGCGTTAAGCGTTTGAACCTTGTTCATTTCTGGTCTCCTTTCTCGTTGAGATAGATTTCGGTGCCGTTTTCGAGTTCAACCTTGGCCGCGCCAGCGCGTTTCGCATCGGCGACGATCATTTGAACTGACAAGGGTTCTTCGACTTCGATTCGCCGGCCGTCGGCGAATACAACAGCCGATCGCATTCGCTGCGGTTGCATCTTCATTTCGTTTCTCCGTTCGTGTTGTTTGAAAAACCGTTCGTACAACCACACATGAGCCATTGGTTTGCCAACACATCAAGCGAAGTCCACGAAACATTCCAAAACTTCAACATGTTTTTCGCCGGAGTGCGTTGGGCCACGACGTTGCCGCGTGTCGCGTGACTCGGGTGCGCCGCGTGGTTACGGCCGTCACGACGAAACGCCCGTACGCTACGAACGTCGGGCGTTGTCGGCGGCGTTCGGACTAGAAGCCGAGCGGCACCAAAACGTGGGCGTTCTTGCCCGTGACCGCAAACTCTTCGCAGGCCGTTGTCCTCGCAAAGATCGCGTCTCCGCGGCGGACCACATATTCCACAACACCAGCTTCAAAGTTTTCGCCGGCGATCGACCGCAGTTCGTATCCCATGTCGGGTTCCGGAGGTGCGGTTTCGCCTTCGGCCAAGTCATTTACCTGGCGGACGTCGCAAATGAACTTCATCGCTTCGCCCTATGCTCTCGCCGTGAACCGACCACGTTCCGTTTTGACGAAGCGACTTTCATCGCCGCGTTTCATGTCTCGCAGGATCGCCGAGTAAAGCGTCGCGTGCGGCGTCTTACCGCCAGGGCTTTCCCACAACCCAGCTTCGGTCATCGCGGCGATCATCTCTTGCGCGTTCATCGGTTCGCCGCTATCAGCCAGGACCTTCAACGCCGCTTTCACGCACGAGAGCTTCTTTTCACCGCCCGTGGTTTCCTCCGTCTTTTTCGCGACTCGTTTCCTGACCCGCGTTTTCGTTGCCGGCGTCTCAGTAGCCCGCGCCGAACCCTTCAACCGGCCGGCCGTCTTGATTCGCACTTTCTTTCCCGTCGAGAGGTTTGTTGCGTCCCATCCTCCACTTCGGTTCTCTGCGTCAATACGCACCGTCACTTTCTTGTTGGTGACCGTTGCGAAGTATTCTCCACCGATCTTTACGTCTGCCTTCTTCATCGTTCGTTCTCCGTTTGGACTTCGTTCGTGGTTGGCTGCCATCGTCAGGCCGCGGGAACCACCCGCGACAACGCCCGTTTGCGTTTCGGCTTCCGTCCTTGCGAGTCGCGCCGCGGTTCCGTCCGCGGCGGTTGTTGTGCGGCCGGCGGGTTAAACAACCCCGCCAAGAAGGCTCTTGTTGAGCCGTTCGAGCATCTCGCAAAAGATGTAGTGCTCTTCCAAAAGCGGGCCGTCCGGTCCCAGGTCCGCGTCAGCCTTTTCAAGGGCGTCGACCAAGGGACGAAGCTCCTCGGCGATCTTGTAATACGACTGACGAATCTCCTGATACGTTTCGGGGTCGAGCTTTCGCATCTCGGTGCGAAGAGCGGCGACCTTCGCTTTTTTCGTTTCGTTCATGGCCATGGTTTTGTCTCTCGTGAAAAGGGTTTTGAAAACGTTTTGCCGTTTGGCGTTAACACACATGAGCCATGCATCTGGAAACAGCTCAAGCGATTCTCGGCAGTAATTCTCAGTCTTTTGCGATGTTTTCAAGTTCCGCGGACGTTTGCGTTTGTGGCCCGGAAAGAGATGTCGGCATGGTTTGCTGCTTGTTGGCAACAGCTCGCGACACGGGCCAACGTCGGCGGCGATTCAACGAAAAACGGCCGCGCTGTCGAGCGCGGCCGAAAGGTTGCGGGCGAGAATCTATTCGCCGGCCGGAGCAACGAAGTCTTTCAATTCCTTGAGCCGTTCGGAAAGGTGTTGAAGCGAACCGACGTGTTCCCAATTGATGGGATGGTCGGCATCGGGGGCCGGCATGTCTTCGACGATTTGGTGAAGGTCTTCGAGCAAGGTCAAAGCCCGGACATGCGCGGTGGTGTAAGCGTCTTCGACTCGAGCGGTGTTCTTTGCCATGGTTGGGGCTCCGTTGTTGGAAAAGGGAAAAGCGTCTGCGTTGACACACATGAGCCATGCGATTTCAGACACAGCAAGCGGAGTTCGGGAAAGTTTTTGAATGTTTCCCGAACTCGCTTTCGCTTGCCGCGTTTAGCAATCGCGGCACGTTTCCCAGGCCCGCTTGCTGCCGTAGCAAATCTGGCCTCCTTCGACGATGTAGACGATCGCGTCTTCGGCGACGTCTTGGTCATCGAAGTACTCGCTGGGGTCGTCTTCGCTGGCTTCATTCATCTCCGTGCCGCTCGTGATTCCGGTAATCCGGTTTTCGAAGGGCCAGTTCTCTTGCGTCATCAAGCGCACTTCGGCGTCCGGTCCATGTTCGTCGCGGTATTCTTCGAGCAATCCGATCAGTTGGTCGATGGTCATGTTTGTGTCTCCGTTTGGGTGAATGAAAAAGCCGTTTCGTATGACCACACATGAGCCATGCGTTTCAAAACACATCAAGCGAAGCCAGCCAGCAATTCGCAGTCTTTTTGAATGTTTCTCGATCTCGCCGACGTGGCCCGAAACTGCGGCGTCTGTCGCGTTGCAAAACAGTGGCCCGCTATTAGTCACATACGCCGTTGACGCGACACGATGTACACGTGCCCCCGCAAAACCAAAGAAACGCCGCGAGATACATCGCGGCGTTGGAGGGGCGGAAGGCCGTCCGCGGTTAGACCGCCTGGTCGTATTTGCGGGCCAACTCAAGAAGCTTCTTTTTGACTGGCTTCCAGTCGCAGGTTTGTTCGGCGGAGGAAAGTTCGCCGAAGCGTTTGTTGCGAAGTTCGCCCTTGTACCAACCCTTGGTCCATCCGAGGCGGTAGAAGAGCCGGTTGAGTTCCGTTTCGCCGTGGCCGGCATCCGGTCGGTCCCAGCAACTCTTCGTGCCAGGCTTCTTGGCGTAATCCCATCCGCTGCAGCGTTTCGTATTGAGGGCGAGTTCTACCAAGCCCAAAATCATTTGGATGTATCCGATCAGTTTCGTCTTGTTGAGCGTTCCGGCGAAGGCCCGAATCTCGATTCGGTTTCGGCCGGCGGCCAGGTGCGTGAGGTTGAGAAGGTGGTAGCGGTCTCGTTCGCAGCGGGTCTTCGCGGCGTCTTTATTGCCGTAGCTTTTGATTTGCTTTGCCCAGTGGGTTCGTTCGCGGCGTTTGGTGCCGGTCGAAGCGTAGATGGCTCGTTCGTGGTTCGCGATCAGCGAAATCAGTCGGGCCAAGGCCGCGGCGTCGCCGTTCCAGGAAACCGTTACGTGCAGGCCGCAAGATTCGTTAACCCGTGCGCCGCGTTCTTTGATCGCGTCCACCGCGGTCTCTACGTTGGCGAGTCCTTCGTAGCCGCGAAGAACCGGAGATACAAACTCGCATGGTTTGCGTCCGGCCGGCGTGCGGATGCTGCCGTCGCGCTCTGCTTTCCAACCCGCGGGCAGCCAAGCGACCGGCAATCCGTTGTGGTATCCACCGATCGGCGTGCGGTCGGTGCCAGGCATGTGGGTTTCGATTTCGATACCGAAGGCGATGTCGTTGGCGTTCATTCGTGTGTCTCCAAAAGGCGTGTAATTCGTTTCGTTGACACACATGAGCCATGCGTTTCGAGACACCTCAAGCGAAGTCCGGAAGTAATGTTTCAGTAATTCCCAGGTTTCTTTTCACCCGCGCACGCCGCCAGTTTTGGCCCAACGTCGCCGGCCCAAACATGCGGCCGACGATGCCAAACATGCAAACAAACGCGACAGCCGCCAACGTGTGCGGCGAGTTGCGAACCAACCCACGGATCCCGACATGGAAGGCAAACGAGAGAATGTTGACCCGACCAAACTTTCGGTCGAGCAACTTTCGAAGTTGTTGAGCAACGCGTACCGCCAGCGCGTTCCAGAGGAACAAATCGCCGCCGATCTAGAAGCCGGCGCACCGACAAACGTTGATGGCACGATCAACCTGGTCGTCTACACCGCTTGGCTCTTACAGGAGATGCACCGTGGCGACTGACCCGCGACGAATGAAACCGAGCGAGTGCTGCAGGACGCTCAATAGCACGCCGTTCGGTGAGGTGATCAACGAACGCCAGCTCTATCGCTATCGAACGCGAGCTGGAAATCGCATCGGAGACGGAACGCATGTTGACCTCCTCCGCTTCACCGCTTGGCTAGTCGAAGAACGCCATCGTCCGAAGCCGCCGGCCGACGAGGATCCGTACGGCAAGGTCAAAGACAAAGCCCGCGCCCGCAATGCAGCGATCGCATTGGCCGGTCGCGACATCGGTGACTTGCCAGTGATCGAGGATCCGCGGCGAAAAGCGAAGGCCGCCAGTAGTTTTCGATACTTTTGCGAAGCCTATTTCTCGCTGACGTTTCATCTGCAATGGTCGCCGGATCACTTGAAGGTGATTGAGCGCATCGAAGAAGCGGTCGTTCGTGGTGGTCTGTTCTCACTCGCGATGGCTCGCGGTAGTGGAAAAAGTTCGCTGGCCGAGGTTGCGTGCATCTGGGCAGTGCTAAACGGTTACCGAGATTTCGTATGTTTGATCGGCAGCGACGAAGGCCACGCATGCGACATGCTCGACTCGATCAAAACGGAACTCGATGCCAATGAAATTTTGTTGGCCGACTACCCGGAAGTCTGCTTTCCAATTCAGGCGTTGGACGGAATCTCAAACCGAGCCAACGGGCAGCTCTATCAAGGCAAACGCACGCAAATTGGATGGACGGCGAAAGAAGTTGTCCTGCCAACCATCGCTAACAGCAAAGCGAGCGGTGCGATCATCAAAGTTGCCGGCCTGACCGGACGCATTCGTGGAATGAAGTTCAAGCGGCCCGATGGACGAACGGTTCGACCTTCGTTGGTCGTGCTCGATGACCCGCAAACGGACGAGTCGGCTCGTTCGCTTTCGCAATGTGCCAACCGCGAAGCGATCCTCGCCGGCGCGGTGCTCGGACTCGCCGGCCCAGGTAAAAAGATCTCGGGCATCATGCCCTGCACGGTCATTCGTCCCGGCGACATGGCCGACAACATTCTCGATCGCGACAAACATCCGGAATGGAACGGTGCGCGAACGCGAATGGTGAACTCATTTCCAACAAATGAAACGCTATGGGAACGCTACGCGGAAATCCGTGCCGAAGGTTTGCGAGCCGGCGACGGCGGCGCGGCCGGAACCGAGTTCTATCGCGAGAACCGGCGGGCGATGGACGAGGGTGCCGATGTCGCGTGGAAAGAACGTTTCAATCACGACGAGCTGTCCGCGATCCAGCACGCAATGAATTTGAAGCTACAAGACGAAGCGGCATTCTTCGCGGAGTATCAGAATGAACCACTGCCGGAAGAACGCGTCGATGCCGACCAACTTACGGCCGAGCAGGTCGCTGGCAAAATCAACGGACTCGAACGACGCTGCGTTCCGATTTCGGCGAACCATCTCACTGCGTTTATCGACGTGCAGCAAAAACTCTTGTTCTTTGTGGTCGCCGCATGGGAAGACGATTTCACGGGCTACGTTCTCGACTACGGGGCGTATCCCGACCAGAGCCGAGCGTACTACACGCTTCGCGATGCACGCCACACGCTGGCAACCGCTGCGGACGGCACAGGACTCGAAGGCAGTATCTATGCCGGGCTCGAATCGCTCACCGAAGATTTGCTTGGTCGTGAATGGCAACGTGACGATGGTGCGGCAATGAAGATTGGGCGGTGCTTGATCGACGCCAACTGGGGACACTCCACGAACGTGGTCTATCAATTCTGTCGGCAAAGCCCACATGCTTCGATCCTATTGCCTTCGCACGGACGTTTCGTCGGTGCGTCCTCGAATCCATTCAGCGAATACAAACGCCGCCCCGGTGACCGCGTTGGTTTGAACTGGCGAATCCCCAGTGTCCACGGGAAACGTGCAATTCGCCACATCATCTACGACACGAATTGGTGGAAGTCATTCACGCACGCGAGGCTCGCTGTCGCGATGGGCGATCGTGGTTGCCTGTCCGTTTACGGCAACCAAGCCGAAACGCATCGAATGTTCGCCGAACAAATCACCGCCGAATACTTCATCAAAACAGAAGGCCGCGGTCGGACTGTTGACGAATGGAAAGCCCGACCCGAACAGCCCGATAACCACTGGCTCGACTGCCTCGTTGGTTGTGCCGTCGCCGCTTCGATGCAAGGCGCGCTGTTGTTTGGCACCGATGTGGAACCAACTCGCCGACGCGAGCGAGTCAGTTTCAAAGAGCTGCAAAAACGAAAACGGAACTAAATCAAGCCTTTCTCAATATTCGCGTACAAGTCTCGCCTCCTACGGCATAGGTAACCAGGGATGAAGCAATGTTTCTAATCAAAAGCAAACCATGCCTGAAGAGTTGAAAGATGTAATCCGTGAAAACGCTGCGGGGCTTGCGAAGGCTTCGGGGGATGCGGGGTCGGTTGAGCAGCACAAGCTGACGGAGCAGATTGCTGCGGACAAGCATCTCGCTGGCAAGGGCGCGGTTCGCAAACCCAATCGCGGTTTGCGTTTTAACAAGATCGTGCCGCCTTCGGCTGGCTGATCTTTCTTTTCGGTTCGCGATGAGCACAGGGCTGCCGGGGACGGCAATAGGATTACAACACGGATGTTGAAGCGTTTGTCAGGGATTATCGAGCAAGCATGGCGCGGCGGAGCTTCCCGCTCTTCATCCGCGCCGGGACGCTCGCCCCGGCAGCCCTTCTTTTCGCGGCTTCGTGCGAAGTACGACGCCGCGAATACGACGCTCGACAACATGAAACATTGGGCGCGAGCCGATGGTTTGTCGTCCGCTGCAGCGAATAGCCCCGATGTGCGTCGAACACTTCGCAATCGGTCGCGATACGAGGTTGCAAATAACAGTTACGCCCGCGGGATCACGCTGACCCTCGCCAATGACGTGGTTGGCACAGGGCCGCGACTGCAAATGCTAACGCCAGATGATGCGGCGAATCGTTTCGTTGAAGCGGAGTTTTTCGCTTGGGCCGAGGCAGTTGGGCTTGCAGAAAAACTACGGACGATGCGACTCGCCCGCGTTTCGGATGGCGAATCGTTTGGTTTGCTGACCAGCAACGAACGCGTCGACGCGACTGTGAAGCTCGACGTGCGATTGATCGAAGCCGACCAAGTGGCCTCGCCGACGTTGGTAGCGGACCGAACACGATACATCGACGGAATCCAGTTTGATACCGACGGAAACCCGCTCAGCTACGACGTGCTTCGCGAACATCCTGGCGATGTTACGTTTACGATCGACGAAGAGTTTGACACGGTGCCGGCCACCGCGGTGCTTCACTACTTCCGCTGCGATCGGCCGGGTCAGATTCGCGGTATTCCCGATATCACGCCGGCGTTGCCTCTATTCGCACAACTTCGTCGCTTCACACTTGCAGTACTTGCGGCTGCCGAAACCGCGGCTGACTTTGCCGGCATCCTCTACACGGACGCGCCGGCCAATGGCGAAGCCGACGCGGCCGAACCATTCGAGCCGATCGAACTTGAGAAGCGCATGCTGCTCACGATGCCCGGTGGCTGGAAGATGGCTCAAATGAGGTCGGAGCAACCTTCGACCACCTACGCAGAGTTCAAGAAAGAGATCCTCAACGAAATCGCTCGTTGTTTGAACATGCCCTTCAACGTCGCTGCCGGAAATTCTTCGGGCTACAACTACGCGAGTGGGCGTCTCGATCATCAAACCTACTTCAAGTCGATCCGTGTTGAGCAAACCCAACTCGCTCGCGTCGTTCTGGATCGCGTTTTGAGTGCTTGGCTTCGCGAAGCCATTCTCATCGAGGGCTATCTGCCCAACTCGCTTCGCACGCTCGATTCGACGTTCGAGCACCAATGGTTTTGGGATGGTCACGAGCATGTGGATCCCGCCAAAGAAGCCAATGCCCAGAAGATCCGTCTCTCGAATCATACGACCACTCTGGCCATCGAATTTGCGCGGCAGGGGCGTGATTGGGAGACGGAACTCAAACAGCGTGCCAAAGAAGTGTCGCTGATGCGTGAGCTTGGTCTGTCGGCCAGCGATGAAACTGAAACCAATCCCTCAACGAAGGTCACGGAAGACAATGCCGAAGACACAGCACGCGCCGCTTGAAGCCGACGCTGAATCCGTCCCTAGTTCGCTGCGAATCGTTTGTGATGACGCCGCGACGATCACGCTCGCCGCGGCCGAAACGCCAGAAGAAGGCAAGCCGTCGCTGCGTAAGTTTTCGATGACCGCGTACACCGGCGGTGCGATGCGGTTGGGCGGTTGGCCATATCCGGTTGTCGTTGACTTGGCTGGCATGCGAGTGACTCGCAAGTCGCGACCGATCTTGAAAGACCACGATCGGGGCAGCATTGTCGGACATACAGACGACATTGCGATCACCGACAAGTCGCTCGAAGTCGCCGGCGTCATTTCCGGTGTCGGTGCGACCGCGCAGGAAGTGATCGCGACCAGTGAGAACGGATTCCCTTGGCAAGCATCGCTGGGGGCGAGTGCCGACAAGGTTGTCTTCATCCCAGAAGGCAAGACGGCGAACGCCAACGGTCGCGAGATCAAAGGGCCAGTCTATGTCGCTCGCAAGTCCACGCTGGGCGAGGTTTCGTTCGTCGCTTTGGGTGCTGACGACGACACCGAGGCTCGCGTCGCTGCCGAAAACTACGCCGACGGTGATGACCCCAGCGACACGGATGAAGACACCGACGACCTCGAACCCGTCAACGCAAGCTTGAACATGAGCACGAAGCCAAAGTCCGGAAGCAAAACAGCCACCGCTTCACCGGTGAATGACATGCGAGCTGAGGCCGCGGCGGAATCCCGTCGCATCGCAGGTATTCGCAAAGTCTGTGCGGGCAATCACGCCGATATCGAAGCCGACGCGATCGAGCAAGGCTGGTCCACCACCAAAACGGAACTCGCCGTGCTGAGAAGCGAACGCCCCAAGGCTCCCGAACAGACGCAAAACTCACCACGCTACAGTCGCGAGGTCCTCGAAGCTGCCGCCTGTCTGTCGGTCGGCATCGAAGAAAAAACGCTGCTGGCCAGCTATGGCGAAAAGACGCTCAACGCCGCCAACCCGCTACGTCACATCGGCTTGCGTGAACTCGTCGCCGAGTGCGCTCGGATGGAAGGCATCGACGTGCCTCGCGTCTTTGGCGATGGTACGGCAACCATTCGAGCGGGTTTCAGTTCCATGAGTCTACCCAGCATCATGGAAAACGTCATGAACAAGACGTTGCTGGCCGCCTATCAAAACACGCCGATCGCCGCGTTCGATCTTTGCAGCGTCGGAACCGTCACCGATTTTAAGGAGGTGGCTCGATACCGTTTGCTTGGCACTGGCGGGTTTGAGCAGGTTGCTCCCGATGGCGAATTGAAACACGGCAAACTGTCCGAACAGAAGTACTCGAACAAGGCTGACACCTACGGTCAGATCCTTACGCTGACCCGGCACGACATCATCAACGATGACCTGTCAGCGTTCATGGATATCCCGCGGCAAATGGGACGATCGGGTGCGGAGTCCATCGACGACTTGTTCTTCACACTGCTGCTCAAGAACGCTGGCTTCTTCTCGTCCGCCAACGCCAACTTGTTGCAGGGAGCGGACACTAAGTTCGGCCCGGATGCACTGACCGTTGCCAAGACAACCTTCCGCAAGCAGAAAGCTGGTCCTGGCGGCAAGCCCAAAGATCAAAAGCCGATTAACATCCGGCCTGAGTACTTGGTTGTGCCGGTGGAGTTGGAAACTGAAGCTGAACTGTTGATGGGTTCGTCGCAGCTAATGATCGACGCGCAAGGGTCGCCGACAAAAATTCCTGTCGACAACCCTCACCGCAACAAGTACCGGATCATCAGCACGCCACATCTGTCGGACAGCTACTACCCCGGTGCCAGTGCTGCAGCGTGGTATCTCTTCGCCAATCCGCAGGTGCTGCCTGCGTTCGAGATCGTGTTTCTGAACGGTCGTCGAACGCCGATCATCGAGCGAGTCGAGATGCCTCCGAACACGCTTGGCATGGGCTTCCGGTCTTACATCGACTTCGGTGTGAACTCTCAAGACCACCGAGCCGCTGTGAAAGTCGCTGGCGAGTGATCGCCTGCTGACGTCGACCTTCTTCTTTCACCGTAAACACAAAGTCCCATGCAAGCTCAATTCATTCACGACGGAAAACAAGTCGACTTCACACCCGACGTCGATGTCCCTGTTGGATCAATCGTCATTCAAGGTGATTTGGTAGGCATCACCAAACGTGATCTGAAAGCCGATGTACTCGGCTCGATCGCCGTGGAAGGCGTGTTCGACATGCCCAAAGACCCGGCTGATGCGGAGACCTACACCGCTGGACAAAAGATTTACGCAACCACCGACGGGATCGTCACTGAAGTGCCCGATGGATCGGTGTTACTCGGCAAGGTCGTTGCTGACGCCGCGCCGACCGACAACTTCGTTCGCGTTCGCCTGAGCCAGTGATGACCACCTGTGAGCAACCCCATCATCGCACCCGTCGGGGCGATTTACGTCCACGAGGGCGTGACGGTCCCGATCGTTTCCGACGTTGAGATTCCCGCCGGCAATGTCGTTGTCCTTGGAAAGCTGGTCGGCGTCGCCAAGTTTGGCATCTGTGCCAACTCTCGCGGCAGCATCACGGTTGCTGGCGTATTCGATTTGGTGAAAGACCCGACAACCAACATCCCGGCGGGCACCATTCTTTATTGGTCCAAGATCAGTCACCACGTCATCAAGAACGCTTACGCACACTCGATGATCGGTATCGCGGTTGAAGACGCGCCACCGAGTTCGCTGACCGTCAAAGTGAAACTGCTTCAGTAACCATCCCAACACGAGGTCCTCGCATGGAAGCGAAACTGCGCACGCTTGTCGTCGCATGCTTGCTGCTGATTTGCACGGGCTGTTTGCCGGAGGGCGATGTTCAAGTCCGCTCGCTGCCGGCACCTCCGCCCGAACAACCGATCGCCAATCTTCCCACTCAGTTGCATCAACGAAATTGGACGGGGCGTCTCAACCAAGGTAGCTGTGTTCACGCGTCGCTGGTGAATCACCTTCGCTGGCTCAACGAGTTTGAACTCGGCGAGCGCTGGCGGGCGACCTACAGCGACGGTGAATGGGATTCACGATTACGAAACCGACTTGATGCTGCCGACATCGACTACAGCTACACCGTCAAAGCGGATCCTCGTTTCCTTGACTGGGCAACGGCGACGCGGCGCGGCGCGATTCTGTGGTGGAAGCCAGCCCACTGCTGCACCTTCGTCGGTTGGGTCAATCGCGACGGCCGGCAATACGCAGCCATTCTCGACAACAACTATCCCGGCCGATTTGAACTCACACCGCGTGAACAGTTCGTGCGTCTTTGGGCCGGCTACGGCGGGTTCGCCCTGACGGTGATGGAAGACCCCGCCAGTTCCTTGCCATATCGAAGCTACGAGGTCATTGATGAAAGATGAAATCCGAATCCGGCTGAGCGTCGGCCTGATTGTAGTCGCAGTGCTGCATGCGGTGATGCTCGGAGTGGTGTTCACGGCATTGCACCGAACACCGGCAGTCGACACGAGCGAATCCTGGCAATTGCCGCCGGCACAACCAACCAGCGAGGTTGGATCGCGAATCCAACAGTTGCCGCAACCTTCGCGTGTCAACTTGGAAGCACAGGGCGAGCTGAAACAGCAGTCTGGTTACTGCCCGCCCTGTCCGCCGAACACGATTCCCGCTGCGGAGCCGCATCGAATTGTGCAGCCCTATCGTGTGGTGCCAACAGCTCCAACGGTTCCAGCTCCGATCATCGTCACCCCCGCGTCGAGCAGCACGCGACCCGCGACGCCGCCCGAACAAGCGAAGAATCGCTATCAAATCGCCTTGTTCGTTGCCAGTGACGCCAAAAGCCAGCGTCTGCTTGACTGGTTCAACACGGACCCAAACCTGGTGAAGTTGAAGTCGAAGTGTGCATTTCAGGTCTACACTGAATCCAATGCACTGTACCGAACGCGATATGCGGACATTGTCCCGGCAAATCAATTCCCTGTGGTGCTATTCCAGGACTCGACAGGCGGACATGTTCATGCGGCCGGTCACACCATGTTGCCGTCAACTGCTCGTGAACTCTTCGACGATCTGCGTCACGGATACGAACTCTATCAACAAACGCGGCAGGCCCAACGAACCGGCGCGCTAAAGACGCGAGGCTATTCCTGGGACGCTGCGATCTCACCAACGATGCAGCTTTCGTCCGAAGACTGCCCCGATGGTTACTGCCCTATCGAACCCGTCGACAACACTTGGCGGCCGTTCGATCGGGATCGTGACGGCGACCGCGATCGACTCTTCGACCGAGACTCTAGTGGTCGCAACGCATTGATTTGGGCGGGAGCCGGTGAATTGGCCACCCTCGCGTTGATCTTTGTGGCGGTTCTGTTGCTCGGATTCATTCTCATCAAACGAGGCCTGTAAAACTCATGATTCTTGGAATTGCAACCGTCGTCGTCCTGGTCTTGGTCGCGTTTGCGATTTTGCCGGCGAAAAAGCGAGATCGCGACGCATCGACCCCGAACTTCGTTCAGTCCTTCACACGGCCAGCGAACTTTCGGCAACAGCAGCTTAGCGAAGAAGCAGAGGCGATCGCTGACGAATATCAACGTCGAGCTGATGAAGCCTGGCGTGAAGAGCTTGGCGCAAAGGCAACCGTCTTGTTTCAGACCAAAACGACAGCAGCATCGAAGCCCCGTAAATCGTGAGTGACATGCTGCATCGAGGCCAGTCTTGGTTAGCTGCAAAGCTGACCAAACATGCCTCGCGAGACGTGGTGTACCAGCGTGACGAAGTTTCCGTCGAACTGTCCGCCACGATTGGCAAATCAGAATACGAACAGGACGACGGCGAAGGCGTCATCACGCGTGCTCAAGTTCGAGACTTTCTGATTAACACGAAGGACTTGCTGCAATCCGACATCGGCACCTGGCCTCGCCGCGGCGATCGCATCCTCGAAACCGACGGTGACACGACATTCGTTTACGAGCTGATGTCAATTGGCAACGAGCCACCTTGGCGATACAGCGATCCATTCCGCGTCAAACTCCGCATCCACACCAAACTGGTTGACACGATCACATGACAGCAACGCCTGCAACCGTCATTCAAATTGCCGAAAGCGTCGTCGCGGAAATCAACACCGGCGACTTTAGCAAGACCAACCTCTCCGCTCAGCGACTCTACGTTCCCAACTTCGATCTCGAGGACATGAAGGAACTGCGAGTCACGGTTGTGCCTCGCGAGGTGGAATACCTCCCGCTCGATCGAGGATCGAACAAATACCATGCCACGATCGACGTCGCCGTCCAAAAGAAGTTCAGCAAGGGCGATGCCAAGGAAATTGACCCATTGGTGTTCTTTGTCGAAGAACTGGCCGACTACTTCAGGCTCAAACGACTCAATTCGTTCGTGGCAGCCCGCTGCGTTAAGGTCGAGAACTCAGTCCTGTACTCCTCCGAGCACTGGACCCAGTTCAATCAATTCACGAGCCTACTGACGTTGACGTTTGAGCTGGCGAAATGATGCACATCAGGGCTCGCGTGCGATTCACACCGGCCCAACTGAAAAAGAAGGTCAACCAAGCGACCTTCAAAAGCATGAATCATGCGGCCGGCACCATCCGGATGACCGCCAAACGATCGATCCGCAAACGCAAGAAACCATCCAACCCAGGATCGCCGCCCAGTTCACCGACTGGAATGCTACGTCGTGTGCTTCGCTACGAAGTCAATCGGGATCGCGGCGAGGCAGTCATTGGCCCAGTCAACGAGATTGCCGGCCGGCTGTGGAACCTGCATGAGTTCGGTGGCGTTGTCACGAAGCGACGCAAACTGAAACGCCATCGGTTTCGCGTTGGCGAATTCGGGCCGATCCGTGCAAAACAGCCCGGCAAGTTTGCCCGCATCAAACTGCTAACGATCGCCCAAGCCAGCCGAGCCACACGACTAATAGAAGAAGAGAACGAACGCCGCGGAGCCAGTAAACCACGCCGCTATCCCGCACGCCCGTTCATGAAACCTGCCCTCATTGCCAATCAAGCACGCCTGCCAAAGTTCTGGCGTGACTCGGTCAAATAGTCTCTCGACCACGGATGGAATCGAAACATGTCAGCAGAAGTGAAACTCGGTCTCGATGCCGTCCTGACGATCGACGGTGCCGAGATCAAGAACGTCAAGGATTTGACGGTCAATCTCGAGAAGGCCGAAGCCGACGCATCGACTCGTGACAACAACGGCTGGCGAGCCACAGTCGGCACTCTAAAAGACGCGTCGATCGAATTCACGGTGCTCAACAAGAACGGCGACACCGCGTTTGGGATGCTGCAAGGACTGTGGAGTAGCGGAACGCCGACTGACGTTGGCATTTCGGATGCTGGTGGTTCGCTGACACTGACCTGTGAAGTCATGAACTTCAATGTCAATCAAAACCTCGAAGAAGTGGTGTCGGCCGACGTCACCTTGAAGCCAACCCAATCTTCGTCTGGCAGCGGCATGAACGTTGGTGGCGGAACGCCCTAAGTAATCCTCGGAACGGAACTCCATGCAGAAATTCATTGATCGTCGCGGTCGGGTTTGGATCGTCGACATCGACAACACCACGCTTCGCCGCGTCAAAGCACTCACTGACGTGCGACTGCTCGATGCGATCGACGGCGACCTTGTCACACGGCTTTCCAGCGATCCTCTCTTGCTCGGTGACGTGTTGTTTGCAATCTGCAAGCCGCAAGCCGATCAACAAGACGTTGACGACGAAGCGTTCGCCGAGGGATTGGCCGGTGACTCGATCGACGAAGCGTGCAAGGCGTTGGTGGATGCGTTGGTCGCGTATTTCCCGGAGTCCCGACGCCGTCTTCTGCGGAAGGCGGCCGACAAGCAGAAGATGATCGAGATGCGGGGATTGGAAGCGATCGAGAAGCGGCTGGACGATCCCAATCTGGTGGACCGGATTGTGGAGGACCTGGAACGCAAGCTCGCGGTGCCGACATTGAGCGACTCATCATCCGACTCGCGGGCATCATCGGAGTCGATCCCGGACCACTGACGCTTCGGCAACTCGTCCAAATGGCTGAAGCGAAACGCCAGCACGATTGGCACATCGCATCGAGCGTGATGGCACTCACTGCCGAGATCAATCGCGATCGCAAGCGTCGACGAAAACCGTTCAAGCCCGATGACTTCAATCCCTACACGGTCACTCGACCGGTTCCGGTGAAAGCCACTGTTGAACAAGTCGCCCATTTGCTCGGCGCAATCTTCCAACCCCGTGAGAACGAGTCTCCATGTCCCAAGTCCGAGCCGGATCCGCCTATGTCGAATTGCTGACCAAGGATTCAGCATTCGTCAAAGGTCTGCGGTCGGCTCAGAAGCGATTGGAATCATTCGGTGCATCGACGCGGTTGCTCGGCACCAAACTGATGGGGCTCGGCGCGGCTGCCGCCACACCACTGGCCGGCAGCGTCGCAATCTTCTCCAACTTCGACGATGCCATGCGTGGCGTTGCTGCGATCACGCAAGCGACTGGATCTCAGCTTGAATCGCTTCGCAATACGGCAAAGAAGCTCGGAGCAACCACCAGTTACTCCGCCAGCGAAGTCGCATCATTGATGACCGAACTCGGTCGCGCAGGTTTCAAGCCGGAGCAGATCGAGAAGATGACGGCCGCCGTGATGAATATGGCCCGCGCAACTGGCACGGACGCGACTCAGGCATCCGGCATCATGGCAGCAACAATTCGTCAGTTCGGGATGGAAGCCGGCGAAGCGACGCGAGTGGCCGATGGACTGACCGCTGCAGCGAACAAGTCGTTCAACACGGTGGAATCTCTCGGCGAAGCCTTGTCCTATGCCGGCCCCGTCGCTGCCGATGCGAACATGAGTCTCGAAGAGACACTCGCGATCCTCGGTACGCTCGGAAATATGGGCATCCAGGGTTCATCGGCTGGCAACGCAATGCGCCGCCTGCTGACGATCAGTGCCGCCGAAAGCGAGAAATTCAAAACCACCTTTGGCGTCACGACCAAGGATGCGAAAGGCAACGGCCGATCACTCGTTGACGTTCTCGGCGAAGTCGCCGCTGCAACCGAGAAGATGGGAACGGCGGAAAAGGCTGAGAAACTGAACGAGGTGTTCGGACTGCTGGGCATCACCGCTGCCAGCTCTATTGGCAAGAGTGTCGCCGATACCCGCGAGTTGTATTCCGAGCTAAAAAAGGCCGGCGGGATCGCCGGCAAGACTGCTGAGGAAATGGAAGGCGGACTCGGTGGAGCGTTCCGAATCCTGAAATCTTCGATCGAAGGCGTCGCGATTGCGATCGGTGAATCACTCGAAGGCAGCGTCACGACGATGGTGCAAGCCTTCAGTCGCGCCGCGTCAGGTGTGATCGAGTGGATCAACAAGAATCAAAAGATTGTCAAAATCGCCGCCGCGAGTGCCATCGCGATCTTCACGATTGGCGCGGCATTGTTCGCACTTGGATCGTTCGCCGCGGTTGCATCATTCGCGGTTGGCGGACTCGCAACCATTTTCTCATTCATCGGAGCGTCGATCGGCATCATCGTCTCAGCGGTCGGAATGTTGTTCACGCCACTTGGTCTTGTTGTGGCAGCCGTCGCCGCGCTCGGTGGCTATTTCCTCTACTCCACAGGCATCGCCGGCCAGGCGGTCGAGTATCTCAAAGGTCTATTTGAAACACTCAAGGCCGACACCCTCGCCGCCTTTGGTGCGATTGCCAACGCACTAGCTGCTGGTGACATCACTGCGGCGACCGATGTGTTGTGGACTTACTTGAAACTGCAATGGGTCACAGGGACGACCTACATCAAGGGCATTTGGGCCGACTTCACTCAATACATCTCTGACGTGTGGGCCGACTCCGCCTACGCGATCGGGGATGTTCTGATTAGTGCCTTGTCTGGGCTCGCTGGCGTATGGAACAGTACCCTCGGATTCATGGCCGATGGCTGGACGATCCTCACGTCCGCCGTGCAAAAAGGCTGGAACAACACGATTGGATTCCTCAAGAAGGGATTCCTCAAACTTCACGAACTCGTTGACATTGCGGGCGACGTATCGGTGCAGATCGGCGGAGTGCTCATCAACGCATTGGCCGGCGTCGAGAATGCTTGGGTCGAAACCGTCGATTACCTTGTCGACACTTGGACCGTGTTCGTTGGTCAAGTGAAGTCGATGTGGAACTCGACCGTGGGGTTCCTCAAAAAGGCGTGGATCAAACTCAAAGGCCTGTTTGACGATGACATCAACGTCGATGTCGAAATGGCGAAGATCGACGCCGATACTCAAGCGGCCGATGCTGCCGAGGAGCAACAGCGTCAGCAAGCGATCATCGAGCGTCAGCGTCGCCGTTCAAAACGCAAGGAGCAGATCGAAGCGAACCGAGTTGAGATGCAGAAAGGCATCGCTTCGCAACTCGAAGAACGCCGCAAGGCTCGCGAAGGTACGGACATCGACTCCGACATGCGGGCGATCGACAACGAGACCGATGCGAAGAATGCAGTTGTCGACAAATCCAAGGAACAACAATTCCGCGAAAACGATGCGGCGCAGTCGAATCGTCAACAAATCATCGACGACACAACCGTCGGAGTGCAACGCACGCTCGATCAGATGCGAGTGGAAGCGAAAGCGGCACGCGAAGCAGGTCGGCCAAACGTTGAAGATCGCAACAAGGAACGCGACGATCAAATCACAACGGCACAGGCCGAGTTCGATGCTGCGGTGGAACGAGCCAACAACGCGACGGCCCCTTCCGATGCTGAGCCGAAACCCGACCAGGCCGCTCCGCCGGAATCACCAGTCGCTCCGCCCAAGATGCCCGAGCCTGGCGCAGTCGATATTCCCAAGGTCGATCTCCCCGGCATCGACGACCCCGAGTTGCAGACCCCCAACGCGAAAGACCTCCGTCTCGACCTGGATCCAAACGCCCAGGCAGCGATGGACCAGTTCGCTGACGGTCCGGAAACCGATCGAACCGAAGTCGCTGGCAATTTTGATGCGCGCGGCTTGGGTCTCGGCAGTGGAGCTTCGACGATTCCGCAACAGGCTCCCGAGCCACTGAAGAAGTTGGAGCCCATTGCCGCTGAGGACGATCCCGTCGAGGTCATCTTCGCGCCGCAGTTGAGGTTGGAACCTGAACAAGTCGACGATCAAAACGTAAACGGCGAGCAAAACAACGAGGTCGTCGCCGAGAACCCAGTCGACGTTCCGTTGGATCTACCAGAGCTTTCAGGGCAGCCCAATCCGATCGAGATGGAATCCCCGCCGACGCTCGACGTTGCCGCGATCACCGAAGCATTCGCATCCGTTGGTCGTTCCCTCGCTGCGTTTGACTCGGCAATCTCCAACAGCACGTCGCAATTGCAATTGCCTGCGATGTCGGGCGGTGAGTTCAGCGAGGACATGAAACGTGCAATCATCCAGACTGCTGAGAACACTCGACGTCTTGTTGAGCGTTCGCAGTCGGGAGGGTTGGTGTTTAGCTGATGTCAATCTCCACCGGTGGATACGACTTTGAGGTTGCGGCTCTGTCCGAAAAGGCGTCGCGAGGAAAATTACACTCCGACTTCACCTCTTACGTTGCGACGAACGGCGGGGCTGTCGATCCGGCCGCCGCTGCGAGTGCTTTGTATCAGTACTACAAGGCAAATCACAAGGAATTGATCCCGTATCTGCAAATTGATTCGGAGTACATCAACCAAAAGCACGCTTTGGTCAGCGTCACAATCAACAAGACCAAACTCGATCCGGTTTCGTTCAGTACAACGGGAGCGACAACCCATCTGAATCAGTCATTGCAGACTCGAGGCATCTACTCCGCGCCGGGAATCGCGGCACCTGTCTATCACGGAGCGATTGGCGTCAGCGATTCCGGCGTCGCCGGCGTCGACATCACCGTCCCCGCGTTTGAATTCTCCGTTCGCAAGAAGTTCGAGTTCGTCTCGACGGCATATCTGCTTGCAATGGTCTCGATGACCGGCCGCGTTAACTCGGGTGCGTGGTCGATCTTCTCTCCCGGTGAAGCGTTGTTTCTTGGCGGCGAAGGTGGCGAGGATGAACAGAACTGGGTCGATGTAACTTACCACTTCGCCGCTCGTCCGAACGAGTTCGCGATGACGGTTGGCAACATCACCGGAATCACCAAGCAGGGTTGGGACTACCTATGGGTAAAACACGGCGAGAAAGTGGTCGGCGATCGTGTGCTGCAAGTTCCTGAGGCAGCGTACGTTGAACAGGTCTATCACGGAGGAAACTTCAACGTGTTGGGGATCAGCTAATGACCCGACGCGTGAAACCAGGCGATCAGTTTTCGATCACCGCCGCTGAATACAACCGATTGCTTGTCGCTGCCGAAGCCGCGCATCGCAATCGACTGCCGGGCGGAGGTGGTCCTCGCACGCATTTGCGAAACGCCGCAACCGTTCGCGTTCACAACCTATCGGCAACCACAGTTCCGATTGGCGGAATCGTCGGCTTTGAGTCGCCGCTGACCGATCCGACCGTCGGGCCAATGGAACTGGCCCGCTTTGTTCGCGACGCAACGATCGAGTGCGTGCGCCCGACCGAGGATGAACACACAGGTCGCGTTGGGGTCGCCATCGAACCGATCGCGGAAGACAAGGTCGGCCGCGTGGTGTTCGATGGCGTGGTGGCCGCGCGAGTCAACGTTGTCAAGACTTGGCATAAGTTTGCAGACGTTGGCGAATCGGCCGGTGACACGCTGCAATCGAAACCAGATGGATCGGCACAGATTCTGTGGCGACGTGACCTTAACCAACTCGGTGACCAATGGGCAGTCGTTCGTGTCGGGCGGCCTGCTGATCCGGTTTACCTTGTCGAGGTTCCGACCGGCGGTATCGCTGGTCGCCGAGGAATGCGGACGGGCAGTGCGGACTGCGACCTCTATCAACTCGATAAAGCGGGCGAGATCGAAGCGGTCACCGATCCGGCTGGGGACACAGTACGAATCACCGCTCGGAATCACTCGGCGCAGCGTATTCGCGGACCGATCGCCGATTCGCCAAAGCAATACTTGGAAGTTCAGTTCGACGGTCAGCGATCCTGGGTGATCGACCCGCCCAAGCAAACGCTTCTCTGCAAACCCGCAAAACGTATCAAAGCAAAGTCGTGGGGAACGGCTCGTGAACTTCGATTTGATGGCGGATGGAAACCGATTGGCCCTGCCGTCTCGGTTTACAACGTGTGCGACTACGCGCTGCTGGCGAGCCAACAGATCGTCTGCCACTTTCACGAAGACACATCGGCGTACTTGACGATTGGTTGCCGTTGCTGCGATGGCAGCAGTAGCTCGAGCAGTTCATCAAGCTCCAGCAGTTCGTCGAGTTCAGGTTCCAGTAGCAGTTCTAGCAGCGATTCATCGTCCAGCAGTTCTTCGTCATCGCCCTCGTCATCGGGAAGTTCATCAAGCAGCAATGGCTCGTCGAGTAGTTCGAGCATGAGCAGCTCAAGCTCATCGAGCATGTCGTCGAGTTCCAGCAGTTCTTTGTCCTCCTCCAGTACCAGTCCTTCAGGTTCTAGTTCGTCGAGCAGCGGATCATCCTCCTCGTCGTCCGGCAGTCCGTCGTCTTCGTCCTCATCAAGCAGCGGTTCGTCATCGAGCAGCCCCTCATCGAGCAGCAGTTCCGGCAGTTCGTCGTCTTCATCAAAGTCGTCGTCGAGTAGTCAATCATCCTCAGACTCGTCGTCATCCGACAGCAGCGATTCCTCCCTTAATTCGTCCGCATCCAGCAGCAGCGATTCAAGCGACAGTTCAGCGTCTTCATCGAGCAGCGACAGCAGTAGTCAATCAAGTGATTCGTCGGAGAGTAGCGATTCGAGCAAATCGACTAGTTTGCCGAGCCTGAGCAGTTCATCCAGTTCGGACGGTTCCTCGTCGGCGTCGAGTGGTTCGTCCGACAGTTCGTCGAATTCCCAATCAAGCGATTCATCCAACAGCGAGTCGAGCGACTCATCCAGTCTGCCCAGCAACAGTGGTTCATCAAGCTCCGATGGATCGTCGTCCGCATCGAGTGATTCGTCAGGCAGTTCGTTTGATTCCCAGTCCAGCGACTCATCGACAAGCGAATCGAGTGATTCGAGTACGTCGATCAGTCTTCCAAGCGTGTCTGGGTCCAGTTCATCGGCGAGTGATTCGTCGTCGAGCAACTCGCAATCAAGCGATTCCGGTTCGTCGAGCGATTCGTCCACCTCGCAATCAAGCGAATCAACCAGCAGTCCGTCCGCCAGTAGTTCGCAGTCATCGGCGTCCGAGAGTGATTCATCAACCAGCGAATCATCGACATCTGAATCCAGCCAGTCTGAATCGAGCACATCCGAAAGTGAATCACGAAGCGAGTCCGGATCGGAGAGTGCGCCTTCGTTTAGTTGGAATTCGTCGACGAGCAGCGAAAGCGATTCTGTATCGAGTGAGTCCCAATCGGAATCCCAATCGCAATCAACGTCCGATTCCACATCGCCATCTGCAAGCGAGTCCCAGAGCGAATCAAGCAACGACCGCAGTTCAGACTCGGAAAGTTACTCAGCGAGTGCTTCGGCATCGTACTCGGACAGTGCCTCGGCTAGCGGAAGTCAAAGTGGTTCTGCATCAGGCAGCGGATCGGATTCAGGCTCAGGCAGCGTAAGTGCCTCCGCATCCGACAGCGGCAGCGGATCTGGTTCCGACTCTCGATCAACGAGTACATCGGATTCTGGCAGCGACTCGCGAAGCGATGACTCCACCAGTGCGCCAGCGTCATCAAGTGGTTCTGGATCCCATTCAACCTCACGGTCGACTAGCGATTCGGGATCGGATGGTTCTGACAGTGATCGGCCAAGCGCGAGCGACGACCCGAGTGTCGGCGATTCATCTGGAAGCACCAGCGATCAACCATCCGAAAGCAACGACTCAACATCCGACTCTGACCCACCCAGCGACGGTTCCGACCGCCCCAGCGAAAGTACATCCGATAGCAGCGACGGCTCCGATCGGCCGAGCGAAAGCGATTCAACCGAGGAACCTTCCGAAGACAGCAGCGGATCGAGTGAACCTTGCAACAGCACTTGGATTTGGTCGTGCGGTTGGGAACTGGTGAGCAGTGATTGTGAAGACCCCGGCGATCCACCCAGTTCGTCCGGTTCATTCGATGGAGCAGTAGCAGGGATGACAGCATGATGCATTGCCCACACCTAACGCCCGACAACCAATGCGAAGTGGCATGCCAACTCGCCGGATGTCGCGTTCAAACCACACCGACCGCGTGCAACGCGTGCCAGGCCAATGACAATCCGTGCGCGATCAACGTCGTCACGATCGGCATGGCATTGGTCAACAAGAAGCGACGCAAACAGGACGTCACCGAGCTGGAAACACTGCTTCGCAACTACATGCCAGACGAAGACCCGATTCCGGCGACGCTGAAGATGAGCAGTTACCGACCTGGTCCCGGCAACGAACTCAAGAAAATGATCGCTTGGTTTGCAAAGCCGAGCGAGACGTGCAACTGCGAAACGCGCGTCGACACGATGAACGACTGGGGTGCCGATGGATGCCGCCGAAACATTGACACGATCGTCGATTGGTTACTCGAAGAAGCCCAAGCAAGAGGACTCCCGCATGGAAGGTTTACAGCAAAAGTCGCCCGCAGTCTCGTCAGCACTGCCATCCGCAAGTACGAGCGAAAGTTCCCCGAAGGGGCACCCGAACCAGACCAAGACGATCCGGAGGACGAATTCGATCGTTGAACGTTGCTTCTTGATGAACCTCGATCGACGCGATGATCGGCTGCGTGACTGGATGCGGCAGCTTCCCGATCCGTGGCCGTTCCCCGAACCCGAACGATTCGCCGCGATCGACGGCCGGCGCGTGGCCACGCCCCCGCAGTGGCGGGCTGGGAACGGAGCGTGGGGGTGCTACCGATCTCACTTACTGATTCTCGAAAAGTGTTTGCTCGAACACATCGACTCGTATGTCGTCTTTGAAGACGACGCCGGTTTCGGCGATGACTTTTGCGAACGACTGCAGCAGTTCATTGCGGAATTGCCGGCTGACTGGGGCATGGCGTATCTCGGCGGCCAACATTTATACGCCGGCAAGAACCCGCCTCATAAGGTCAGCGAACACGTCTATCGTCCGTACAACGTGAATCGAACGCACGCGTTTATGGTGCGAGGACGCGAGGCGATGAAAACTCTCTATCGCCATTTGACTTGGAACGACTGGCACACCAAGCATCACATCGACCATCACCTCGGTCGATTGATCCAGCGCCGTTACCAAGCACTCGTGCAAGGTAAGAACATCCAAAAAGAATCCATCGCGGTTTACACGCCCGATCGCTGGCTCGTTGGACAACTTCCGACGAAGTCCAACATATGCGGACGGAAGTGGAGTCAGACTCGGTTCTTCAATGACGCCAAGAACGCTGACCATTCGGACGCACCGTTCTTTGCGGTGCTTGGACCGCACCGCGCCGGCACGTCGTGTGTCGCAATGGTGATGCATCACCTGGGCGTTCACATGGGTAACCAACTCGGTGGCTACGAAGCGACCGGAGGCGGCGAGGCAGTTGGGCTGGCACAGCTTTGTGAAAAGGTGATGCGTTTCCCGGCTACCGATCCGAATGTTAGCGACGACCAACTGACTCAAATGCTCAAGTCGTGGATCGTCAGTCGCAAATCAGAAGCCAACCGCGACAAAACGGTCTCTGGAGCGAAGTATCCGCATCTATGTCGCTTCGTGAATCACCTTCACGCCGGGCTGGGCGATTCACTGCGAATCATCTCCGTCGAACGAGACATCGAAGCGTCGATTCGCTCGCTACAGAATCGTAGCGAGAAACATCGTGGGCAATGGTTCGCGGCGAACGATGAGGAGTGCGAAGTTCTGCAACGCAGTCTCCGTGACCACCGAGACAACTTCATCACTGAGCATCCTGACGTGCCGGTGTTCCGGATCGAGTTCGCCGAGTTGGTGACGTATCCCGAGGAAGTGATTGGCAATCTGGTCGAGTTTCTCGGCATCACGCCGACTCCGGATGAAATCCAGTCGGCGATCGAACACGTCAATCCTGATCTCCGGAAGTTTGGGTGAGAGCCATGTTGAATAGCATCTCAACCGCAGACATCACGTTCTGCATCAAGACGATTCACCGGCCTTGGTCCTGCCATCGGCTGGTCCAGTCGCTGCGCGAGCAAATCGCCGACCCAACCATTGTTGTTGTCGACGACGGTCGGCCGGAACTTCGCTTCAGTGCGAAGTATGCCGAAACCGCCAAGCATTGCACGGTCATCAACCTGGATCGGCACGATGTGGGCGTCGGAGTCGGACGCAATGCGGCGATCGATGCTGCGCAGACCGAGTACATCTTTCTGCTCGACGACGATCACGTCGTTACGGCGGATTTTCACATCGACCGCGTCTGCGAGTACTTCGCCGCTCACGAACTCGACATCCTGGCAGTAAGGCAAGGTGGAGGCGGTCGACCCACGATGCTTTCGCCGCTGATGAACGGCAAACGCATCTGGATGCACCGCGGTGAAAAGAAACGTGTCGGCACCGTGGCCTGGTGCGACATGGTCAGCAACGCGTTTCTCGCTCGCAAGGAAACAATCGCGACGCTCCGTTGGGACGAGGCCCTGAAGACTTACGAGCATTGGGAGTTCTTCTACCGAGCGAGTCACCTCGCCAATCTGCAAATCGCGGTCGCCACGGACTGCTCCGTCGTCCACGCCCATGTTGCCGGAACCGGCTATCGCGACCTGCGTGGCAGAGCGAAGTTCCGTGCGATGGGCCTTCGCAAACACGGTTTCCATTCCTTGCGCTATCCAGGAGGTCAAATCGTCCGTGCGTAATCAAGCAACTTTCTGCATCAAGACGATTCATCGTCCGCATTGCTGTGCGGCGCTCGTTCGCAGCATCTACGACCACTATGGCGACAAGCGTCCGCTGATCCACGTCCTCGATGACGGCAACCCGGAGCTGCGATTCTCGGCCGTTTGTCCAGACGAAGCCGCCATGGTCGATCGACTGATCGAGGCCGAATACGACATCGGCCTTTCCGCCGGTCGCAACAGGCTGCTCGATTCTGGCGACACACCGATCGTTGTCTTCGCCGATGACGATCATCTAGTGACGAATCAAACGCGTCTTCCCGTGTTAATCGGGACGCTCAACAAGCATCACGATCTCGACCTGCTGGCGGCGCTCAGTAACAACGACGAACGTCCTCGCATGTTGCGTGTCGACGGCAGAACACTGCGGATCACATTCGGCAGCTACCGGCAGCGGCGTTCGATTCGCTGGTGCCATTACGTCGGCAACTGCTTTGTTGCCTATCGCGACATCCTGCAAGCGATCCGCTGGGACGAGTCACTCAAGGTCGAAGAGCACTGGGACTTCTTTTGGCGAGCAAAGATCGCCGGCATGAACGTCGCAGTCGATCTGAATCACTCGTTCAAACATGAGCACGTCGACCCGCCCGGCTATCAACGACGGCGACCGGAGTTCTTGAAAGCCGGTTTGGACAAACACGGACTGGAGAAAGTTGTATGGAAATGAAACGAGTGATTGCGGTCCTCGACTTGCCACCACGGCGAGCATCGCAGAACGTACGAGAAAGCTATGAGGCTGCCGCGAAACGATGGGGCGCGGAGGTGCTTTGGATTGACGATCACCTTCAACCGGTGCATCCATTCTGGCAGAAGATGTTTGTCTGCGATCACGTGCATCAAGAGTTCGGGCCGGCGCACGTGCTGCAACTAGACAACGACATGTTGATCCGATCGGACTGTCCTTCGCCGTTTGATCTGCTGACCCCGAAGCAATTCGGAATGGTTGCCGAGCGTCAATCAGCCAATAATCGGATCGACAATGGAGGTTGGCAGCAGCGGGCGCAAGAGATTTGGGCGAAGCGATGCGGTGTGCGGCCGGCACCGACATGGCTGCATCCCAATGGTGGACTCTATCTGTACGGCACAGAAATGTACGGGCCAATGTTTGCTCGCATCATTCGGAATTTGATTCCGACGTGGGGTGCCAGCGATCAAGCCACCGACGAGTCGTTGATCGTCAATCAGCTTTACAACGACCATCCGGGCTACATCAAATTCTTACCGCCCGATTTCAACGTCAGCATGATCTACTCGGCCGCCTGGGCCATCAATCCGGTCATGCAATCTTACGTCTACCATTTTGTTGGTCGCTCAAAAGCTCACATTGATGCCTGTCATTGGCAACGTCGCGTACCACCAGAGCTGCCATTTCCGGGCAATGCTGAAACGCAAGAATTGATTCAACGATGGGGAAATGATCCACCGGCTGAATATGACATCGGACCGATCTTCACTCCACAACTCGCCGCGAACCTGCTGGCCATCTATCCAGACTTGATTGTCACAGGCCAGTGGTCAGACGAGCTAGACCAATTGGATCGACGAATGTGCAGTCATACGGAAACCGGTTCATCGCACTTGGTGCTAACCCGCTTTCTGTTGCAGCTTGGCGTCAACGCCCGGCGCTTTCGACTTCGCGTTAAGGAGGACGCCAATGCAACGCCACAACTTGCCGGCACTTGAGTATCACTTGGCCCACGGTTGCAATCTGTCCTGCCAGCAATGCAGCCACTACAGCGACCATCATTTGCCCGGCGCGATGCCCACGATCGAGCAAGCCGATGCCGACTACCAGAAATGGTCGCATCGGCTGAAGCCGACTCGGTTCGCGTTGCTCGGCGGCGAGCCTCTGTTGAACCCCGCAATATTGGAACACATCAAGCTTGCGAGACAGCATTGGGACAGCGACCTGATGCTCGTTACCAACGGGTTCTTTCTACATCGGTTTCCTGAGTTGCCAAAACTACTCATCGAAACGAATTGCCGACTCGAAGTCAGCCAACACGGAATGCACGACGAGTACGTCAAACGCTTTCGCGAAGTCAAACACCTGGTTTGGCGCTGGCGAGAACAGTTTCCCAGCATTCGCATCAAGATTCGACAGTCGCACCGCGGCTGGATGCGTCAATACAGGGTCGAAGGCGGAAAGCCAATGCCCTTCGCCTCGCGGCCCAACGCCGCGTTCAAAGTTTGCATGCAGAAGACATGCACGCAGCTTCACGAAAGCAAGCTTTGGAAATGTCCTGCGCTCGCCTACTTCGCCAAGCTCGAATCCAAACTTCGATTACAAGACTTGCCGCAATGGCAACTCTTCCGCGACTACCAAGCGTGTTCAGAAAACGCGACGGATGAAGAACTGCAAACCTTCATCGAAACCAAATCTATCCCGCAGTGCCGCTTGTGCCCCAGCAAACGCACCGCATTCTTCCATCCCGATCCTCTGCAACGGAGTGCCCTGCAATGACGTATCCTTCCGACTATCCGGAAATGCCGCCGTATCCCTTTGTCCCGCCGTTTGATCCGCCCGGCAGCGAACCGCCCTACGATCCCGAGGAAGACGACGACGGTCCAATCATTCTCACTCCGCCGCCATCGCCACCGCCGCCGGTGTGGCCCGACGACTATCCGCCAGGCACTCCCGACCCTGGCCCACGCCCACCTTGGTGGCCGAACGATTACCCTTGGCCGCCGCCACCCGAAGAACCGGTCGTGATCGAGTCACCGCCGCCGATTCACGTCTGGCCGCGACTGCCGCCGGACCATCCCTATCACGTCCCGCCGGGTTACTCTGCGCCAGACAACCTTCAGTCAGGTCACCCCGGCGAAGCCTATCCTGGTATGCCCGATTATCCCGTCGTTCATCCCGGAGACTGGGGCGACGATTGGCCGAGCTATCCAGGCATCCTCGACGAGTGACCGCCGACCGTTGACGAAAACGAATAGCGTTACTCTACCAAGGCAATAAACAAAACGCCGGCGTCCCACATCGGGGAGTCGGCGTTTTTGCGTTTTGGGATTTCGGCTGGTGCTACGATGCCATCGACGAACAGCTTTCGTGGCACTTGCGGCAGCATTCGACGCAATTGTCCATGTTACCGACCTTCTCACAGCTGTCGGCGCAGGCCTTGCAAATCGCTGCGCAAGCTTTGCAGTAGTGCGCATGGTGATCGCTATTGCGGCTCATGAAGTCGACGCAGGCAGCACAGGCCGCGATGCAGTCGAGCATCAGCTTGACGTGCGTTTGCTCGACGTGGTCGCCACCTTCGGACAGGCAATGACTGGTCAGCATGTCAGCACAGGTCGTTTGGCACTCTTGGCAGTTTTCGATGCACTCTTTCATGGATGCGGTTGCGGTACTCATTCGTTTCTCCTTTGGAATTTTGCTAATGCGGCCCCTTTGCCGCTGCATTAGCGGTATGCAACTTGCATACCACTATGGGGTATATTGAAGGATGACTTTTTGACAGCCTGGAGAAATCATGGACCACGACAAGAAACACGAGACGTCCTTGCCGGTCGCCGATCCGTCAACGCAGATCGACCCGGTTTGTGGAATGACCGTTTCGGCGGATAGTCCACGATCGGCTGAGTTTGGTGGCAAGAACTACGTTTTTTGCAGCGACGGATGCTTGAAAAAGTTCCAAGATGATCCTGCGGGGGTGCTGGCGAAGCGATCACAGAAAGAGGCATCAAGCGGTTCGTCTTGTTGCGGTGGCGGCGCAGCGGTACAGATCGAGGAAACCTCGGACACGTCTTCGTGCTGCAGTGGTCACTCATCGACCAAGGCGAGCGATGCGCCCGCAGACCCGACGGCGATCTACACCTGCCCTATGCACCCTGAAATCGAGCAGGTCGGCCCCGGCGACTGCCCGATTTGTGGGATGGACTTGGAGCCGAAGGTCGTCTCGTTGGATGAAGAGGGTGAAGATAAACAGTACGCCGACATGAAGCGTCGCTTTTGGGTTGGCGTCGCGTTGTCGGTGCCATTGCTCGTAATCGCGATGGGGCCGATGGTCGGATTGCGGGTCGCGGATTGGATGAGCCAGACGGTGTTTGGTTGGTTGCAGTTGGCGCTGGCGACGCCGGTTGTGTTTTGGTGCGGATGGCCCTTGTTGGTTCGCGGAGCCAAGTCGTTTCACACGATGAACTTGAACATGTTCTCGTTGATCGCCGTGGGAACATTGGCGGCGTATCTGTTCAGTTTGGTCGTCGTGTTGCTTCCTGGTGTGATACCAGAGGCGTTCTTTGAGAACGGTGTTCCACCTCTCTATTTTGAAGCCGCGGCGGTGATCATCACCTTGGTGTTGCTCGGGCAAGTATTGGAACTGCGAGCACGACAGCAGACGGGCGGAGCGATTCGCGAACTCATGAAGCTTGCTCCCGATACGGCACACCGAATCACAGACGATGGCGAGGAAGATGTCTCGCTCGATTCAGTCCACAAGGGCGATCGGCTGCGAGTACGTCCTGGCGAGAAAGTTCCGGTCGATGGGAAAGTTCTCAGCGGGTCGAGCAGCGTTGACGAGTCGATGTTGACGGGCGAGCCGATGCCGGTGAAGAAGGTGGAAGGTGACGAAATCACGGGCGGAACGTTGAACCAGACTGGTGCGCTCGTCATGGAAGCTGTCGGTGTTGGCGGGGACACGGTTCTGAACCGCATCGTGCAAATGGTTGCGGACGCACAGCGGAGTCGTGCTCCGATTCAGAAACTGGTTGATGTGGTCGCGCGTTACTTTGTGCCGGCGGTGATCGTTTGTTCGATGGCAGCGTTCATCGGCTGGGCGGTGTTTGGTCCAGAGCCGCAACTGGCTCATGCGTTCGTAGCGGCCGTTGCGGTGTTGATCATTGCTTGCCCGTGTGCGTTGGGGCTGGCGACGCCGATGTCCGTGATGGTGGGTGTTGGCCGAGGAGCGAAGGAAGGCGTGCTGATCAAGAACGCTGAAGTCCTCGAAGTCATGGAGAAGGTTGACACGATTGTTGTCGACAAGACAGGCACACTGACGCAGGGACGACCGGAAGTGACGGGTGTCGAGACGTTTGCTGACTGGAATGAGAACGATGTGTTGACGTTGGCTTCTGCTGTCGAAGCACAGAGCGAGCATCCGTTGGCTCAGGCGGTCGTTCGCCGAGCGAAGGCGGATGAGTTGCAGCTCGTGGAGGCGAGTGAATTCAATAGTATAACCGGTGGTGGCGTTCGCGCTCGCGTCGATGATCATGATGTGTTGATTGGCAAGGCTGACTTGTTGGACGAACAAGGCATCGAGGGCGTTGATGCGGGGCGAGACAAAGCGGGATCGCATCAGGTCGAAGGTGCGACGGTTGTGTTCGTGGCGATCGACAACAAGCTGGCGGCAATTCTCGCCATCACTGACCCGATCAAGCAAAGCACGCCTGCAGCGCTAAAGACGTTGCATGAACTGGGGTTGAGAGTGGTGATGTTGACCGGCGATGCCGAACCGACCGCGAAAGCCGTCGCGTCGAAACTGGGCATCGACGAATTTCATGCTGGGGTTTCGCCCGAGGAAAAGCATGATTTCGTTCGCAAGCTAAAGCAGGAAGGCAAGACAATTGCGATGTGTGGCGATGGGATCAACGACGCTCCTGCACTGGCCGAAGCGAACGTTGGCATCGCCATGGGCACCGGGACGGGCGTTGCGATTGAGTCTGCCGGTGTCACGCTCGTCGGTGGCGATCTTCGCGGTGTGGCTGCGGCGGCAAACTTGAGTCGCAAAACGATGAGCAACATTCGTCAGAACTTGTTTTTCGCTTTCATCTACAACACCCTGGGAATCCCGGTCGCAGCTGGGTTGCTGTATCCGATCTTCGGCGTGTTGCTCAGTCCCATGATTGCAGCAGCAGCGATGAGTTTTAGCAGTGTGTCGGTGATTGCGAATGCGTTGAGATTGCGGGCAGCCAAGCTCACGTAGTTCCGGTTGGTCGATTTGCGACCAGCGCATAGGCTCGGTAGACCGTACAACTGACCCCCTTTTCGCAAATGACTTTCAGAAAGTTCACTGCAAACATACCCCTCGCAGGTATCTAGCCGATTTGAAAAGCAAGCCAACATGCCGCTGCTCAGATCAAAGGAGTGATTTCAGTGCGATCGTTTTTGTTCAAGTCCGGACTATCAGTCATTGCGACTGCCGGAATTTTTTGTACCGCTGCCAGTGCCCAAATGCCTTCGATGAGTAACACGGCTTCGGCGATCGGTCGCACATTCACGCCACCACCACCAGTGCCATCTGCACCCTACGGTTTAGATCAGCTCGATCCAAGCGGGCCACTGTTCCCCGGTGTTCGTATCGACGGCAGCGACTTCGGTAGCACGCCAGCTCCCGTTTACGTCGACGGCGAAATGATCTCGGAAGCGTTCCCGATGGAAACAGAAGTCCAAGGATACAGGCTAGATGATTTCCTGACTCTGGCGACTCAGAACAATCCCACGATCCGTCAAGCTCGGTTGCAGATTTCAGCACAGACCGCCAAGGCATTGCAGGCAGGTTTGTACCCCAACCCGACCCTGAATTACATCGGCGAACAGATCGGAGTTGATGTCGAAGGCGACAAGGATTCGCCGGGCGAGTTTCAGGGTATGACAGTGAGTCAGCGTTTTGTCACTGCCGGCAAGTTGAAATTGAGTCGCGAAAAATACATGCGTCGTGCTCATGTCTCCGAACACCTCGCGATGGCTCAACAGTTCCGCGTCTGCAATGACGTGCGGATTCACTTCTTCCGAGCGTTAGCGGGTCGCGAAATCGTCGAGCTGCGAAAGGAACTGTTGAAAACGGCCGAAGATGGTGCTGTCACTGCACGCGAGCTTTACAACCAAGGCCAAGCAACACGTCCACAAGTTCGCAAATCGAGCATTGCGTTGCAGCGGGCGAGGCTAGACGTGTTGTCCGCAGAGAATCACTACCGCGAATCATTTCGACGGTTGGTTGCGATCGTTGGTGTCGACTTGACCGACGGCGTCGTCTCCGGCGATCTGATGCCGCAAGGTGAACCGCTTTCTTATCAGGAGGCGATGTCTTTGGTGCTCACGGAAAGTCCAGAACTTGCCGCCGCCCGAGCGAAGTTGGCAGCGGACCGCATCACCGTCCGACGTGAACAAGTCGAGTGGGTTCCGGACATCGTTGCCGAAGGCGGAGCCGGATATAACTTCGAGGCCAAAGAAACCACTGCAGCGGCCGGAGTCTCGATCGAACTGCCTGTGTTTGATCGGAACCAGGGCACCATTCGCCAAGCCCAACTGGATTATCGCCGGCAACAGGAAGAGATTCGACGAACCGAGTTGATGCTGGGGCAGCAGATGGCCAACGTCTACCAACAGTATTTGACGGCACTGCAAATCGCGACGGAATACGATCGGGTGATCATTCCCGAAGCCGAATTGGCCTATCAAGAATTGCTCGAAAGCTACAAAGCGAACCGAGTTGATTGGCCGACCGTTTTGGACGCACAGATGGATTACTTCGACTCACGTTTGACCCGAGTCCAACATCTCGAACAAGTTCGCACGAACGAAGTTCTCGTCAGAGGCTACCTGCTGCACGGCGGTTTGATGGCAGCCCCTGGCCCAACGCCACCAGGTCACATCGACGCCGTTGCGAAGCCTCGTTAATCAACGCTTCGTCGTCACCAACATCCATTCACATCAAACAGTCTCAATCTCATGCCCAGTCCAGAAGATCGTCGCAAGTTTTTGAAAGTAGGCTCGTTCGCCGCAGCAACTGGTTTCGTTGGCAATTTGCTGGGACGCGATGCCAACGCGCAAGAGCCCATGCAGCACAACGGCATGAAGCAACACGACAACATGCCGCAGCCAATCGGCAACGCCTCGGCTCGCCCTGAAATCCCGGCCTCATCTGAGGTCGTTGCGGAATACGACGGATTCTCTCGCTTCAAACCCAGTCGCGGTCTCGATCCAGACTCGGACTATTACATCGGCAAGCTGGTTCCAGGGTTTCGCAAGGCTTCCGATGGCCCCGCGCCATTTGAGGCTCCCGACATCCCAACGTTGCCCTACAAGATGGACAACGGTGTGAAGGTGTTTGAACTTGTGCCGATGGCAGTTCAGCAAGAGTTTCATCCTGGCGTGAAGATGAACGTTTACGGTTACAACGGCAGCATGCCTGGCCCGACGATCGAAGTCACGCAAGGCGATCGTGTTCGCATCGTCGTGACCAATGAATTGCCTGAAGATACGTTCGTCCATTGGCATGGTTTCGAGCTGCCCGTTCAGTATGACGGAGCCGCCACGTTGACTCAGAATCCCATCAAGCCTGGAAAGACGAAGGTCTTTGAATTCGACATCCACGAGGAAGGCACCTTTTTCTATCACTCGCATGTGGCGATGCAAGAAGCGTTTGGACAAGTCGGATGGTTCATCGTCCATCCCAAGAAGGTCTTCGATCCACCGGTGGATCGCGATTTCGGATTGCTATTTCAGAATTTTCATATTCCGCCGACGCACACGATTAGCGATTCGTGGTCGATGGACTGGAATTGGCACACGATCAACGGCAAGAGTGGCCCCTACACGACACCGCTTGTATGCAAACATGGCGAGCGTGTTCGTGTGCGACTGTTGAACTTCGCCCCGATGCAACACCATCCGATCCACCTGCATGGGCATACGTTTTGGGTGACCAGTCACGAAGGGGCTCGCATTCCCAAGAGTGCCTGGGTTCCACGCAACAACGAATTGGTCGGTGTCGCTCAGGCTTCAAGCTTCGAGTTCATCGCCAACAACCCCGGCGATTGGATTTTCCATTGTCACATGATTCACCACATGATGAACCACATGGTCAAACAAGTGGGGCCGCGAATGCGCGATGACGCTTCGGTCGATCAGTACCTCGCGAATCTCAGCAGCCGTCCGCAAGTCGACGCTACACGAAGTGACAAATTCGCGACGCCAGGCTACCCACAGAAGATGCAGGGCATGGAAATGTCCGACGCATTCATGAAAGCGATTTGGAGCCGAAAGGAAGTTCGCGGAATGCGAGCGAACTATGCGATGTCGGTCAAAGGATTGATGACCGTGCTGCGAGTTCTGCCAGACGATCTGTATGAGTTGGTAATAAACAGCGACCAGCCGGTTGAAAAGGGAGCGGTATTCGCTGAAATCGTTCGTCGTTTCGGTGACCCCGGTAAGTACGAAGCTGCGCCCAAGATGATGATGTGAAGCGGACTAACTGCGGAGCCGTTTAGAGGCTAAAATCGGGAACTCCGCGAAACCAACTTGACTAAAAGTCTCCACGAATGCTGTCCGACGACGAGAAAAAGAAGCTCAACAATCGACTTCGACGTGTCATCGGACAAGTCGAAGCGGTTGGTCGCATGATCGAGGATGAGGAATACTGCGTCGATATCCTGATGCAGTTGTCCGCCGCGACGGGTGCACTCAACAAAGTCGGCCAAATCGTCCTAGAGCAGCACATCCGATCCTGCGTCAGCGAGGCGATCAAGAGTGGCAGTGCCAAGGACCGCGACGAGAAGATCGAAGAGCTGATGACAGTCTTTCGGAAGTACGGCGAGTGAGTTATTAACGCGATGAATTGGTTCCTGACTACTGGCGGGTTTCTTGTGACCTGCCTTGGCGTCTGGGAAACCTTCATGGCAGTTATGCATCCTCGTGCGACGGTTGGCCCGATCACGAAATGCATCAATCGTGGCTTTCACTTTTTAGTCCGAACGCGAGTATTCGCTCATCCGCGAGTTGTGGTTTACTGCGGACCGGCGTTGATAGCGACGCAGGTGTTGTGTTGGGCGACGCTACTGTTGATTGGTGTCAGCCTGATCGTATGGCCTCAGCTCGGCACGGGCATCACGGCAACCGGATTGACACCGACGGACAGGGGTTTTGCGAGCGCGGTGTATTACGCTGGTTTCACGATCACCACCCTGGGTGTGGGCGACTTGGTGCCGCGAACGCCAGCAATGCAGTTCTTGACCATCACGGCTGCTGGTTTGGGGTTTAGCTTCTTCACGCTTGTTCTCGCCTATGTCATTTCGGTCTATTCGACCCTGGCCCGTCGCAACCAGTTTGCCAACGAAATTGAGTATCGCACCGGACGAACGGGCGACAGCCTTGGCTATTTGCGAGCGTATCTGACCGGGAGCGATCCTTCGTTAGTCAACCAAGACCTATACACGATGTCGTCGAACATGGCGGACTTGTTGGAGTCACATCATTTCTATCCGGTCCTGCATTACTTTCGATTCAGCGAACCGCGGTATGCAATGACCCGAATGCTGAGATTCTGCCTGGAGGTATCTTCGATGATGCGAGCGGTGCGGCAAGTCGATGCGGCCAAGCTCCCCGCCAGCACCGAGGCTGTCGATCGGCTTTGGCACGCTAGCATGCAGATGCTGGAGGAGACCAAACGGCATTTCGTGATCTGTCACTCGACGCATGACGCGCCCGACCCACGGTTGGCGATCGAGATTTCACCGTTGATTGGCGACTCTGACGATTTATTGGACCAGCTAAAAGCTGCCTTTGTCGATCAGCAATCCGAGTGGCTTCACGACCTGAACGCGCTAGCGGTTTGCACCAGCAGCGAACCCCGAAAAGAATCCTGAAATCTTTTCACGAAGTCGTGAAGAAACGTCGGGGCCGTGCATCCAAAGAGCATCAAAGAAGAGATTCCCTCAGTGGGAGTCCTTTGAAAGCTTTTGGAACTGTCCGCCATGAACCGTCGTCACACCAATGCTGCCGCTCGATTGTTTGCTGCTTTTGCAGTGATCGCGGTGCTGTTGGCGTCCTCGCCGGCGGCCCGAGCAGGATCAAACGACGCGAAGCCTTGCCCTCATGCGTGCTGCCAACCGCAGCCGGTCGGGCACGGCTGCTGTGACAGTGATCCTTTGCACGAATGTCCCGCGATGGGATCGTGCGAGACGAAGGTCTGGTTGCCGCCGAGAACTTCCACCAGCGATCTGACGCCTCGCGGTTTGGACCGCAGTGACTTCTTACGGATTGACTGGAGGACGGAGTCGGTCGCACTCGTGCGGTCGGTCTCGTTGGTTCATCCTAGCTCTCTGATTGATTGGCACATTCGTCTTCAGATTTAGCAGTCGTCTCTGCTTCGACTTGCGAAGCCAGACCAAGTCAAAAATGAAGATGTCTCTGTTCCCCAATCGGTGCATGTCGATGTCGGCTGCGCCATCAATCCTGGAGTTTCCAAAATGTTAGCGACTGTATTCCCTGCTGTTTTGTTTGCCGTTTCGCTGGTCCCTGCTGGTGATGTTGGCACCGCCGCATCGGCTGAGCCGACGTGTTGTGCCAAGCATGCATACTGCTGCACCGTCCAAGCGGCGTGCTGTGGAAAACAAGCGGAAACGACAGCAACCACTGACGAAGTGGCCGGCGCAACTTCTCAACCCACCTGCTGTGCCAAGCGTGCCTATTGCTGTTCGGTAAACGCACGATGCTGTGGGAAGCACGCTGGAACGAACGCGGCAACCAGCGACATTGCCAGCTCGGCAGGTAAACCGACCTGTTGTGCAAAGCGAGCGTACTGCTGCAGCGTCGGTGCGGCCTGCTGCGGAAAAGGATCGGTAAGTGCAACGGAAGCAAAATTGGCTGAACTCAGCTAATCGCGTCTGATTCCGTTCGATCTCATATCGGCCGGACGAGCCTAAAAAACTCGCCCGGCTTTTCTCTGTTAGGTTGCCGTGATGGAAGCGTTCAAATACCGATGGCATCAGCTGCCGATCAGCCGGCAACTGCTTGTCCTCGTCAATGCGATTCTCTTTGGGTTTGTCGTTCTGTTTCTTCTCGTTGACTACCGCGTGAGGATGGATCGGCATTTGAACGAGAAGCAGATCGCGTTGACCGAAGAAGCGAAAACGATGTACGAATCGCTGTTGGTCGCTGAACCTCACGGCGGCGAGGCGATTCAAAATCTGGTCGACAACGTCTGCGCTCGAATGAATACTGACGATTCGCCCGGTCACCATATTGCTGCGGATTGGCGAGGGCTTCCGTACCAAGCTGTCTCGCATGGGCATGCTTCCGACGAAATGCTCCTGGCAATGCGGTCGGCTGCTGATTCAACCCTCTCCAGATCAAACGCTACCGGCGCGCTCGTTGTCGGGTCTTTCACTGGATCAGCGGGCACGGTCTACATTTCAGAGAAACGTTCAGCCGTTGTGGGCGCAACACGCCGCTCGTTGTTGATCCAAATGTTCGGAGTCCTATTGCTGGGAGGGATTACTGCCTTCGTGGTCAGCGCGGTACTGCGGCAATTGATCGCCAAACCAATCCAAGGTTTCGTTTCGGCGCTGCGGAGTGTTGCCGCCGGAGACCTAAGCGTGATTGCACGTACGCGAAGCTGTCGAGAACTGAGTTATCTCGCCGATCAAATCAATTCGATGACCGAGGCTTTGGATCACGCTCAGCGCGACCATCGCGTTCACATGGAAAAGGCACGTCAAATTCAACAGAACTTACGACCGACGGTGAATGGATTGGTTGGAATCGACGTCGCCGAATTGTTCGAGCCGGCCGACGATGTTGGCGGTGACTACTACGACGTGATTCCATTGTCTGATGGACAATATCTACTTTGCGTCGCGGATGTGTCGGGTCATGGAGTGCCGGCCGCGATGGCGGCGACATTGCTGAAGGCGTTTGTGTCGGAAGCGGCAAAGAAATCGTCCAGCCCTGCCCAGATTCTGACAGATGTCAACGAGCGATACTGCGAGTACGTGATGATGGGACACTTTGCGACGATGACGCTACTGGTCGTTGACCCAAAAAGGCGACAACTGACCTACGCCAATGCAGGCCATGAATTTCCGTTCTTGCAGATTGGACGCGAAACACCGGTGCGATTGAATGTGGGCGACCTGATCTTGGGCGTCGAAGAGGATACCCAATACAACGAAGATACAATCCAGCTCGGTGATGCGGCCCGTTTAGTCATTGTTAGCGACGGAGTGACTGAAGCGTTTGACCCGAGTGAAGAACAGTACGGAACCGAGCGGATTGAGCAGTTGATGAACACGGTCAAACGCTGCAACGCTCGGGAACTGGTTGAAGCGTTTGAGTCGTCCATCGAAACGTTCCGCAAGGGGCGCAAGGCCTTCGATGACACCACGCTGTTGGTGGCTCAGTTAACTTGAATGGGCTGCGGTATCGTCGCCGAGATATCGTCCGATTGTGAATCCAACATCTTTTGAAAGCGTCGGGTAGGTTGATCGACTGAGTGGTCCGATGCGAAAGAACGATGCTTGGCCGACTTTTTGGAATTGCATTCGCTCGACCGCTCGCAGGGCGTTGTGGTTCGATCCTTCGGTCGTCAGCACCAGGTGTCGGATGCCGTCGCGTTGCAATTCGTCGGCCATCCTGCTCAAGATCGCCGCGTACAGTCGTCGTCCTCGGTAGGCAGGAAGCACCAAGACTTGGAATACGAAAGCGGCTTCGTCGGAGAGTTGGATTGGCAGACCAGTTTCGGGCTTGCCGTCGTGGTTCATTTCACCGGGTATGTTTCCAAAGGCGACCCAAGCGAACCCGGCGAGCGAATCGGCTTGAAAGGCTGCAATGCATTTGGCTGCGCCGGCGTCCAGCATTTCCAAGTCCCGCTCTGGGATTGCGTAATCCAACTCGGATGCGTGTTCTCGTAGCCGTTTGGATGAACACGAACCAATCGTGTAGCTGTCAGGCGTCGGCGTTCGCGGCATCGTGTCGATCGGCGACTGATAGAAGTGACTGACGTTCGCGATCGCAAAACGACGGACCACTCGATACGCCAACCAACGTATCGAGCGTGTAGATTGAGACTTCATGGTAGAACGTGCTCCTGCGTTAGTGGCAACAGCTTTCGCCGCCTGATGAGGGACGCTGCGAAACTGAAGTGGGAGCGGTTGTGAACGAATTTGCTGCGGGCGGTTGATAGTCGGTGTCGAAATCAACCCTCGTGTCGTATTGAATGTTGGCGGCAGCTTGCTCGGCGTATTGCTGAGCGGTCATTGCCGGTTCGTCTTTTCGATTGCCCAGCCAGGGCAGCGAACGGCATCCGGCGGATAGCGAGAGGGGCAAAACGAGCGCTGCGGTTGCGCAATATTTCCATAGCGATTTCATGACGACGTCCTTGTCGTAAGTTGAAAACAAAAAGGCAGGGACGGCGTGGTGACGTCATCACTTGCGTGAATCAGCCGCGACACCGCCCCCGCGTGAGTCAGATCGAAAGCGAGCAGTTCTCGCTCCCGAGTTGATTAACGAATCAATGGAGCATCAACTCCTTGAGACTTCAGAACAGCCAACCACTTTTGCGGCTCGGCCGCAATCTTCTTCGCGCATCCAGGGCAACAGATATAGATCGCCTTTCCATCCGCATTGACTTTGTATGGCCCACCCATCGCATCAAGCGGTTCGTCCATCACAGGACATTTCTTTTGTGCGGCAATGAACGGCGCATCGGCAGAAACGACCTTGAAGATGCCTTCCCGAACTTGTTCGGTACCTGCGGGAACGGACGCTTGATTACCGCTGCCGTAAACCATTGCCAAATACTTCGCTGGCTCTGCCTGAATCTTCTTGATGCATCCTTTGCAGCACAGATAGATCGGCTTATCGCCGACCATCACCTTGATCGGTATACCCATGCCACCAAGTGGTTCATCCATGACGGGGCAGGTCTTCTGGGCCGCAATGGCCGCTGCGTCGGCTTGGGTTGAGGTCGAGACAGTGATCTTTGCCGTCGTCGTGGCAGCAGGCTGGGCACTGGCTTGCGTGCCGTTGCCATAAACCATCGCCAAATACTTCGCGGGCTCGGCCTGAATCTTCTTGATGCATCCCTTACAGCACAGATAGATCGGCTTGTCACCAACCATCACCTTGATCGGTGTCCCCATGCCGCCGAGCGGTTCGTCCATGACGGGGCAAACCTTCTGGGCGGCAATGGCTGCTGCATCAGCTTGGGTCGCTGTGGTGACCGTGATCTGCGGGCGACCGGCGGCATACTTAGCCGGGTCCGACTTGACCGCGCCCACACAGCCTGCACAGCAAACGTAGAGCTTCTGTCCGTTGACATCGACGGCGACGGGATCACCCATGCTGCCGAGCGGTTTGCCGCTGACGGGACAGATCTTTTGTCGTGCGATCGCCGCGGCTGCCAGTTGTTGCTCGCTGGCCGGAACGGTGGCGACTTCGTTGAAAGAGATTGTGCTGGCCGCAATACCGACCAATTGCACATCGACGTCAATCTGTCGACCAGCGATTTGCGACAAGTTCACAGGAGCAGTCAACGCTCCTTTGCCATCGGGTAACAGGTCGTAGCGATAGCGTTTCGCATTGCCTTCGACTCGTACCGAAACGGCACCGCGTCCCCGGTCAACCGAAACCGGCTGACCAGCGCGGTCATAGACGAACATTTGCAGCCCGCCTTGTGAAACAATCGTTTCGATTTGCAGGTTGCCGGTTTGTTTCAAACTGCCGCCATGCGGCCCTGCTTGCGTCGCTTCGCGAGCCTGCGTCATGCCGGGCATCACGTGGTTGTGCCCAGCGTGATTGTGCTGCGATTGAATCGTCTGCCCAAACACGCCCGATGTGGACATCGCGAGTGAGAAAGCGGTGATGATGAGTGTTCGTTTCATGGGAGAACTCCGTTGTAAAGTTTCAGGACACCGTCCGTTGGGTCCGTCGATCTTGGTGAGGTTGATTGATTGGATGCCTGAGTCGTGAATTCCTTCACGGTCAAACGAAAAGTTTTATGCCGCTTTCATGAGTTCCTCCTCCGGCATCGCTTCGGTGCCTTCCCAAAGCTCGTCTTGAAATCCGAAACGCATTTTCAATTCCAGGTAGCCGCAATAGAGCGTCGGCACAATAAACGACGTGAACGGTTCAGCTAACATGCCACCGAACACGGGAATCGCCATCGCTCGGGCGACGTCAGCACCACGGCCTGTCGCAATTAACACTGGAATCAACGCGGCAAGCGTCGTCACCGTTGTCATCATGCAAGGTCGAATGCGTTTCAGTCCAGCTTCGTAGACTGTGTTGCGGATATCTTCGACCGTTTCGACTTTACGTTTCTTCAGCAGTTGATGGATGTAGGTCGCCATCACCACGCCATCGTCGACGGCTAGTCCGAACAACGCGATGAAGCCAACCCATACTGCCGTATTGAGTTCGACGCCCATCGTTGCCACTGCAATCATGCCACCAGCGAAGGCGACGGGGATACCGGAGAACACGGCCAACGAAATCGAGAGGTTTCGGAACTCCATGTAAAGCAACATCAGATTGATGCAGATCACCATCGGAATGATCCACATCAAACGCCTGTTGGCTTCGATCTGATTTCGGAAGCTACCAACGGCCTCGAGAGAGTATCCCGCTGGCAGCGATAACCGATTCGGGTCCGACGGAGGCAGCGACTGAGCCTCGCGGAGCTGTTCTTCGATCGCGGAGACGGATTCCAAATCGCCCTTGCTGCCATTGGTCATGAAAGAAACGTGAGCGACCAGTCGGCCATTCTCACTGTTGATTGCACCCGGCCCCCAAGTCGTTTCCAGCGTCGCGAGTTCTTCGAGCGGTACGACCGCCCCCGAATGTGTGACGACGGGTAAGCGTTTCAGGCCGTCGATCTGTTCGCGGAGGTCGCGGTTGTAACGGAGCCGCACTGGATAACGCTCACGTCCTTCAACGGTCTTGATTAAATTCATCCCGCCGAGTGCGGTCTCGATGACTTGGTTCACCATCGACGAACTCATCCCGTACCGCGATGCCGCCTCACGATCGACGGTGAACTCGACGTAGGGTTTGCCAAGCACGATATCGGGATTGACGGTGCCGGCGTTGATCAGCGGCGACTTCTTCAGCTCAGCGGAGACATTCATGGCCGCGTCAGCCAACTCGTCGAGTTCGTTGCCGTAAACTCGAATGGCCATCGGTGCCTTGATGCCAGACTGCAACATCACGACTCGGCCCTCGATCGGTTGTAACGCCGACGCGGGCGTGACACCGGGCAACGTGGCGACTCGGTTGATTTCGTCCCACACGTCGCGAGCCGTGACGCCTTCTCGCCACTCGCTTTCGGGTTTGAGCATCACATAGGTTTCGACCATCGCGGCCGGCGCGGGGTCGAGTGCCGATTCGACGCGACCGATCTTGCCAAGCACATCTTTGACTTCGGGAATCTGGCCGATCAAAACATCTTGCGTCTGCAACACTTGCATCGCTTGCGAGAAACTGGCTGCCGGGTACAGCGTCGGCATGTAGAACCAGCTTCCTTCGTCTAGGGCGATCCAGTCGTCGCTCTGCAACCCCGTAAAAACATGCTTGGCATCGACGTAGCCGGGAAAGTCATTCAGATCGGCACCGAACAAGTTGGCGAACTTTTCGACCGGACGGAGCACGGTTGGCATTCCGACGTAGGCACCCACGCCGATGATCAACAGCATCAACGGAAACGAAAGCGCAACCGCTTTGTGGTTCAGGGCGTATCGCAATCGGGCTGCGTAAATCCAACGAACGAAGCGACTGGAAGGAATCTCTTCGATTGGCCGAATCCGCTCTCGCAGCAATTGCCAACCGGCAATGAATCCGATCACTGCGGCGACGGTGGTCACGATCCAGGTTTCCAAGCCGAATCGCTCTGCGAGTCGTGACCCCCAAAGGAAATGCGAAGCCACACCGAGAAGTCCGGCCAGCGAAACGCCAGCGAGCAAAGCCGCACTCTTGCGACGCACATTGCTTCGCAGCATCAAACGGCACAGTGCCGGCACAATCGTGACGGCGGTGATCATCGCCGCAGCAATCGCAAATGTCTTGGTGTAAGCCAGCGGAGAGAACAGCTTGTAATCGCGACCGGTCAAAAAGAAGACCGGCAAGAAACTGACAATGGTTGTCGCCACGGCGGTCACGACGGCCGGTGCGACTTCAACCGTTGCCTCGTAGACGACTTCCGTGCGAGGTTGTTTGATCCGAGCCTCTTCGCTACCAGACTCCCAATCCGAAAGATGCTGGTAGATGTTCTCCGAAACAATGATCGCCATGTCGACCATCGTGCCGATCGCGATCGCGATCCCCGCCAGCGACATGATGTTCGCTCCGACGCCGACGAACCGCATCGCGATGAACGACATCAGCACGGCTGCCGGCAAACAGATCGCGACAACGAAACTGCTGCGGATGTGCAATAGAAACAAGAGGATGATGATCGCCGTGATGATGATCTCGTCGCGTAACGCATGTGTCAGCGTCGCCATCGTCTCGTCGATCAGTCCGCTGCGATCGTAGACGCCATGAATGGTCACTCCTTGTAGCGATGGCGTTATCGCGGCGATCTTGGCTTTCACGCGGTCGATGACGACTCGAGGATTTTCGCCGTATCGCATCACGACCACGCCGCCAACTGCTTCGGCTCCGTTGTAATCCAATGCACCGCGACGAAAATCAGGGCCAATCTGCACATTGGCAATGTCGCGGACGCGAACGGGAACTCCGTCACGCTGCATGATGACGGTGTCCTCGATGTCCTCAACCGCTTTGTCTTTGTCACCGCCAGAGCCGAGGAACCCCTTGCTGCGGACGATGAACTCCATGCCGGTCGTTTCGACTGTCTTAGCACCGACGTCCAAATTCGATCCCTTGATCGCCATCGCCAACTTGTCGAGCGATACGTTGTGAAAGCGAAGCTTGTCGGGATCGACTTCGATTTGATACTGGCGCACGTAACCGCCGATCGACGCGACCTCGCTGACCCCTTCGACCGCCTGCAATTCGTACTTCACAACGAAGTCTTGCATGCTGCGAAGTTCCGCCAGCCCCATGCCTTCCTCGGGTGGCTGAAGCGTGTAGTAGTAAACCTGTCCCAATCCGGTCGCGTCCGGGCCAAGTTGTGGCACGACGCCATCGGGCAACTGTGACGCGGCACTGCCGAGTTGCTCAGAAACTCGGCTGCGTGCCCAGTAAAAGTCAATTTCGTCCTTGAACGTGACCTGCACAAAGCTGTAGCCGAACATGCTCTTGCCACGCACCGATTCCGCACCGGGAACAGCGAGCAACGAAACGCTCAGCGGATAGGTGACTTGGTCTTCGATGTCCTTTGGCGAGCGACCCGGCCAAGGCGTCAACACGATGACTTGGTTCTCGCCAATGTTGGGAATCGCGTCGATCGGAATCGACTTGAAGCTGACCCAGCCAGCGACGCTTAGACCAATGGTCAGCAATACCACCAGCCAAGGTTCTTTAACGCAGAAGCGAATGATTAGATTAAGCATGGTTCGTCTCCTTATTGCACCGTGCGCGCGATTGAGGGAACCATGCCCGCGGGCATTGCCATATCACGAACTACTTCGCCGCACGTCAGCATCTCGCTGCCCCAATATGGGTTCTGCAAGTCGCCGCCGGGCTGCATCCAGTCGCCACCGCCGCCGGGAACCATCGGGCAGTAATAGTGCGTCAACTTCACAGCCGTCTTCGGCCCGCGAGCCACCGTGGCCGCTCGCAACATTGCGTGACTGACACCGCGATAGGCCTCGCGAGCCGTTTCTAACGAACCGTCCATGCGTGACGCCGCGCGGCGAGCAGTTGCGAACCGCCGTTGAGCTTCATCGGGAACATTGGCCAACATTTCCAGTTCGCGGAGACCTTCGATCAGCGTATTCAACGCAACGGGCGGAGGCGTTTGGTCGGCCGCCATTGCGCATTGGATTTCAAAGTACGCGTCGTAGGTTCGATCAAGCGTTTTGCCAGCGTCGCTGGCCAGCATGACAGGAGTAGTATTGGGAAGTTCCAGCGGTCCCGGCGAATAGCTCGGTGCTTTCGTCGGGTCCATCAACGAAGGATTGCCGGCGAGCTGCATTTGTGAGTCGATCAGGAAATTGCCGCCCGTCGCAACCGTCTCACCAGCCGAAAGTCCTTCCACAATCACCGCTTCTTTGCGATTCATGGGACCGACCGCAACTCGGCGAATCTCAAAACGTCCCGGTTCGGTTTCGACGTAGATCACGCTGTTTTCACCAGCCAGAAGCACGGCATCGCGCGGAACGGTCACGACTTGTTGCATCGGCAAGGGTTCTGATGCGAACCCAAGCTGCGACGTCGGCACCAAATCCATGTCACAAAGCGGACACTTACCGGGTTCGTCGCGGATGACTTGCGGGTGCATCGGGCTGATGAATTTGTTCGCCAGTGCCGGATCGTAAACTTGGTCCATTGGGATCGCCGGCACGGTCACCCGAGCAGTGGCATAGTCGCCCGGTCGCAGCTTGCCGTCGAAGTTCATGATCTCGACACGGACGCGAACCGTTCGCGTCTTCGGGTTCACGGTGGGGTCAATGAAAGCGACGCGGCCCGTGAATACTTCGCCCGGCATCGACTGAATTTCCGCTTCAACTTGTTGGCCGAAACGAACAGCCGATGCGTCGTCGGGGAACAGATCAAGCATCAGCCAAACACTGCTTAGGTCGGCTACACGGTAAAGCTTGTCTCCCGTTTTCACGTAGTCGCCCTCAACCGCTGACTTTTCGATCACGGTTCCTCTCTGCGGTGACTTGATGCGGATGCGCGACATTGGTTTACCCGACTTCCCCAACTGCTCGATCTGACTTTCCGTCATCCCCAGTTCCGTCAAATTTTCCCGTGCCATCTTGTTCAAATCGCCGCCAGAGATTTGAAAGCGACCAATCTTGCCATCGCTGTTCATGCTGGTGATGAATTCGGTTTGAGCGGTGTAGAGCTGCGGGCTGTAGATCAATGCCAGATCATCGCCTTCCTTGACCTTCACTCCGGCATAGTTCGCGTACATCTTTTCCAAGCGGCCGTCGATGTAGGCACTGATAGTCGATAGTTGGCTTTCGTCGTAGTCGATCGAGCCGATCGTGCGAATGGTGCGATTGACTTCACCCATCTTTGACATCGCGGTTCGAATGCCGACCAATCGTCGCGCCGATGATTCAATCGTGACCGAGATGCCGTCGCCGCCTCCACCTCCAGTTGCTTCAACCAGTTCCATCGCACACACGGGACACCGTCCGGGTTCCGTCGACGGTGGCGTACACATCATTGGACAGATGTATCGCTTGTCTTCGCCACCGCCGGATTCTGCAACGGATTCGCCTTGGCCCCCGGAAAAGCCATCCGCAGTCAGCCACTTCGTTCGCTGTGCGACACCGAGCAGAAAAAATACGAGTCCGACTACGACGACGACCGTTGATGCTTGCACAGCAGTGCGCACCAGCCACTTCATCCCGCCATCACTTTGCGGTGGGGTCGGCTTGGCTTCAATAGGCGTGGTCGTTTCTTCGGCCACCGCTTCCACTGGCTCGCTATCGGTCGGCGCATCCGTATCCACGCTGCTGACTTTATCGTCAACGTCGGCTTTGTTGGGTTCGATTGGTTCGTCCTGATTCATGACAGTTCTCGCGGCGTTTTCCGGCACGCGTTTGTGGTTCCATCCACGAACGTCAGCTCAAGAGGTGACTGGCCGACGACGCGACGGAGGGGATCGCATCATCGACCAGTCATCGCCTCCAGGCTGTGACCGGTTCATTGTTTTGGTGACGCGATCAAATCGCGTAGGGATTGCATCTGGATAGACTTCATTCGGAACGAGCGCGCAGCATCATTCGCGTGAAAGCCAACTTGAAAACGAAGAGCTACGAGCGCGCAGCTCTCCTATCGAGACGACGCTAGATGCGCCAGATGCAAAGAAACCGCTGAGAGAAATGCGGTGAGTGATCGCCGATCGGCAATCGTGACATCAGTTGATCTGGACGAATTGAAAGTCCAGCCTCGGATGCAACGTGATCCAAGTACGCAATCACGACCAAATCACGAACCTGAGGAACAGGTACGCGATGTGGTGCCGGTGCTAGCGGTTCTGATCGAATGCCACACATGCACGATGACAACGCAAATTGGTCTTGAACCAATTTCTCGTCGTCGGATTTCGGTGGCTCGGGCACGACATCAGAAATTTCACCGAACAGGTCGTCGTGCTTTGATTGTTCGCCTTTCTTCGTGCAGCAACTGCTGGCGTCTTCTTCATTGCCGCTACAGCAACCGCACAGTTCGCCGTCCGTTTTCACTTCACAGCATTTGCAAGCGTGGCAGACCGTCTCGGCCTCGCAGCACTGACCTTGAGCACATGTTCCCTGCGCAGCCACCAACGCCATCGGCTGAATCACCATTGCAGCGATCAGACAAAGATTAACGGCGGTGCGAATTAGGGGGAAGTTGTTCACTATGGCCTTCCGAAATAGATACCCATGCCCGGTATGTGAACTGTATCGGAAATCTGGCCGAAAAGTTCAATAGGAATCACCCGGTTAGGCAAACTTTGACTTCTTCAGTGTAACGGAACAGGACGGAAATGCCATGGATCGGCAATATTGGACACCTGCTACGAAACAAACCAAGCGAATATTGCTTGGTGCACTGATCGCCGCCTCCATGTCCGGTTGTGCGACCCAAAGAGGCGTCCAAATTGCCTCGGACACCCAAAAAGCGACCTCATTCGTCGCCGCTGAAACAGTCTCAACGAACACGCGGCCGGAGGCAATTGCCTATCGATCTGTCGAAACGCCAGTGCAATTGGCTGGCTTCAACGATGGCATGGTCGTCGCCTCGCCCGCCGCGTTCACGCTGCCACAAGACAACGACGGTGAGCTGGGATTGGACAGCGAAGAGGCAGATGTATCGAGCCGCAGCTTCAGCGACTTCCTGCAATTGGATCCACCTGAAGAAGATGGGGAGAGGGGGAGTCAGGGAGATGGGGAGAGCGATGAAGATGAAGTTCGAAACACCGACTCCCAGACTCCCCCTCTCCCAGACTCCCCCACTCCCAGCTCCCCCACCGCCCCAGTCGAGTTCTTCGTCAACGAAGCACTATCGCGGCACCCGAAAATCCTTGCCGCACGACAGCGAGTCGCCGCCGCATCAAACGTCATCCCGCAAGCCAAAGCACTTCCCGACCCAACGTTCAACAACACGTTCTGGCCGTTCCATGACAACGCGTTGCAAACCGCAGGCGGTCGTGTCGGAAATCAGATGTCGGTTAACCAGAAAGTCCCGTTTCCCGACAAGCTAAAAACGAAAGCCATCATTGCGAGTCGCGAAGTCCAGATCGCTCAAACCGAAGTCGACGGAATCGCTCGCGAGATCACTGAGTCCGTACGACTGGCATACTACGAAGTCTGGTTTGCCACACGTGCGATCGCGATCATCGAGGAAACCAAAGACCTCGTCGCTGACTTGACTGACGTTGCCGAAGCCCGCTACCGCAGCGGTGGTTCGCAACAAGACGTGCTGCGCGCTCAGCTTGAAACCGATCGCCTCGACGAACAACTCATCACGCTTCGCAGACAAAAGCAAGTCGCCCAAGCCGACCTCGCAACGCTGCTGCAACAACCTGTTGACTTGCTTCCCGAAGCAACGGATGAACTCGGTATCACTGACACGCCCCAGCAAATTGAAGAATTGATCGCGTTGGCCGAACAATGCAATCCAAAACTGCGGGGTCTTGCGTGGGAAATTCAACGCGACCGCGACAAGGAACGCTTGGCGTGTTTGCAGCAGTATCCTGACTTCAATGTCGGCCTCAGCTGGGGATTGATCAGCGACGGTCACGATGTGATCAGTCCTGTCGCCAACGGGAACGACAACCTGAGCATCAGCTTTGGGACGACGCTGCCGATCTGGCGGGAAAAGATTAACGCCGGCATCCGCGAAGCCGCTCACCGACGCAGCAGCACCACCCGTCGCCTCGAAGCCGAACGCGACGAACTCTACGGAAAGATCCGTCGCCTGATCGTTCAAGCCGACGCATTGGCGGAACAACGCGATATCTATGAAAACCGCATCATTCCCCGCACCGAAGGCACACTTGAACTTTCGATCGCCGACTACCGTGGCAAACGCACGGACTTCTTCACGCTGATAGAAACCTACCGCGAGCTCTTAATGTTCGAGACCCAACTCGCCCGCATCGACGCTACGCTAGCCGGCACGATCGCCCAGTTGGATCGCACTGTAGGTTGCCCTCAATAAGAAGTAGGGGTGTTGGGGGTGAAGGAGAAGGGAGAACACAACTCGCTCCTCCCTCACTCCCGACTCCCATCTATCAACCTCCGCAATTCACGCCGTGCCCGGTTCAACCTCGATCCAACAGTACCTTCGGGGATGTCTAGCGTCTGGGCGATCTCTTGGTATGACAGACCGCTCTCTTCTTTGAGCGTGAAGATCGCCCGTAGTTCCGGATCGAGTTGATCGAGTGCCTGGCGTACCATCGCGACTCGTTCGTCTTGCTCAATGTGGTCGGTTTGGTCAGCGGTCGGCTCGACCACCAGTTCTTCGGTCCGCCGATGTTTCTCGCGGCGCAGATGTTGCAATGCCTCGTTGGTGGCCAGTCGATACAGCCACGTTTCAAACTTCGACTCGCCACTGAATTGATCGAGCTTCGTAAACGCTCGGACGAAAGTTTGCTGCGTTAAGTCATCGGCGTCCTGCTGACCGACCATCCGAACCATCAAGCGAAACACACGATCCGACGTCGCCTGGTAGATCGAGCGCAACGCAGAACGATCTCCAGATATCGCAGCGGCGATTGTCTCGGAGGCGATCGTTTCGGTCGATTTGCGTTCATCGGGCTGGCCCATTGAAGAAGTTATACCAATACCCACCGGGGGTACCAATGCGGCTGGTCGCCGGGCAGGATTGCATTGACTTGAGAGCGGCTCTTGTTGTCTATCATGATTTCGTCGTCTTTTGTCTATTACGAAAAGCGGCTCCCGACCCAACGAGGGCTAGTCGTATGATGGGTCGGGAGCCTTGCCGTCTACGGTGAGACACCGCACACGACTGGAGCAAATTGTTTAATGCTCAATTGGTCAATTATCAGTTGTGGATTTCACGTTCTTAGTGGTCATGATCGTGATCATGCGAAATCTTGCCTGTGTAGGATTTGCCTTCGATTTGCACGATGACCGCACCTTCGGCCTCGGCTTCGAGCCACTGGTCCATTTCGGCATTGGTCGAAGCGAATCGTGACGACTTGCCAGCTGCGTCTTCGCCTTGCGGGTCGGCGGGAAGCTCGAACGACTTCACTTTGCCATCATGCTTTAGGCTGACCGTTAGCTTTTCGGCTTCGATCGCGACCGGCTGCGTTGCCGAACCATCAAGGACATACATGGCGACCGCTCCGGTGCCGTGCATCATTTCGATGTGGAACGCTTCTTTGCCTAGTTCGACCAACTCGCCGCCGTGGGGTCCGTGCTCGGGATGCCCATCCATCTCAATCATCGGTGGCATTTCGTCTATCTCGACAGGGCCAGATGCTTCCGGAGCTTCGGAGACCTGCACGTCCTTCTTTGAACATCCGAGAAGAGTGAAGCAAGCGAGGGTCAGAGCGAATAGATGAATTTTCATTTTGGATACCGATGAGAGGATGGGGATGAGCGGATGAAAGTCAGGGAATGGAATGGGGGATAGAACGAAGTTCCCTATCCCCCATTCCCAATTCCGCGATTCTTAGTGAGCGTGTTTGGTCTCGAAGCCGAGCTTCTTTAACCATGCTTCCCACTGGTGAGCTTCTTCGTGGCTTTTCAACGCCATCTGCTGCCACTTTGGACAGCGGTAGTTGACGTCCATGTGTCCGCCGTGCGAGCCGACTTTGACTTCGCAGCGAAGTTTCTTCAGTGTGCCGACCAACTTGTCCGCCTTCTCGCCTTCGCTGTGTGTGGTCTTCCACTTCTCCAAGCGATACGACACCAGTTCTTTGGCAGCCGTGTTCGGCTCAGCGGCCTTCGCCAACATGCCACCCAACGAAATCGATGCGACCAAAGCCGCGACTGCAAACATCCGTAAATTCAACATTTCAAATCCTCCGTGGAAACCTTCTCAAACAGAAAACATCACTCCGGCAACGCACCGGAACAAACAACTAACTTGTGACCAATTCAGGTTCAGGACTGAGGTGTTCACTCCCCATGCCCGATTTCTCATCTCCTATGTCTCCCGCGTGATCGCGAACAATCTGCTGGCCCGCGCCGACACCGATCGTCCAAAACAACGCCGGTCGAACGAAGAACTCCGCCAACGTGCTGGTCAACAATCCGCCAACGATCACGGTGGCGATGGGATACAAAATCTCTTTGCCGGGTTCGCCCGCGGCGAGTGCGAGCGGAAGCAAACCGATGCCGGACGTCAGTGCCGTCATCAGCACTGGAGCCATCCGTTCTTGGCCCGCGCGACGCACCATCTCACCCGTCCACGATTCGCCTTCGTGTTCGACCAAGTGGATGTAGTGGTTCAGCAGCAGGATGCCGTTGCGACTGGCAATGCCGCACAACGAGATGAAACCGACCATCGCTGCGACCGTTAGGTTTTGATCCGTGATGACGAGTGCCGCGACCGCTCCGATGAACGCCGTCGGCAACGCAACCAACACCTGCATCGAGAAGTTGACGTTGCCAAACAACGTGTAAAGCACCAAGAACATGCCTAGCAACGCGACGCCCGAAAGAATCATCAATCGACGCGTTGCCGATTGCTGGCTTTCAAATTGGCCGCCGTATTCGATGAAGTAACCCGGCTCCAATTCCAAATCAGCCAGTCGCGTTTTGATGTCGCTGACAACGTCCACGACGCCTCGCTCGGAGACGTTGGCTTGCAACACGATTCGACGCCGTACCTGTTCTCGCTTGATCATGTTCGGCCCGCCGCTTTCGTAGATGTTCGCCACCGCCTCAAGCGGCAACGTGCCTCCATCGGGAAGTGGGACGGCAAGACGCTTGAGTTTGGTGACGTCCTCGCGGTACGGTTCATCCATTCGTAGCATCAGATCAAACGTGCGTTGGCCGAGCAGAACTTGGCTAATTACTTGCCCGTTCATCGCCGTCTCGACCAACTCCATGACGTTGGCCGGTCGCAGCCCGTTCTGCGTTAGCGCTTTGCGATTCAGCTCGATGCGAAGCTGTGGAATGTTGGTCTGCTGTTCGATCATCACGTCGGCCAAGCCCGGCACGTCCGCGATGCGTCGTTTCATCTCTTCCGCCTTGGTCCGCAGCACGTCCAGATCGTCGCCGAACAGTTTGATGCCGATTTGCGCTTTGACGCCCGAGATCATGTGACTGATCAGGTGCGCCAGCGGTTGCTCGGTGCTGGACACCACGCCCGGAATGTCCTCCATCGTTTCGCGAATCTGCTGGATCGTGCCTTCGCGATCCGCGTCGTCAGCGATCTCCAAGAACAACTCGGTTACGTTGACGCCTTCGGCATGTTCGTCAAGCTCCGCTCGGCCCGTTCGACGTGCGACGGACTTGACCGATTCGATGTTCATCAACTCCTCTTGCACGCTCTGCCCGATCTGGTTGCTCGTCGCCAGCGATGTGCCCGGTGCAAGCAACGCGTTGACCTGAACGGCTCCCTCGTTAAAAGGCGGCAAGAAGTCACGTTCTAATTGCGAAACCGCGAACAACGCGAACGTCACCATGACGGCCGCGACTCCCAGCACGGGACCGGCGAATTTGGTGCTGAAGTTAATCGCCAAACCGGCAACGCCCTTCAGTCCCTCCAGCAACCGGCCTTCCTCGGCTTCGGGACCGCCGAGCAGTCGTTCGGTCACTTGAATCAGAACCCAAACCACTGGCGTCAGGACGAGCGACCACCACAGCGGATTGCCTGGCAGTTCAAACGGCAAATGGAGAATGTGAATCGCACGCGGGACGACCCAGTACATCGTTAACGCGGCGATCCCAAAAGCAAGAATCGGTACCACGATTTGCCAGACGCGCCGGCCGACCAACAGTAACGATGCCAGTACCGGCGTGACGGTTAGCGAGACGCCCAGTGACGCGATCAGCGAGACGACATATCCCATCGCCAACGGCACAAAGAGCTTGCCTTCCATACCTTCGAGAGCAAACAGCGGGATGAACACCAGAACGACAATCGCCGTCCCGTAGACCACGCTGCTGCGCACCTCGATGCTGGCGTCGTAAACCACGGCGAGTGTCGGTCGGGGGGAATCGCAGTGGCGGTTCTCTTTCAACCGGCGGAAGATGTTTTCCACGTCTACAATCGCATCGTCGACCAGTTCCCCGATGGCAACCGCTAACCCGCCGAGCGTCATGGTGTTGATCGACAGACCGAAAGCGGCGAAAACGCACGCGGTTGCGATGATCGACAGAGGAATTGCGGTGAGCGTGATGAACGTCGTGCGAAAATTCAGCAAGAAGAGGAACAGGATCACCAAGACCAGCACGCCGCCGTCTGCGAGAGCTTCGACGACGTTGTCGATGGCTCGGTCGATGAATGAACGCTGCGAATAGACGTTGGCGATTCGGATGTCATCCGGCAGGGACACCTTCAACTCTTCGAGCGCTTCGGCAATCGCTTGATCGACGGCGCGAGTGTCGCTGCCGGGTTGCTTGTTGATGGTGAGAACAACTGCGGGGCCGCCTTCGACCGTCCCATCATCAGTGCGTAGATACGCGGACGAATCGCCACGCATGACTTGCGGGCCTTCGACGACTTTGGCCACGTCGCCCAAAGTGATCGGGCGACCGTCCCGAAGTGTGATCGCAATCTCTTTCAGGTCGGCGAGGCTCGTGATTCGCCCGAGTCCTCGAACCAGCAACTCGTTCGCACCACGCTGATCCAGATAACCACCGGTCGCGTTCAGATTGGACTCACTGACAGCGGTGTGGACATCGTCCATCGTCAGTCCGAATTCACGCAGCAAGTCCGGATTCACCAGCACTTGGTACTGCATCCGGCCGCCGCCCATTGAAAAGACTTGTGACACGCCGGGGATCGTCAGCAATCGTTGACGGACGACCCAATCGGCCAGCGTGCGAACCTCCATCGGCTCGGTTTTGCCGCCTTCACTCCACATGCCGTACATGAGAATCTGTCCCATGATTGACGAGATGGGTGCGAGTGTTGGTTTCACGCCGTCGGGCAATTGCTCAGCGGCAAGTTGCAAACGTTCATTGACGACTTGTCGGTCGTTGTAGATGTCCGTGTCCCACTCGAACTCGACATAGATCACCGACAGACCGATGCCGCTGCTGCTGCGGACTGCCTCAACGCCGCTGGCACCATTGAACGTGGTCTCCAACGGAAACGTGATCAGTGTCTCGACTTCCTCTGGTGCCATCCCCGGCGCTTCTGTGATGACCACTACACGCGGCCGGTTCAAGTTTGGAAACACGTCGATCGGCAATTGCAAGGATTGCCACGCACCAACGCCCAGCATGATCGCGGCAACCGCGAGCACGATCAGTCGATTGTTCAGCGAGAAGTGAATGATTTTATCTAGCATCTTGATCCCTCAAAGATTTGGTTTGGCAAAGCGAACAACTCAGTGGTTGTGCCCTGCGTGGGGATCAATGGCTCCGCCCGCCTGGTTCTTCATCGCCATCTGCAATTGATGAGCACCGCTAACGGCGATCGTCTGACCGGGCCAAACTTGGCCGTCGTTCTTGATCGCGACGTTGACGCTGTCCGACGCAATGACTTCCACCGGAACACGATCAAAGTGATCTCCGTTCTCGACGAACAAGAATCGCTCGGGGCCTTCTTCGGCAACCGCGTCCTTGGGAACAACAATCGCGTCGGCGACTTGCGACTGTGGAAGCCGAACGGTTAGCCGTTGGCCGGGCTTGTATCGCCAACTGACGTAGCGTTTGTCGCCACGCTGTTCGCTGCGTTCGATCTCATTGGTCAGTCCGACATAGAACGGCAGCGACCGTGATTCAGTACCGACTTCGTTTCCGATGTAGACCACGTTCAATCCCGTGATCGTTTCGACTTCGTCGCCCGCACCGGTCATCGTGGCTTGCAATTCAGCACCCGAATCGGCAGCCTTTCGCAACAGACCTGCGTCACGCTGGTAGGCTTGGCCTTCGATTAGCAAGCGGCTGTAATTCGACAGCTGCGCGATCTGCTGACCGGCGCTAACAGATTCGCCGCGTCGAACACTCAGTTCTGTGACCAAGAACTCAGCGTCAATGTGATTGTGCGAAGGCAGCGACATCGGCGGTGGTTGTATTGCCGCTAATCTTGCACTCGGGTTGCCCGAGACTCGGTTGTTCGCTTCGCCCAGCGATTCGTGATGCAGTGAATTGTCTTCTTCGACCAAGGGGGCCGTCACGACGACTTCGCGGACCAACGTGCGAGTGCGTTCGATGCTTGCGATTTGGTCTTCACTCAAACCGTGCAGCAACATTGACTGCTTCGCCGCACGGATTTTCGCCTGCAATTTGTCGCGTTCGTACTCGCGGGTTATTCGCGTTTTCCCAGCGATCGCGCCCGAACGGGACGCCGAAGTCAGCCGCTGAATCTCCCGCTCCTCGACATCCAGTTGCCCGAGCTGCGAGAGGAAGTCTTCTTGCGTATTGACGAGGTCTTGGTGCGTCAGCCGAAGCGTGAACAACGGCTCGCCGCTCTTAATCATCTCGCCACGAGAGATATTGATCTTGTTAATGACGCCCGTCAGTGGCGACGTGATCGACACATGCGTTTCACCGGGCCAGCGCGTCACCATGCCGGGGACCTCGATGTAGCTCGTGTACGGTCCAACGGTGACGGCCTCAGTCTTCAACCGCAAGTTCGCACGAGCCTGCTGGCTCAATTCGATCGACTGACCCGCTTCGTGACCATCGTGATCATGTCCGGCATGGTCGTCGTCGCCGTGGTCATCGTGTTCACCTGGACCGTGATCGTGACCCGCGTGCGGATCAGACTCAACGATTGCAGTGGCAACGAGGCCAAATTGTTGTGGATAGTCGGTAAAGGCGAACGCGCCGACGACGATCGCGATTGCCATCGCCAGGACGGTCAAAACGGGGCCGCGCAGGCGCACCAGCCAAGCTCTTAGCGTGGACATGCAAACACATTGATGATTTGAGATTGAAGAATGTAGATTTCAAAAGAGGACTGAAGGATTCAACAATCTGGCGACGCGCAAACGCCTTTCCAAATCGTCAATCTTCAATCAACAATCTTCAATTCAAATGATCCACGTGCAGAGAGAAGCACAATGGGAGAGAGAGTCCGTCGCAACCTGCGGCGACCGCTGATTCAAATGACGGGCCGATAGCGAACTAATGAAGCTCAGCATCGGATCGTGCTCATAAGTCACGAACGCGACCAACGGAGCATCAATGATGAACACGACATCACTTGAAGGCACAAAACTGCATTCGACGACGCCATGGCACCCCGGATGGTTTCCATCACAGGGTTGCGACTCGCAGGCACAACACGGAGCCGCTAACTCGATCGCATTGTGGATCGAATCCACCGTCTCTTCTTCACCCGAGCAATCATGCTCGTGATCGTGGCCACACGCGTGATCGTCGTGGACACTTGGTGAATCAGCCGCTGAACAGGTGTGCTGGCATCCGTCATGGTCGTGGTGCCCACACGCGTCAGCATGATGCAGCGAACACCCGAAAATCAGGTGCAGCAGTAATGCGGCGACGGTAGTGAGACGACAAACGACAGACACAAAAACATCCTTCGGGTACGGTACAACGGTATTATCGGTCGATACGGTGGAAACGACCATACCAGTCCAATAGTAATGTCAAACTTTCGTCAGATTACGCATCTTCTGGTGGCGGTATCGCGGGAAATCACAGGCTCAGAGTCACCAACAGGCCTTCGATTTCCGCAGCAGCCTGCTTGGCTTGTCCGGCGGCATCCAGGACGTTCAATTGAGTCGTGAAGAGTGTTCGCTGTGCTGTTAACAGTTGTAGGAAATCGGTTTCGCCCGCATCAAATGCCTCCAACGAGAGCTTGTAGGTTTCCTCCGAGGTCGGCACGACCGATTCCTGCAAGCGGGTGTAGCGTTCCAACGCGACTTGGTAGCGGCCGACGGCTTCGGCGAGCCGGGCTTCTAGGCTGAGTTGCGTGCTCTGGATCGCTGCCGACGCTGCGGCGATGTCGGCTCGGGCACTGCGTATGTTGCCCTGATTGCGGTTGCGAATGGGAAGCGGAACGCTGACGCCAATGACCGCGAACGTATCATCCGTAGCGGCATCGACACCAACACCGACGGTTCCCGTCACGTTCGGCGTCACTTGGGCACAGGCAAGTTGCAACGACCATTTAGCTCGCTCAAGCTCCGATCCGGCCCGCGATAGTTCGGGACTGTTGGTCGAGATTTCGGCGAGCAATGCTTCCCACGGCGCGCCGGTCAGATCGTCACCCACGTTGCCGCTAAGCGGTCCGGGCGGCAGTGTTTGCATCCCGGCAGCAGCGGCAAGCGTCCGCAGGTTGGCTTGCAACTGCGTTCGAGCGTTCTCCGCCGTAATCCGCGCTTGCTCAGCTTCAACGCGAGCCTGCAACAAAGCAATTTTGGAAACCTCTTCGGCTTCCAACAGGGCATTCACTGATTCGATCGACTTCTCAGCCAACTCGACAATCTGGTCAGCAATGTTGGCCCTTCGCTGCGATACGATGGCTGTCGCAAACGCAGCACGAACGCGAGTCAAAACGCGAAGCTCCGCAATTCGCAGCGCAGCTTGCTGTTTTTGGATCTCGCGGGCCTGCACCTGTTGAGCAATCCCCAGCTTGTTGGCGGTAACGAACTGCTGAGACATCTGCACCGAATGCAGACCGGTGGCATCTTCGTTGCCGATCTCATCCGACTGATATTGCAGCACCGGATTGAACGGCAAGCCCGCTTGAACGTATTGCCCGCGAGTTGATTCGACACGAGCACGAGCTTCCGCGATGGCCGGATGCGAACCCAATGCCATCGACTCAATTGACTGAAGCGTCAGTCCGGCGGGTTGCTCAAAACCGTAGGAATACTGGTCCTGAATGAACGGAGCGGTTTCAACCGTCTCGTTCGCCGCGTCCAAAGCCATCGCGTCGCGTAGAGACGCGGGATCGTTGGCAGAGGCACCACCATCCGAATCCAAATCATCAAGCTCGACGTCGAGTTCGTCCAATTCACCAAGATCTCTGACCTGCAAGTCGTCATCGTCCGTGAACGCAACCGTCCGCACGGTGATAGGCGGTTCAACAACCCGCGTTTGGTTCGTCGCCGAGACGTGTTCGCTCGAAGTCGATTGAGCGACATGCTGCCCAACCGACTGGCAACCACTCGTGAAACCCAAAGCCGCCAAAAGCAACAAGCGTCTTGCTCGCCGCCGGCGCGTACTGGTCCTATCGTTCGCGATCACCGCGTCTTCCTCCGTGAAAATACAGACCAGCCCATGCTTTCCATCGGATGGGTACGATCGGATTGTTAGTTGCGATTCCGCAAGTGCGAACATTCGGAAGAATCCGCGATCGGGTTGTAACGATTTTAACGTCTCAGCAGCGGAGCAGCCTCAGACCATTGGCGATCACCAGTAGGGAAGCGCCCATATCGGCCGCGATGGCGGCCCACAGTGATGCCACTCCCGCCAAGGTCAGCACGACGAACAATGCTTTGATTGCCAGTGAAAACCAAATGTTCTGGCGAATGATGGACAACGTTCGTCGCGAGTGCTCGATCAGCCAAGGTAGTTTCGACAGGTCGTCGGACATGAGGGCGATGTCTGCTGTTTCAATCGCGGCGTCGCTTCCCGCCGCTCCCATCGCAAGTCCCAATGAAGCCCGGGCTAGGGCGGGTGCGTCATTCACGCCATCGCCTATCATCGCGACATGCTCGTAACGTGAAACGAGTTGTTCGACCGCCGCGACTTTGTCTTCAGGCAACAACTCCGCGTGGACTTCGTCGATACCGGACTCCTTGCCGATCGCTTTGGCGGTGCCTTCGTTGTCGCCGGTCAGCATCACGATTTGCTTGATGCCGACTTGGTGCAAAGTCTTGATTGCCTCTCGAGTCTCGTCACGGATGGCATCGGCCAGCGTAATGAAGCCGCAAACGTGCTGGTCATTGCCGATCACGACGACGGTTCGCCCGGCCTCCTGCATCGCTTCGAGTTGCTGGTGAACCTCCGGGGTTTCCTGACCGCGTTGTTCCAAATAGCGATGCGAACCGAGCCAGTAGCTTTTACCATTAATGACTCCGGTCGCCCCCTTGCCTTGAATCGTTTCGAACGATTCGGCTGGCGGCATCGTCATGCCACGTTTCTTGGTTTCATCAACGATGGCTCGTGCGAGCGGATGGTTGCTATTGAGTTCCAAGGCTCCGCCGCGCGTTAGCAATTCTTCTTCGTCGTGGTCGTTCATCGGAACGACGTCGATGACTTCGGGGGCACCCTTGGTTAGCGTCCCGGTCTTATCCATCGCGATCGCGACCAGCTTACCAGGTAGCTCGATGAACACGCCGCCTTTAACCAACACGCCATTGCGTGCAGCGGCGGCCAGCGATGCGACGACCGACACCGGTGTAGAAATGACCAATGCACATGGGCAGGCGATGACCAGCAACACCAGCGACCGATAGATCCAAACCGACCATGGTTGTCCGAGCAGCAAAGTCGGAATTAAAAGCATCAACAACGCGACCGCCATCACCACCGGTGTGTAGACCGCGGCAAACTTCTCTACCCACTTTTCTGACGGAGCACGCTTCGATCCGGCGTCGCCGACCATCTGAATAATGCGGGCCAACGTCGTGTCTTCAGCGGCTTTGGTGCTTCGCATTTCCAGCAAGCCGTCGCCGTTAATCGTTCCAGCGAACACCTCACTACCGACCTGCTTTTCGACTGGCACGCTTTCGCCGGTGATCGGTGCCTGATTGACGTCGCTAATGCCCACGGTGACTTCCCCATCGAGCGGTATTTTCTCGCCCGGTCGAATGATCAGGGTCGAACCAACCGGCACCTCGGCAGGAACAACGTCGCGGACTTCTCCAGATTCGTGTCGCAGGTGAGCGACCGGCGGCGTCAGGTCCATGAGCGAAGCGATCGCCCGTCTAGCCCGACCGATGCTCCATGATTCCAGCAACAACGACAGCGAAAACAGGAATGCGACCGCCGCTCCCTCAAACCATTCGCCGATCGCGATCGCCCCGATCACCGCGACCGACATCAGCAAATTCATGTCAGGCCGCAAGGTGACCAGTGCTCGCCAAGCTTTCGGTAGCACCAAATACAGCCCGGCCAAAATTCCGATCAGGTAGCAAACGATCGCGGGCGTTGCGACGGCCCCGTCGAATCCGCCTGAGAGCAAATGAATCACCAGCCCGATCCCGCCGAACACACCGCTAATCGCGGTCATGATCGCCCGCTGATGCTTGACCCAGAACGATTGGTCGTCGGAGGACTGTTGTGCGTTCTCCCACGTTTCAGCTTTCAACCCGGTTCGCTCGATCGCCGCCAACACGTCACCGGAAGTAACGTCAACGCCATCGAGGTCGACGGTTAGTCGACCACTTAGCAAGTCGAAACCCAAACGCTCATCGCCACCGAGCAGCGGCACCAGTTCGCGTTTGATCAACGATACTTCTTCGGCACAATCCATGCCGTGAATTTTAAGTTGCATGTTGTTTGTATCACTCATCGTTGTCTTCCTCGTCGATTTGAACTTGCCATGCGTCGCGTCCAGACTCGTAGGCTTCCCAAGCCACATAGGGAACGATCAACAGTGCAGCCACCGGATCGGCCCACCACCAACCTTGCCACTGCACCAGACCGACGCCGATCAGCACGACAATGGTTTGGTACTCGCAGATCATCGTGTCAATGGCGTCGTATTTCAGAGTCGCCGAATCGGTCTTCTTGCCGTAGCGATACTTGCCCCATGCCAGCATCGGGTTGACGACCAACGACACCAGCAAGATGCCAATGCCCCACCACGACATCGACGCAGTTTCTTGGCTGATGAACTTGCTGATCGCCTCGTAACAGATGAATAAGACAGCAATCGTAAAGGCACCCGAGAGAACCCCTAACGCGATCTTCTTTCTCTTCCGCTTGTCTCGCTCGTTGATACCTTTGGCTTCGCCGTTCAATTGCCAGATCATGAACGCGGCGGAGTTCGCTTCGACGATGCTATCGACGCCCCAACTGATCAGCGCCGAACTGCCCGTCATGAATCCGGCCGTTAGCGAAATGGTCACTTCGGTGATGTTGTAGATCAGGCTGGCAATTTCGACATTGCGACCCCGGCGTATCAATTTTGCTCGTTCCTCGCTCATCGCACTTCTCTTAGCAGTTGAATGTTCGTCATGGCAAAGTGGTCAGCGGGAATGGCGGGAAGTCGATCAATCGCAATTTGCAAATCCTGTTCCGGGATCTCGTAGCTGCATCGGTTGACGAGCACGTCGGTGGCCGCTTTCATTTGCTCGATCGCGATCCATTCGCCGGGGCAGCGGTGGTTCTGGTAGTGATCGCCGCCGCCTTGAGGTATCAAGGTGAATGGATTCCCGTCCCATTCGCGAAAACGGGATGGTCTGAACGATTCTGGCTGGTTCCAAGGACGTGGATCATGGTTGGTGCCGTATAGGTCCAGCAGCACCTTCCGACCGCTCGGAAAGTGGTAACCGTGCCACTCGAATGATTCTTTCACCTTTGCTCCGGCAAACGGAAAGAATGGATAGTAACGCCGGACCTCCTGCACAAAGCAATGCAAATCATCCGGGGAGCCATCGCGAAGTTGTTCGCGAATCACAGGATGCTCGTTCAAGGCGTGCGCACACTGAACGATGTAAGCCGACACGGCGACCGTTGGACGCAAAATGTTGTTTAGCTCGACCGCAGCGATTTGAGCGTCGAGCAAGTTTCCATCGAGATCGCGATGGTTGGCGACGATGAATGCGGCGGTGTCTTCGAGGGGTTGATAGGTTCCAGCACGAATTTGTTCGATGATTCCACGCAGCCAAGCCTCGTTGCGTTTGCGTGCGATCCTTGCCCACCAATGGTTTGGACCAATACTGCCTGCATAGTCAAAAAGCGCCGCCAGCTCGCTGGTCCTGCGATCCACATCGGCGGGATCGAGCGGCACGCCTGCCCACTGACAAACCGCTTCGGTGAGAACTTCCTGAGCCTGTCGGTAAAGCACGACCTGATCCATGCGTGACCATTGCAGAATTCGACGGTTCCAAATGTCACGAGCAAGCCTCGTCAGTCCGCCAATTTTGTCTTCGGTCAGCAACGACATGAACATCATCTTGCGATGACGATGGGCCTTGCCGTCCATGCCCTGTACCCCGCCGCGTCCGAACAAAGTCTTGGCGATTCGCGGCGGAGCGACACCGACGCGGGTGAAACGCGAGGTGTCGTAAAACGCCTTGGCGGCTTCCTCGCCTCGTATGCAAATGACCTTTTGCAGCAACAGCCGAGTTTCAAATGCGTCGGTGTTGAACTTCTCGCATCGTGACGAAACAAAACGGTACGGATTGCGTGCGAGCGCAAGTGTGCTATCGAGTCTTGTTTCTACAGGCAGCTTGCTCATCGTTGTTTCTCCACGGCTACATGATTTGATAGCGCGTCGAGTAGTTGCTCGTGGGTTTCGCTTCCCACAAGTCTTTGCACCTCGATGCCATCGACGAAAATCAATAGCATCGGATACTTGTCAATGTCATACTTTTGTTGAATGAACGGGTTCTCTTCAATGTTCAATTCGGCCACTTTCACATCTCCGGACAACTCCGATGCAAGTCGCTGTATCGTCGGCTTCATCGCGATGCAGGGCTGGCACCACGGTGCCCACATATCGACCAACACCGGGAGTTCGCTTTCAAGGACTTCAGCTTGAAACGAATCATCCGTCAACTGAATCGGTCCCGCGCTGGTCGGTGACGGAACTACATTCGTTGGCGATGAGTCGCGATCGCATCCGACGGTTAGCAAAACGAGAGCGATCAACGCGGCGGCGATGTGGTGAGTTTGGTGAAATGGCATAGGTGGTTGTTGGCTTCCGACATTCGTTGGCCGACTGCCGCCGATGCGGAAGAAGTCTCCACATCGGCGGCGTATCAATTGAGAGTCGGTGTGAGACTATTGCTTCGGTTTGGACGTGAACGTTCCGCTCGGCCCGACGAGCTTCACTGGTTCCTTACCGGCCTTCTCGATCGCTTCCCAAAGTTTCAACGGCGACGGGGTCGCGTTGCTTTTGGGAACGACGGTCGCGGTCTTGGATTTGACGTCCGTCTTGACGCTTTCGACGCCGGGAACTTCGTTCAACTTGGCCGCCACCTTCTTGGCGCAGTTCTCGCAGGTGAGAACCTTCAAGGTGATGGTGGTTTTGGTCGTCGAAGCACCAGCGGCATTGGCCACTCGGCTTTGGGCGGTCATGCAAACGGCAAAGGCGAACGTCAGGGCAAGGCAGAGGGAGGTGCGGTACATTTTCAGATTCCTTCCAGGTAACAGATTGTGGTTTTCAAAATGGTCAGTCCTTTCGGATGGGGGCTGAGTGTCACATGGCGATCTCCTTTTGAGTTGGGAGTTGGGACGAAAGAGTGACTGGGAGCGAGCGTTTTCAACGGGCTGGTCGAAGCCACCACACCCCCAGCCACTTGGCTCGAGCAAATTACTCGGTCGGTTCGGGCGGTTGGTGACCGGTCTTCGCTTCGTAACGTGCGACAAACTTTTCGGCGCGTTTGGGGCTGCAAATGAAACACTGCGACTCGGGACGCTCGTGCTCGTCGCACCAATCGCCCGCTTCCTTGAACTCGGACACCAGCGTTTTGTCGCATCGGGGACATTCCTCCTCGGGCACGCCGTGTTCGACGCACCACCAACCACCGTGGCTGTGGTCCACGTTTGTGGCCGCGACGGGTTCCGCCACGCCCGGTTCGGTAGCAACGTCGTCGCTATTGCATCCTGCCAGTCCGATCGCCGCTGTTACCAGCAAACCAAACATCAGGCCGCGTCCATTCATCATCCAATTCATCTTGTTCTCCTTCGGCTCAGGGCCGAATTTCTAGGGGGTGACCGTCGTCGGTTCGGACCAACGTTGTGACTCTCGCTCTTGCGAAGCATCAAACTCCAGTCCGGCCTCCGGGTCGGTCGGTTCTTCCGGCTCAAGACAATGACCGTCATCGTCTCCTCCATCGTCATCGTGGCTCTCGGTGGGCATGTTGAAGACCACGTAAAGCACACGAAGTACAAGCAGGCTCATGATCATGGCGCTGCAAACGCCACCGATCACGACCGTCGCCAGCGGTCGTTGCACTTCCGCTCCCATGCCCGTGCTGAAGGCCATCGGCACAAAGCCGAGGCTGGCCACCAACGTGGTCATCAGGATCGGACGCAATCTTGTCATTGCCGCTTCCTCGACGGCTTCATCCAGCGAACGCCCACGCCGTCGCAGTTGTCGGATCGTTGAAACCAGCAGCATGTCATCGAGCACCGCGACGCCGGACAAGGCGATGAAGCCAACAGCGGCCGAAATCGAAAACGGCATGTCGCGAATCCACAACGCCAGCACGCCGCCGATCCATGCGAAGGGAACGCCCGTGAACACACGAAACGAGTCGATCCAGTTGCGGTACGTTGTGTAGAGCAATGCCAAGATCAACAGCAGCGCGATCGGCACGACGATCATCAACCGCGTCTGTGCTCGCTCGAGGTTTTCAAACTGCCCACCCCACTCGATGCGATAGCGACCGGCGGGCAATTGAACCTTGGCATCGACGACTTGCTGTGCCTCGGCGACGAAACTGCCAAGGTCGCGGCCACGCACATTCGCCTCGATCGTGATGCGACGTTGATACCAGTCGCGTTTGATCGTGTTGAAACCTTCCACACGCTCGATCGAGGCCAGACGCGAAAGCGGAATGCGTTGGCCCGACGGCGTCGCGACCAAAATTTCACCGATGGCTTCCGGGTCAGACCTTGCTTCTTCTGGCAATCGAATCACCAACGGAAATCGCAGTTGCCCTTCGTAGACTTCGCCGACATGATTGCTTCCCAAGGAGCGGACGATGTTCATCACCGTGCTGGCGGGGATACCGTAGCGAGCGATCTGATCCTGTTTGACTTGAATTTGCAAAACCGGCTGACCTGATATCTGCTCGATCTTCACGTCCGAAGCCCCGGCAATCGAATTCAATGCCCGTTCAATCTCGATTGCTTTCTCGTTCATCAGATCGAGATCATCGCCGTACAGGATTGCCGCGACGTCCGAGCGAACGCCCGAGATCATCTCGTTCATTCGCATCTCAATCGGTTGCGACAACGCCAAACGCGGCCCCGGCAAATCGCGAAGCTCCCGTTGCACCAGAGTCGTCAGTTCCTCTTGCGTTTCCGCCCGCGTCCATTGCTCGCGGGGATGCAGCGTGATGAACAGGTCGGTAAGTTCAGTCCCCATCGGATCGGTGGCGACTTCGGCGGTCCCGATGCGGCTCCAAACTTGGTTGACTTCGTCAGGGAACTTTTCCAGTAGCACCTGCTCCATCCGCGTGTTGTAACGCATGGATTCTTCAAGCGGCGTGCCCGCCAAACGCACAACATTGAGCGTAATGGCTCCTTCGGAAAGTCGAGGCACGAACTCGCTGCCGAGGTTAGGTGCGACGAGGGTGAAAACGCTGACCAACAACAGCACGGCCGAACCAATCACGAACGCCTTGTGATGCATGGTGAACCGCAGCACCGGGGCGTACAGCCATTTCAGAACGCGGATCAACCAAGGTTCCGTTTCCTTGATGTTTTTGGGCAAAAAGATGCTCGCCAAAACGGGCATCAACGTCAGCGAAAGAATCATCGAACCGGCGAGTGCCATGATGACGGTCAACGCCATCGGCCTAAACAGTTTTCCTTCGATGCCTTCCAGGGTCAGGATCGGCAAATAGACGATCATGATGATCAGTTCGCCAAACATCGTCGGCTTGCGAACTTCAATGGCTGCATCGCGAATAATCTCCAAGCGGCTCTTACCGTCCCGGTTGTGTGCTAAATGCCGCACGCAGTTCTCGATCATCACGACACTGCTATCGACAACCAATCCAAAGTCGATCGCACCGAGACTGAGCAAACTCGCGGCGATGCCAAACTTCAACATTCCCGAGAACGCGAACAGCATCGACAACGGAATCGCCAAAGCCACGATCAACCCGGCTCGCAAATTGCCAAGAAAAATGAACAGGATGGCGATGACCAGCAGGCCGCCCTCAAACAAGTTTTTCTGCACGGTATGGATGACGTGGTCGATCAGTTCCGTCCGATCGTAGACCGTTTGAATCGTTACACCGGCAGGCAGGGTTTCCTTAATCTGTTCGAGCTTTTCCTTCAGTGCCCATGTGACCTCGTCACTGTTCTCGCCCATCAGCATGAAACCGAGACCCAGCACGGCTTCGCCTCGACCGTTGGCCGTGACCGCACCACGACGAATCTCGTGACCGATCTGTACCTCGGCCACGTCGCGAACACGAACCGGCACACCGTCTTTGGCCGTGACGATGACTTCTTCGATTTGTGCAATGTTCACCGTCCGACCAACACCGTGGACCAACAGCATCTCACTGCCATCGGTCACCGTACCGCCGCCGACGTTTTCGTTGTTCTCCTGAATTGCCTCGCTGACTTGCTCGAACGTCAGTCCGTATTTGAGCAGTAGGTCCGGGTCGATCCGCACCTGATACTGTTTTTCATATCCGCCCCAACTGTTGACTTCCGCCACGCCACGCACCGAACGAAGCTGAGGCTTGATGACCCAGTCATGAATCGTGCGGAGTTCGGTCAATTGCTTGACGCGTTGCTCTCGCGACACCTGCGAAAGATCAACACCGTCATTGACCACGACGTAGTGAAAGACCTCACCCAGCCCAGTCGATACAGGCCCCATTTGGGGCCGCCCAATTCCGTCGGGTAATTCGACTGTGGAAAGCCTTTCGTTGATCAATTGCCGAGCGAAGTAGATGTCGATGTCATCGTCAAAGATGACCACGACTTGCGACAACCCGAACTTGGAAATCGAGCGCAGTTCGTGCAGTCCCGGCAAACCGCTAATGGCTTGCTCGACGGGAAAGGTGATTTGGCGTTCAATCTCTTCGGAGGCCAGTGACGGCGCAACCGTGTTGATTTGAATCTGTACCGGAGTCGTATCGGGAAATGCGTCAATGTCGAGTTGTTGCAGCGAGAAACCGCCGACAACCGCAAACAACAACGCCGTCACAATCACCAATCCGCGGTGCTTGAGCGAAAAATCAATGAGCCAATTAAGCATCCGTGCTCTCCCTATTCAGCGACGCAGTCGCAGCCTGCACCAAGATTGTTTTTCAGTAACTGCGCCTTCAGCACGTCGCTACCAGCGGTCGCGATGACCTCGCCGGGCAAGACACCGGAGATGATTTCCGTGATGTCGCCGTTTTGGGCACCCAATCGAACCGAGCGGACGTGGAACAGCTTGTAGCTGTCGGGGCCGGAGAAATAATCCTTGTCGCGAACAAAGACGACTTGGCAACAGCCTTCCCAATGTGACGCTCCGGTCGGAATGACAATCGCATCGGCTTCCTCACGCAGGACGATCTCTCCCATGCCGAATGTCTCGTTTCGAAGCCGCCCGCCGTCATTGGCCAGAACCGCCCGCACTTCCAACATGCGAGTGTCTTGATCGGCCGATGTGTCGATCCAGTCCAGCACGCCTTCGACGACCTGACGACTGCCATCGGGTGCGAACCGGATGCGTTGCCCGATCGCCAATTGGTCCATGTTTTCCAGCGGCACGCTCAGTTGCAGCCACATCTGGCGAGTGTTACCGATTTGAAATAGCATCCGCGACGGATTGACCACCTCGCCCGGCGTCACGGTTCGCTCGATGACGATCCCATCCATCGGCGACGCAAGCGGTAGCAGATTGGCAGTGTCGCTTTGTGCGTCGAGTTGCGAGCGGATTGACGAAGGAATACCGATGAAACGCAATTCATCGAGCACCTGTTGTTCGTCCATTCCCCGAAGCCGTTTGACGTCAACCGGCAACCCCAGATTCCGCAACGATTGCTCCGCACTCAAGACATCCGCACGTGCTTTAGCCAGCGCCGCCTCTGCATCCAGAACTCTCGCCCCCGCAATCGCGCTTCGTGCCTTGGTCAAACGCGATACGTTCTGTTGTTGCAACTTCTCTTCGGCGAGCGAACGCAGCAGCGAGGTTTTTAATTCCCCGACTTCGACCGCGTCGACGACCACCAACACTTCGCCCTTGGAGACTTTGTCCCCCACATTCTTGAAAACTCTCCAAACGCTGCCCGGCACGCGAGACGCCAGTTTGGCTTGCCGCGTCGGGTCGTAGACAATTTCACCATTGCCAGAAATCGACTCCACAATCGGATGCCGCTCAACCAGTTCGACATCAACGCCCGCCTGCATCACAGCTTCAATCGACGCGAACTGAATCCGCGTTTGGTAGATCTTGCAGCCGCTGTTGTTTTCCTTGCGCGGGGCAATCGCCAACGCACGGGCCGCACGCTGCAAGTCCGCCGCAAGCTCGCCCCGCGATGGCGGCTGCTTGAGTTGCGCGACATCGGGATGATCCAGCACGCAGTTGTGAACGCCATGATCCGAACACCAACCGTAGTCCGGTCCTTTGGGCATCAACGTCGGATCGCACTCGACGCAAATGGACTCCGGCACCGCGTGTTCCTCACACCAATCATCGACAACCGGTTCGACTTCGCCGGTTAACGCGGCGAATTTGGGAATCCGCCAATCGTTGTGATGCCCATACCAAAACACGGCAGCGAAACCGGCCAGAACCAGCGTCGGTCCGATACTACCGAGCACGAACGAGATACCGCGGCGAACGGGACCGCGAGGTTTTGATTTCCCGTCCTGAGTAATTTCAGTTTTGGCGTCTGGAACCTTGTGTCCGTTGACGGACGGCTTCACGGGTTCTTGCCGAGGATTTTTTCTCGGCGCATGGGGAATCGGATGACTCATTGGAAAACCTTGCTGGCTAGAGACGGTGCAAGCAGCGCACGCAACAACCGCGAGCGCATACAACGACTAAAATCGCAGCCAACCAGAAGGGAGAACCCAAGCGCGAAAATCCGTAGCCGGAATTACAAACCGAGTTCGCCGGTCAGCAGACGAAGTGACCTAGTCGCGGCTCAGAGCAGCCAAGAAGAGTGCGCAACGCGCACCGAGCGACCCGTCAAGAGATTGAATGGACGTGGTTGATGCTCGAATCGAGAAACCAAGACCTCAGAGAGATCAAGCGACTCCAATTTCAGCGGAGCGAGATCCAAGGCGAGCTGAAAATCAGCAATCGTTCGGTGGTTCAGCTCAGGCGTGACCTGGCACTCACATCCCGTTTCGCAAGGGCAAGGCGATTCCACCGGTGGAACGCTATCGTCATCACAAGGCGCGTTCTGTTCACCAGAACAACCACAAGAATGATGCACAACTGCCACATCGCTCACAAAACGATCATCAGACCCACCCAGGCAAAACACCGGGCACGCGACAACTCGCAATGCGATAAACGATAGTAAAAGCAGCCGAAACATCGTGTCAGTTGGTTCTTCTTAATAGGTAGGCCATCAAAAAGATTGTAGGCTACAACTAGCCTTGCGACCAGTCCAGTTTATCGGCAAATGCTTGCCGCGTTGTTCTGTCATTCTTGCATGGCCAGCCGCAAATCAAGCAATTCGCATACCAACACGCCCACTTGGGAGTCTGATTAACCCAGCTTCACTCCCCATCTTCCCTCAAGCGTCCTTCGCAAAGCGTTCGTCTCGGATACCCAGCCGCAACTTCCACTCCATCGCACTGCAATACAAAACCGGCACGATAAACATCGTGATGATTGCGATGACCATGCCGCCGAAACTGGGGATCGCCATCGGCACCATAATGTCGCTGCCACGGCCGGTCGATGTCAGGATTGGAATCAATGCCAGGATTGTCGTCGCCGTGGTCATTAAACACGGTCGAACGCGTCTCATGCCGGCAGCCACAGTGGCTTCGCGAGCGTGCTGGGCGTTCTCGATGCGATCCTTGCGGAAGCTTTCGTCAAGGTACGATGCGATCACGACGCCATCGTCGCTGGCGATGCCGAACAGGGCCAAGAAGCCGACCCAAACGGCAACACTTAGGTTGATCGTTTTGACTTGGAACAGCTCACGCATGTTGGTGCCGAGTAAGCTGAAATCGAGGAACCATTCGGTCCCGTACAACCATAGCATGATGAAACCGCCCGCCCACGCGATCAGGATGCCACTGAAGACTAGCGATGTTGTGATGGCTGATTTGAATTGCAGGTACAGAATCAAGAAGATGATCCCGAGTGCGAGTGGTAACACGATTGCCAGCGTTTTTTGCGATCGGATTTGGTTTTCGTAGTTGCCTGCGAACGTGTAGGTGACTCCAGCGGGCAGCGTGAACTCGCCCGAGTCAATCTTCGATTGCAAAAATGCCTGAGCATCTTCGACAACGTCGACTTCCGCCTCACCGGGCTTCTTGTCGAATAGCACGTATCCGAGCAAGAACGTGTCTTCGCTCTTGATGACCTGCGGGCCGCGCGTGTAACGAATGTCTGCGAGTTGTCCGAGCGGAATCTGCGATCCCATCGGCGTTGGGACCAGAATCCGTTCGAGCGATTCGAGATCGTCCCGCAGTTCGCGGGCGTAACGAACTCGCACTGGGAAACGCTCACGGCCTTCGACTGTCTTCGTAATCTGCCGGCCGCCAATCGCAACCTCGATCACGTCCTGCACGCTGCGAATATGCAGTCCGTATCTCTTGATCGCATCGCGGTCGATGTCGATCTCCAAGTACGGCTTGCCGACGATGCGGTCAGCGATGACGGCTGACGATTGGACCGTTGGAATTTGCTTCAACAGCGATTCCAATTCCAAGGCAACCCGCTCGATCGTTTCCAGGTCCGGGCCTTTCACCTTCATCCCCATCGGCGCACGCATGCCGCTCTGCAGCATCACGATCCGAGCCGCGATCGGTTGCAGTTTAGGAGCGGACGTCGTGCCTGGAATCTGGGCCGCCGTCGTGATGGCTTGCCAAATGTCGTCAGGCGTGCGTATTTCGTCTCGCCATTGCCGGAACGGACGACCGGTGGGATCAAGGATCAGCTCACCGTCGTCGTCGCGGATATACTCGTTTGCTTCCGTGTCATAGCGGAAGTTCAGCCGGTGACCGTCTTCGTCGGTTTTGTATTCCGACTTGTAGGTGATGTAGGTTTCGATCATCGACACGGGTGCCGGATCAAGCGGAGTGTCGGCGCGACCAATCTTACCGACGACCGATTCGACTTCGGGGATCGAGACGAGCAGTTGGTTCTGCAACTGCAACACGTCCATCGCTTCACCGATCGAAGCGTGCGGCATCGTGGTGGGCATGTAGAGGAACGAGCCTTCGTCGAGCGGCGGCATGAATTCTTTGCCGAGTCCCGGTAGCACGTTGGTTGCTGTTCTCCAAGGACCGGACTCCCGAACAGTCGAATCTGAAATGCCAACCATCGAGAACGCCTTGGGAACGAAACCAAAGACCTTGTCGAAACCCAACCAAGCCGATCCACCGAACAACAGGATCGCAGTTGGCAAGCAGAGAAACGCGAGCTTGTGATTCAGGCACCAACGCAGGATCGGTTCGTACAGGAATCGTTGAAAGACAGTAAAGAAGCCGAGGATGCCGCCAATCAATCCGCCGACGAACAGCAAATTCAGTAGCAAACCTTTCTGCGGTCCCAGCGGCAACCACTCCTGCGTCAGCAGAACACCGACGACTATCGCCGCGAGTGCACTGGCCGCGTACGGTCCGAAACGGTGGTAACGCTCAGGAATCCGTTCTTCGTACAGTTTGTATGCGGACAGCACGATCAAGATTGCACCGACCCACCACGTCAACATCATCGACGCCGCAATACCGAGAATCAGTAACGCGAACCAAGCCCCACGACGCAAACTCTTTGACTCAATGCGCCCGCCCATCAACACGTGGGCGGCTGGCGGAATGATTGTCAGCGCCACAATGACGGATGCCGTGAGTGCAAACGTCTTGGTGAATGCGAGCGGACGAAACAGCTTTCCTTCCGCACCGATCATCGTGAATACTGGCAGAAAACTGACCACGGTCGTTGTCACGGCGGTCAGCACCGCACCGGCGACTTCGTGAGCCGCTTTGAAGATCACCGTCAACTTGTCGTCTTCGGGCGCAGCTTCATCCAGGTATTTGAGAATGTTCTCGGTGAGAATAATCCCCATATCGACCATCGTCCCGATCGCAATCGCGATGCCAGACAACGCCACGATGTTTGCGTCCACGCCAAACGTCTTCATGGCGATGAAGCACATCAAAACGGCCAGCGGTAGTAGCGCACTAATAAGAAATGAGCTGCGTAGGTGGACGACCATCACCAGGATCACGATGATTGTCACGAGGATTTCTTCAAACAGCGCTGTGTTCAACGTGCCCAGCGTCTCGTAGATCAACCCCGTGCGATCGTAGAAGGGCACGACCGCGACTTGACTGGTCGTAATCCATGTCGGCCACTGTTCTTGGGGCATGCCACGAAGATGCTTGACCCAGGCATCGCTACTGGCCGTCGCTCCCGTGATCGGTTCCAGGTCATGCCGGTCGGCGTAGAGATCAACTTCATCGGCCGACGTCTTTGTGTAATCGACAAGCACCTTCGTCGGCAGGCCCGGCGAAACTTCCTTGATACGCTGTTTGATGTTCTTGATCGCTGCCAGCGGGTTGTATCCGTAACGCACGACCGCGACTCCGCCGACGGCTTCCGCACCGGCCTTGTCGAGCGCACCACGCCGGAGAGCCGGCCCGAGTGACACGTTGGCTACGTCGGCCACCGTGATCGGCACGTTGTCCGTCACTTTTACGACCGTCTTCTCGATGTCTTCGATATCCTCGATGAAGCCGAGACCGCGGATGACGTATTCCGCCTTGTTCAGTTCGATCGTCCGAGCACCCACATCAACGTTCGTCATGCGAATCGACTCAAACACCTTCGCAAGCGTCACTCCAGCGGCCCGCATCGCATCGGGATCAACGTCGATTTGGTACTCCTGAACGAAGCCGCCGATCGACGCGACTTCGCTGATCCCTTCCGCTGAAGTCAACGAATAGCGAACGTAGTAGTCTTGAATCGTTCGCAGCTCTCGCAAGTCCCAACCGCCGGTCGGGTTGCCATCAGGATCGCGGCCCTCGAGCGTGTAAAGATAAATCTGCCCCAATGCTGTCGCGTCCGGTCCGAGAGTCGGTTGCACGCCATCGGGCAAGGTACCGGCGGGCAAGCTGTTCAGCTTTTCCAGCACTCGCGTTCGCGACCAATAGAAGTCTGCGTCTTCGCCGAAGATGATGTAAATCGACGAGAAGCCGAACATCGAATAGCTGCGGATCGTCTTGACTTCGGGAATGCCCAACAGCGCAACCGTCAACGGATAACCGATCTGGTCCTCGACGTCCTGTGGGCTGCGACCCATCCACTGCGTGAACACGATTTGTTGGTTCTCGCCAATGTCGGGAATCGCGTCGACGGGAACGGGATCGCGAGGCAACGCGCCGGTTTCCCAATCGAACGGCGCGACCATGACGCCCCAGCCCAGCGTCGCAATGACCAGCAACAGGACAACGAGCTTGTTGGTCAAGCAGAACCAGATCAGCCGGCCGAGGATCGAGCGTTTTGCGTATTCAATGGTTTCATCGTTGTCAGTCATGTTGAATTACTTGGCCTACAACTTTTCGACTTTGTCGGCACACTTCAGCATCGACGGGCCGTAGTACGGATTGCGAACTGCATCGTCGGACTGAATCCAAGATGCACCACGTCCCTCAAACGCCATCGGGCAATGCAGTTCGTAAAGAGCCGCGTCGGTGGGAAGGCCGAACATCCGCTCCAGGCTCAGCATCTGCTCAGACAGCAACGCGAATCCGCTCCGCAAGGCGGCGAGGTCGCTTGCTTTCTGCATTCTTGCGACGATCTCGGACAAGTCGCGTTTCTCTTTGTTCCACATTTCGACCGCTTTGGACTCAGAGACGATCGGCAGCAATGAAGCCAATCGCTGATGCAACGGCTCGACGGCTTGCTTCGCACCCTCCAGATCGTCGGCCGCGAGCGCCTTACCAAGTCCCAAATAAGGACCGACAAAGCCGTCTAATTGCTGGGTCACTTCTGGCGGAGCATCCATGTTCGCCATCGCTGGCATCTGCATTTCATCGTGAGACATCGGCAACGGGAATTGCGTCTTCATTTGATCGACGTGCTGGCGAGTCAACGCGAACACCCGATCGGCTTCACGCATGGAATTGGTCTCACGGCCTTCGGTGACGTCGTTCCGCAATAACATCGCAATCTCGAACCATTGCGGTCGCATGTCGGGGCCGATCAAGTCTGCTGGCAACGCCTCGACCGCTTTACCCAGTTCGTCGTAGCCGGCACGAATCTCTGCGAGGTTCGCTGCTTCGACCTTTTCTTGAATCGTTTTGTATTGCTCAACAATGCCTTGCATCGCATCACGTACCGCTGGCACCAACTCCATCGGACTCGCGTTCATCGTGACACCTTCGTCTGCCTTTGGCATTTCCATACCGCCGTGGTTGTGTCCACCGCCGCCGCCACCTTGAGGTGTCATCATCGAGGGCTTCGCAGAAATCTGCAGCGCACTGTCGAGCTTGAAGTTTCCGTTGGTCACAACGAGGTCGCCTTCGTTGAGACCGGACTTCACCAGATAGAATTCACCTGCTCGCGGACCGATCACAATCTCCCGACCTTCATAAGTCGGCTTGTCTGCGTCGGGAATCTGAACGTAGACGATCGCTCGTGTGCCGGTTAGCAACACCGCTGACGTCGGTACGATCAACGGCTTCGCAGCATCGGTCGGTTCCGCAGTGACATAGCCCAATGATTCGGCCCGTACCAATGGCATCCCGCAAATGTCGCAGTCGCCCGGTTGATCTTTCACGATCTCGGGATGCATCGGGCTGATCCACTTTCCAGCTAACGACGCATCAAGCACTCGGCCGCCCGCCGCGACGTTGCTCTTCACGATCGCCCGCACGAACATCTCCGGCTTCAGTCGGCCGTCATCGTTGCTGACGTTCACGCGAACCTTCACTGTTCGCGTATCTTCGTTCAACACCGGGTCGATGAACGCGATGCGTCCGTGAAAAACCTCGCCCGGATAAGCTTCGGTCGTGAACTCGACGTCTTGCCCGTATCGCAACCAAGCTAGGTCCGATTCGTAAGCATCCATTTGAACCCACAAGTGGTTCAAATCAGCGACAGTGTAGATGCGGTCGCCGGTCTGTACGCGATCACCTTCTTGTTTCAACTTGCCGACGACCACGCCGCCGACCGGCGAATAGATCGTTACGGTTTCGGATGACTTACCACGTTGCTCGATTGTCTGAATCTGTTCTGGCGTCAGTCCCAGCAACCGCAATTTCTCGCGAGCGGATTCGGCAAGATCGAGTGGTTCGATGAAACGCGATGAGCTTTGCGGCCGGTCCCGCCGAGTGGCGGCAAGCAACTCTTCCTGTGCGGTGTAGAGTGCCTCGCTGTAGATTTGCACCATGTGGTCGCCCTTGTTGACTTCGACGCCCGTATAGTCAACGAACATGCGTTCGAGCCTGCCGGGAACCCAAGCCGTGATGTGGGCAAGTCGTGTTTCGTCGTACTCGATCTTGCCCACCATCCGAACATCGGCCGTCACGTATTGCCGACGCACGGGGCTGACCTGAACGTTCATTAGGCTCTTGATCTCAGAGCTGATCGAAACGGTGCGAACACCGTCGGCCGATTCTCTGACCGGAACCAAGTCCATCCCGCAGATCGGACAACTGCCCGGACCATCGCGACGGATTTGCGGATGCATCGAACAAGTCCAAATCGACGGTTTCCCTTGCATGGCCTCCGAATTCGACGTACCGGAATTCGAGGACACATTCGGCTCATCCGAGCCGCCGCCAAACCAAGAAGCGACGAAGACACCGAGCAGCACAAACGCCACCGCTTGTGCAATCCAGAGTTTCCCGCGGTGTTGTTTGAAGAATTCGTTCATGAGTTCGCTTTAGGATTTGTCTAACCAGGTCACCAGCTTCGCCACTTCATCTTGGTCGCGAACACCGACGGCGGTGACGCTTCGAGTGCCTTGCTTCCAAGTTGCCGCGATGCTGGAATCGAGATCGACGAGGCAGCAATCTTTGTCGCCGCACGTTGCCATGCTTTGGCGGCGATCGCCAAACCAAGCCGTCTCTTCGTCGTCGTGTTCAAATAGAACCAACGTCGAACCGTCGTTGCGTTTGCAAACCGCCTTTACGCACGTGCAACAAGGCATTTTCAAGACGCTGGTTGATGCCAACGAATATCCCTCGGGCAATCCGCCCGAGACGATCGGTCGATAGCCGACCAACTTAACTGCTCCGTCCGCGTCGACTTTCTCACCGTCGTACTTGGTAAGCAGCATTCGTTCCGCTGCGTCTGGATCGCTGGGCAGCTTCTGCAAGTATTCGTCCATCACGCCAGCGAACTCGACCATGTGTTCGGCTGACATCTCACCATCAGGCGAATGTCCATCGGTGCCGTGCGTCGCCATCGCACCACTGCTGGCCATGTTGTGATTGTTGCCGCCGCCGTACCACAGACCTGCACCCAATAGAACCAAAACGGACGCGGCCATCGACACCAGCCCCGCGCCATACGGCGACTCGCGAATCCAAACGCTAAACCGTCGCGACAGTGTCACCGGCTCAACGGCCGTCGGCAATTCACGCTCAATTCGCTGCCACAGACTAGACGGCTTTGCTGGGATGGGCGTTTGAGCGAAATTCGACCCGATTGACCTGAACGAACTCAGCTCTGCCGCACACGATTCGCATGACTCAACGTGTTTCGCCACCGTTGCCGCTCGTCCAGCCGCAAGCTCGCCGTCGTGATAAGCCGACAGGTCTGGCTGCACAGTTTTGCAATCGTTGGTTGACATAACCCACTCATTCTCTGGGAGACGCTTCTGCTGATGTGTTTTTGATGCCCGAAGTACGTGTTTATTCACGCATTTCAGTGAATTTGCAGAATTCTTTCCGCACGGCGTGAAGAAAGCGACCGCCCAAGTATCCAAATGCACGTCAATCGAAAAATTCGCCCTCCTCATCCGCGAAGGCAAAACCCCATGCGACTCACGAAATTCATCCCGTTTCTACTCGGCGGGTTGCTCATTCTCGGCATTTTCGGCTGCAACTCGCCCGAATCCGATCCTGTGACGCCACCCGCGACTCCCGCCAGCGACACGGCCGAGGACCACGCAGACCATGACCATGGCGACCACGCCGATCACGATCACGGCGACCACGCCACCGCAGATTCCGATTCGCCAATGGCCAAGATGATGGCGGGCTTGAAAGAGCTATCGCCGGAAGATCACAAGTCCGCCATGGCCCAACACATGTGCCCCGTCAGCGGCGAGATGCTTGGAACGATGGGAGCCCCTGAAAAGGTCGATGTGAACGGCAAGTCAGTGTGGATTTGCTGCGACGGCTGCAAAGACAAGCTGCTCGCCGACCCAGACAAGTACCTCGCCAAGTTGAATCAGTAGCCCCACGTTCATCACCCTGTACCATCACTATTTTCAAAGAACTATTTCAATGAAACTTCGCATTCTCACTGCAATTGTCGCGGCCACACTGTTCGCGTCGCCCCAACTCGCGACCGCGCAGGACGTCCACTCCGGACACGACCACGCTGGGCACAGTCACGCCACTGCGGCAACTGGCCCGCACGGTGGCACTGTGCAAACCGTTGGCGACCGCCGCGTTGAAACCGTGATCGCCGACAAAGGCATCATGTTCATGATCCTTGGCAAGAACGACCAACCGATCGCCCCGCCCGACGCGACCGGCACACTGAAACTGCGAGTCGGCGACAGCGAAAAGGAATACGCCTACGAACTCAAAACGCTCAAAAACCTAGCAATCGGCGTCGGCATCGACCTGTCTAAAGTCGTCGATCGACCGTTGCACATCAACGTCGAGATCACCAACATCGGAAGCCAGCCTCTGGTCTTCCATGCGATGGGCAAACTCGCCAGCGGTAAGCTCTCTGACGAACTCCTCATCAGCCTTCAAGCCACGTGCCCCGTCAGCGGCCAACCGCTCGGCAGCATGGGCAAGCCACCCAAGATCACAATCGGTGACAAGTCACTCTTCGTCTGCTGTGCGGGCTGCACGAAGAAAGTCGAAGCCTCACCCGACCAGTACCTCACCAAGTACTACACCGCCAAAGGCGAACAAGTCCGCGAGGGCGTTTTCAAATCGACGCTTGCCGATGCTGCCGCAATCGCCGCACAGAAAACCTGTCCCGTGATGGACGAACCGCTGGGCGGCATGGGCGTCCCAGGCAAGGTCAATGTCAATGGAAAAGCTGTCTACATCTGCTGCCCCGGCTGTGCCAAAAAGTTGGTCGCCGAACCAGACAAATACCTAGCCGCCCTCAAAGCCAAGGGAATCACGCCACCGGCGTTCTAAATATGGCGTCAAACATCTTTCGCCGCCGGACCGACTGAGCGAATCAGATCGCTCCACATTTCACGCTGCTTGACCCAACACAGTTGCTTTGTAATCGGACGCAAGTTCCTTTCGTGAATTTTGGAACGCCCCGTCATTTCGCGGGGCAGGTAGAGCAACGCTTCTTGAATCTCGGGTGCGAGCAGCGATAGGCTCAGAATTTGAGTGAGACGGGGCTGCGAGACTTTGCCCAACTCGGCAAGTTCGATCGTGTCCTGTGCCTCGCCACGCCGCAGCATCTCGTCCATACGAATCGCGAGCGCCATCAAGCGAGAAATCCTGGGAACCTTTCCGCGCCTTTTCACCGGCGGTTCGTCGGCCGATTCCGCCTTCTTCTTGGCGGGTTTCTTCAGGTTCACGTTGACCTTACATTTGACCGTAATCATGAATTCGTCTCCTGTTGTTGTTCGGTCGCTTCGGCGGAAAAGGCTTTGATGCCCGCCGGGTGCATCGAAATCGAAAGCGAGCTTTCGTCTGCGTCGAATTCAATCCGACTGATCAGCAACGTCAGCACCGCCGACTTCTCGCGAGTGTTCAGCTCATTCCAGACGTTGCCAAAATCTGCAAAGGCGGCGTTCACATCACGCTCGTCGATCTGTTCCGCAGTCAAACGTTCGATCTCGCCGTTAACGATTTCAAGCGACTCGATAATGCCGGCGACCTCCTGGTGCAATGCGGCCAATCGCTCTGAATCGCCAGACCCGGCATCCGTCGAATTGCTCACATGTTTCATCTGCTCGTGCTGGTGATTCAACCGTTGGGTGAGCTGCGTTCGTTGGGTAGTCAACTCCGCCAACTCCGCTTCACAACGTTTGCTCGACTGTTCCAGCACATCGCGGCGCAAACCTGGATCATCCGCGATGCAGCGAATCTGGTCGACCACAGCGGCCTCGATATCAGCCGCTGGCAACGAGGGTGACGGACAATACTTCCGCCCGCGTTTGATTGCCGTCACACACGTGTAGTAGCGGTACACTTTCGACCGGCGGCGAGCGACGTTGTGAACCATTGAGTAGTTGCACGCCGGGCAATAGATCAAACCTTTCAACAACGCCTGATACTTGTTGACCAAGTGATTGCCGCCGCCGCGAGCGTGACTACGCATCATCGCCGCGACATCGTCGAACAACTTCTGGTCAATGATCGGCGTGTGCTCACCCTTGAACGTCTGCGTCTTATGCTTGATCCGACCAATGTAGGTTTGGTTGGTCAACATTGTGTGCAGCGACGATTTATCAAACGGCTTGCCGCCTCTCGTCTTTCCCGATTTCGTTTTCCAAGACTTCAAGCACCATCCACGACGGTCAAGTTCTTCGACCACCGGCGTCATCGACTCCATCTCGAGGTACAAGCCAAAAATACGCCGCACCTTCGCCGCCTCGTCCGCGTTGACCACCAACTTCGGGCTTGGCCCGGATCGGTCGACGTCGTAGCCCAGCACCGGGATACCGCCTGCCCATTTACCACGCCGTCGCTGAGCCGCGATCTTGTCGCGAATCCGCTCGCCGATGATCTCTCGCTCGAATTGTGCGAACGAAAGAAGAATATTCAACGTCAACCGACCCATCGAGTGCGTCGTATTGAACTGCTGCGTCACCGAAACGAACGACACGCCATGGTTGTCGAACGTTTCCATGATCTTCGAGAAGTCCAGCAAGCTACGACTCAATCGGTCGACCTTATACACGACCACGCAATCAATCTTGCCCGCCGCGATATCCTCCAGCAATCGTTTCATCGCGGGCCGGTCAACGTTGCCGCCCGAGTAGCCGCCATCGTCGTACCTCGTCGAAATGACCTTCCAGCCCTCTTGCGATTGACTGGCGATGAAGTTCTCGCCGGCTTCACGCTGGGCGTCCAACGAATTGAATTCTTGATCGAGTCCTTCCTCAGTCGACTTACGAGTGTAAATCGCGCACCGAATGATCCGCCGTTCAGATTCCGTTTTCTTTTTCATTTCTGTCTCCTTCCGAGCCGAAAGAAGAGGAATCCGTTGTAGCTGACCCCGGTGATCTCGCCAGCGACTTTCGACAACGAACGAAACCGTTTGCCCTCGTACTCAAATCCGTCCGTCAATACGAGCACCCGAACCATCTGGCCCTTGTATCGCCGCTCCAGAAAGCTGCCCGGCGGTGGCAAGCGAGGATCCCAGTCGACGTACCCATCTTCCTCCGGCGTGGCCCGACGAACGTTGTCCAGAACTTCTTCGCGTGGAGCCGTCATACGAAGATCCGATGTTGCCGCCAACTCTCGAGCCTTCTGCTTCGCTTCGTTGCTCAGCCCGCCTTCGTCCAACGCTTGCAGCCGCCAAGCGATTCGTCGCACCAAATACTTCTTGTGGCGACTGCGACAAACTTCATCAAACACTTCTTCGTAGAGCGATCGCAGTTCATTGACTGTCTTGTCCTCAAGCGCGGCAACCGCCAGTCGAGTTTCATCCGTCATCGGCTCACCTCCGTGTTAGCTTGCTCCGTTTCGGAGACGATCGACATATCATTTTTGTCGAGCGAATCGGAATCTTGTTCGACGTCAACTTGATTCGACTGGCGAGTGTAGATCGCACATTGCGTCGAAGATTGTTCTGCCTTGGTCCGGCATCGAGTCAATGCACGCGAAAGAATGGCAGCGATATTGCTGCGTCTTGCATCACTCATGAATGGGTACCTCTGTGAAAGAAGGAATGGATTCGGCCGCGGTCATCTGCCGCTCAGAAACCGCGTCCGTCACAGAGAGCCCTGGAAACCGACCCGCCTCAAGCCGTTTTCCCAAAGAGTCTTCAAGAGTTCCCGAAACAGCTTCCAGGCAAAACCGTTTCCATCGCCCCACACCGCGACCAAGCAACTCAGCCACAGCCCGTCGTCGCGCATCTGGCGACAACTCAGCCACATCAAAATCCGACTTACCCACACGCAACCCTTTGAAAGAACGACAAGCAACCGGGAGCAACCAAACGCTCCCTCCCCGGTTACCTATGCCGTCCTACCGTTCGCCTGCGCGCCAAAGTAGAATTCAAGCCAATCAAAAAAATATTCACCCCACCAAGGAACGGTAACGAACAAACCGATCCCCGAGATCGAGCAATTCCTAAGAGAAAATCACTACATAATCTGCCAAGTGTTCTGACCAACGGTTAGAATCCCACAAGAGTTTGAAAACCGCCGGTCGCCCACAACTTCAGTGAATTTGACTGCTGCACGTCATTCACGACCGAATCAAAAGCCGACATCGGATCATTCCGGCGTCGGCTTTTTTCGTTTCTCTGTTTCCGCGTTAACGCGAGTCGGGACCTTTTGAGAGCAACGGGTGGATCGCCCGCGAGAGTGGCGGGGGTTTGCGTTTTGGAACCATCTCTTGGAGGTTCCCAGAGCAGTTCTCTTTCGAGTCAAAGACATGCAAGTGAAAGACGCCATCTTCAACCGTCGGGCCGTGAAGCACTTCGACGCCAATCACAAAATGACCGCGGCGGAGGAGAAAGAACTGTTGGAAACGACGCTGCTGTCCCCCACCAGTTTCAACATCCAGCACTGGCGGTTTGTGATCTTGCGTGACCCAGACCTGAGGGCAAAGATCCGCACGGAGCATGGAAACGATCAGTCCCAAATGACCGACGCGTCGCTGCTGGTTCTCTTCACCGCCGACATGAAGGCGTGGAATAAGGAACCCTCACGCTACTTCGCCAACGCACCAAAGGAAGTCGCGGAGATGTTGGTGAGTTGGATGGGGCCGTTTCATGATGGACGCGAATGGTTGCAGCGTGACGAAGCTCAACGCTCCATCGGCATCGCGATGCAAACGATGATGCTGGCCGCTCAGGGCATGGGCTATCAGTCTTGCCCGATGATCGGCTTTGACATCGAAGCAGTTGCCAAACTGATCAACCTCCCCGACGACCACGTGATGGGGCCCATGGTCGCCATCGGAAAAGGCACCCAAGACCCGTGGCCCAAACCTGGCCAATTGCCTTTGGACGAAGTCACGCTCGAAAACAGTTTTTGATCTCTGCTCGAATGAGGGACGAACCTGGTCGTCAATCAAGCTGCAAGATTCTCGCTCGGTGAAGCTATTCGCGATCGTGTTGTATCGCAGACGTCGAAGTCACGATGCTGGTGGGTGATATGGGTTGTCCGGGTGAAGACTTTCTCCTCTTTCCTTCACCGGTTCGGTTTCAACTGCAGGCGTAGTAATAGAAATCGCTGCTGAGGACGCCTTGTCTTTCGAGGCCCGGATGACGAACAAGATCAGTGCGGCGATGCCGAATATTAGGAACGCCTGAAAACCGTAGATCAAAGGGCCTAAAGCACGATTGGCGCCGTCGATGGTCAGTGCTTCGTAGCCTTCGGGTGTCATCTGTTCCGGATGTGTGTCTGCCCAGTCACCTCTGATTCGCCACTTTTCATGAATTTCTGAAGCCGACCAATAGGTTGCTAGGATGGCCAATCCAAAGATGACAGCCAGCTTTAGCAAACGGCGGAACGCATCATTCCGAATGACCGATAATATGATGAGCATGCAAACGCCGCTGCCAACCACCACTGGGTAGCCCCAGGAGTAAGCGTTGTCCCGGGATGATTCCCAGATTTGCTCAAATGAGTTCATCAACGACGTCTCCTATCCGGGGATGTCCGAATCAGTCAATCCCTGCGTCAGAGAACCACTGATCTGAATGGAATGGCCAAAAAAAATGTCGCCGTCGTCGTGCCAAAACTCGAACTCACCGTCCGGTTTGATCGTGATTGAGTTCAGCGACATCCGTTGGAGGAATTCATCTGCATCCAACTTCTGTCCCTTTTCTTGCCAATCGTTTGCAAGCTCTAGTTTCTCGGCGACAGCGAACGCGTTGATTTTCTCTTGCCATTCGGCTGCGTTTGCGAAAAGTGTTTCCGCGGTTTCGAGTTGGTTGGTGATGTCTAAATCCTCGTCGGTCTCAAGCGAGATTTCGACTTCCTGACTGTTCCAATTCGCGACACCTTCGAACCAATGGATGCTGCGATTCAAAGTCAGTTCACCGAACCTTTCCGTTTGCAACACGACTGGACGCGCGAGTTCAATTGCGATCGCTTCCAGTTCGTCGTCCTTGATGTTCTCTTCGACGATTTTGGACACGATTGCACGGGTTTGGTCGACCGACAACAAGACTTCAAAACGGTGCAACGTGCCCGCTTGAAAGTCACCGAAATACGATGCTGTCTCTGGCACTGGCCGAAGCAGGAGTAAGGTTTCGTTTCGCACCGATTGTCCTGTCCTCCGCCATGCCGCCATGGTGAACGAGTGAACGGTGTAGCGACCTTCCCCAGGCCAGCCGCCTTGGCCTGATTCTGAAATGAGGCCGTCAATTTCAATCAACCCGGACGTGTATTCACAGTCTGCCACATCAACTGTTGAAAGTTCTTCACCCGTCGGTGGCTCGTACGACTCACTCATTGGGAGGCCAGTTTTCTATGTGGATTGAGATTTGAATCGAGACAGCTTGAACCGCAAGCAACGTCGGTTCGAAGATCCCATTGCCTCGGATCTTCACAGGCATTCGAAACGATCGCCGCTTGCTGCTCGGCTGTGAAGCGAGACGGCATGACCGGTCGAGGCAGGTCAGCCAACAGTGTTTCAATCTGTCTCTTGAGTTCTCGTAACGACTCGGAGCATTCGACGGAGATCAATCGTTGCCAATTGTCCCGCCATCGCTTGCGGCAGACGCTGACTTGTTGTGGATTTAGATCAACCTGCTCGCTGATCGGTTCGTTGTTGAGATGCTTGGATGTCGACAAGACGGTCTTTGCTTGTTGAAAAAGTTGCACCGGCGCAGTGCGTTTCTCGGATGGATCGGGAAACACATCGTCCAGCATTCTCGGATCGGTGTAGAGGACTCTGCCAATCTCGTACGCGTGAAGATGAGAAGTGGTCCAACATATCGCAGTTTGGATGGCTTCGTGAAAATTGGCGAGCTTTACGTCGAGGGTTTCAACGCGTCCGCGATTTTTGATTCGGCGGGCGGCAAACCGAATCCCTCGGTGTAGGCCAGTATGAACGAAAGGTAGCGACCTTGAGTGGGAGCGAAACTCGACATAGTTATTCTTTGGCTCCATTGGGTGACGCTGTCACTCGCTGAACTTTTGGTGTAAGTCAATCAGCGGTCCATAGTTTCGCGAGTCAGTTGCTTTGATTGCAGCAATGTACTCGTCGCGAATCGGACTCTCTTTGTTTCGCAAGTCGGTCGCCGGCCAGAGTGTTGCTGGTTGGTCATGTTGCATCAGCCAGATGTTTGCCAATAGTCGAGCCCATCGACCATTGCCATCTTCAAAGGGATGAACCCAAACCACGCGATGATGAAACTCAGCGGCGGTTGCGATCACGAGAGCGCCCGTTTCGTTGTGTCTTTTGTCGGACTCCATCGAAATAACGCCGAGTTCCGCGGCGATGATATTGGGGCTCACTCCGATGTTCTTTTCAGTCGATCGGATCTCGCCTCCCAGCTCCAAATTGAACCAAGCATTTCCTGATGGAGTCCTAGAAGCCAGTCAAAATTGAACGACGCGATCTTCCGGGATGGTTTCGATAGGAGGTATTTCTCCGTTACGCGAAGGATCGATGCAAACTCGACTTCGGTGAGCTCGCGCCTTGTCTTGACCGTCTTGAGCTTGAGCCCTGATCCATCAAACGGCGCGTCGTCATCCTTCCCGCTCGAACCAAGCCCCGTACTCTCGCCACTACCAGCATTCATGACGCCCACAGTTTTCGACTGGACGAAACAATGCGAGCTTTTGCTTCTTCGAGATGCGATTGAGCCGAAGCCTGCGAGACAGCTTGTGACTCGAGAGCCACATTACCCTGCGTGAGTGCAATCAAACGTTTGGCTTTTGCAGTCGCAATCTGGTCTCGGAATTGCTCAGCAGGAATCTCTGTTAGATCGAAAGAGATGCCCAACGCGAGCAGAATGGCCTGCAACTTTGCGAAAGAGAATTCTTGGTCCTCACCACCGAGAATCCGAATGACCGTGGCCTGCGAAACACCGCTGCGACGCGCAAGATCCGAAACAGAGATGTCGAGGTCTCGTTTTCGTTCTTGAATGCGGGCGACGATTTCTGGAAGGCTCATGGCGACAGGTCCGCGTCATATGGAGGAGCTGATTCGCAAATTGGGCAGGAAACCGCAACTCATCGATAGCTCTTTAATTGTTTCATTTGTGATACAAAAATCAATTGGTTTTTTGCTCGGTAGCGACGGTACGCCTTGCAAAAGACGACGAAAACGCGATGCGACTCAAGTGGGAACAAGAACGGCCCGAAATTGGGCCCGCCGATCCCCGCGCAAGCACCATCCCCGCAAGAAAGTGGAGGAGAGTCGGTTTGAGGGAGGTGTGGTTTGTTCAACTTCAGAGAATTTGACAGCTACACGTCATTCACGACCGAATCAAAAGCCGACACTGGATCATTCCGGCGTCGGCTTTTTCGTGCCTGGTATCCGCGTCAACGTGAGTTGGATTCTTTTGTTAGCAACGCAGTTGCTGAAAAGGCAACGCGTGAGTTGCCTTTGGGGAGATTGAAACAGGCGATGATGGATTGCTGTTTGGCGTGCCAGGTTCCCGCCGTCAGTGCTGCGGGGGATGCGACTTCTTGAAGCATGGTTTGCTCTTCGCCTTGTTGGATGGCGACCGGGCCAGTTGCGCCATTGATTTCGATGGTGAAATCGTTCGTCGCGAATGGGGCTTTCAAATTTAGGCCGTTGTCAGTTGACTCAATTTGGGTCAGTTCTTTCGCGGCCCAATAGCGTCCAATTTCACTGACCTTCATCCACATGGTCTCATTGGCGAATCTTGAGGCCAAGGAAACAACGACTCGCTTGAACGCATCGAAACCTTCTTCACTGCCGTTGCTGTACATCCCCGGCCAGTGACAGAGCATCACCGCGGGTTGGCGTCGCTCAATCAGTTCGACCATACGGCCGGAGGTCGCGTCTTGGTTGCAGTAGCGATCTGGTTCCGACAACACATCGCCTTGCCAACCACCGAACCAATCGCCCGTTCCAGCAGGAACATTGACGGTGACGCGTACATCATCGGTTCCGGCGTTTCTTAAATGTTCGAGCCTTGGTTCGGTGCTTTGGTCATCGGACACGACGTACTTGAAGTAGTGAGGTAACTCGACGCCGTACACATCGCGAACAGCTTGGTCGACCGCGATGGGAAGTTCAGCCTTCATCGCATTGCCAAAACCACCGGGAGTTGTGATGCCTTCGCAAGGCAAGTCGCAGTTTTTCAAGATGCGTAACGCGTAGGCCAGGTAAGAGGCCAAGTGATCAACGCTGATCTTTCGTTGCGGGAACGAGTTTTCCATGGTGGCTGAGCTGATCTCGTCCATTGGTCTGCCCGTTTTGAGGTCGATCACTCGGGTGTGTGTGAGCATCTCGGGATGAATGTCCCAGTGAGGCACCATCCATTCTCGAACGGTTTTCAGACTGGATTGCAGCTCAGTCCGTGACCAGCCCGGCAGTTCCCTGTCGAGCCATCCCACACAAGCCGGATACGGCACGATGCTGTATTTGCCTTTGACGCCGTGTTGCATGCACCACTGACCAAACCGGCGAACGAAGGTGTCGGGGATCTCGCGCGGCCAAGCCCTCCAGGGCTTTTGGTACTCCGAGCGTTTCGGCCAAGCCGTGGCAAACTGTGGATTGCAAAAGTGCCCCATGTTCACCAAGCAAGTCGAGTCATCGATGATGAATGACAACGGCACGCGATTGCGTGGCAGAAGGATCTTCACCCCTTCAGAGCGAATCAGTTGCAACGGGTTGGCAGCGAGGCTGGCTGATTTCGCAGAAGCAAGAAGCGATGCGGCGCCCCAGGCCGAAGCCTGGATGAACTGCCGGCGGTCTCGGGTATCGGACTGAGGTTGCAACTTCATTGCCTGCACCGCCTGTTGTTTCGAAGCTGAGACCGCGAGTAGGTGAGCCATACCGAACGTTTCACTTGGGAGCTCCCGACGGTCCAATGTACTGCTTCGCAATCACCACATTGTCGAAGAAGACCGTGTTGTGAGTCTGCTGAGTCCAGCGATCGGTCACATAGCTTTCCAGTGTGAACGCGTTGGCCAGCAGCGAGGGATTGGTTCGCCAATTGAAGCCTCGCCAATGGCCTCGGAGTTCGCCGTCGATCCAGTATGCCTGCTCGCCGTCCTCTTCGCCGGGCGTGTTGTGTTGAAGCATGAATTCAACACAGATCCAATGTCCACGCTCGATTTTCGGTTGCTCTTCGGGACGGAAGCCGTTGCCCCAATACTTTCCATCAGGGCTTGGTTTCATCGTGTGCCAATAGCTGTAGAAGTTCCAGCGTCCCGGAGGCTGCCATTTGCCCCAGTTCCCCCACGGTTCAATCGCGGTGGAAAAACGTTCGTCGCCATCGGGCAACAAACCAGCACCTCCAAAGCCGCTCCAACGTTCTTTCCCCTGCAAAGACTTGTTCGCGCGGAGCGTGCAGAAGTGATGCACGTAGTCGCAGTTCGCATCAAATTTTGTGTAGAAGCGAATGAACAAACGGTCGGTGGAAGCAAACCATTTGGTGAAGCCGCCCCCGGTGTTTTCGTTCAACTTCGCCGAGACTTGCAACGATCGTTCACCGAGCAACGACAAATCACCGGACGGGGGCACATAGGCGAGCGCATGGGCTCGGTTGCTGATGTCGTCCCATTTCGCACCCAGCTCACCTGTTTCGAAATCGTCGGCAAAGAGGACGTCTTCGTGGCTGGCGATGTTTCGATCGGCAACGAAGCGAGCCGCGAATCCCTGTCCCTTGGGGAGTTGGCTTGTTTCGACCCATTGAATGGCTGGTTGGGACTGAGCTTGGATGGAGGTTGCAACGCAGAGTGTCGAAATCAAGCAGACCGTGATGACAACCATGGCGGTGGACAACACGTCGTGTCGCATCGGACATCCTCCCTGTTGGCACGGAACGAAGCAACGGATCAAGAAACGAACTGCCGTATCTTAACCGTCGCAGCCGAGAACGTGGTGATTACTGAATGCGTGATTCTTGCTGCGACTCTTGGAACTGACGAATGAAACGTTGGTCAATCCAATTTTTCAAGTACCAGCACCACTTGGCGTGCACGGTGATCCGACCGTATTCCAACAGGGCTTTGCCATCGCCGGTGTTGAGCAACTTCAAAAAGTTGGACTGCGGTTCGAAACGTTGCATCGATTCATTGGCAAAGAATGCCCGCAGGTTGTGCGACAGAATCGGGCTTTGTCGAACGGCATAGACACCTGCTTTGGGAGCAGGTGATTCCAAGATCGTCCCAGCGTCGCCCACGGCGAAGATGCGCGGATCGGTCAATGATTGCAGCGTGTCCGAGGTGGCGACAAAACCGCGATCGTCCCATTCCAAGCCGAGCTTTTTCAGCACGGGTGGTGCGGTGGCACCGGTTGCCCAAATGACAACGTCCGCCAAATGAGTCTGACCATTTTCCAAAACAAGATTGGCTTCCGCGACGTTGGTGACACGTTGATTCGGTACCACCTGGATGCCACGTGTGGAAAGCAGTCGTTCGATTTTGCGAACGCTGGCCGCTGTCATTCCGCCGGCGACACTCGAGTCGCTGGTGTAAATCGTGATTGAAAACGGATATGTTTCAAACCGGCTTCGCAATCGCTGCAGCAAACAGAAGGCGATTTCAACGCTGGCAACGCCGCCACCGACGATGGCGATTTGCATGGGGCGGCCGTCCGCGATGGGGCGTTCGGTCAGTCGCGTATCAAGACGTTGCAAAAAGGTTTGCATCGGTTTGATGGGCACCATCGAAGGTTGGTCGGCATGTTCCGACCAACCAGCGGGCATCGATCCGACACCGATCGACAAGGCATCAAAGCGAACGCTCTCGTGACTCTCGAATTTCACCAAGCCCATGTCGAGGTCCAGGCCGTTGGTGGCGGCCAAAATCAGTTTCGCCCCGGCTCGTTCGCAGAGCGTGGATAAATCAATCCGCCACTCCGCATCGTTGAACTGATTTCCCAGGGTTCCGGGCAGCATGCCTGAGTAAGTTGCCGTCGGAAATTTGCTGATGCAAACCAAATCGCAATTCGGAATGGGATCCGATTGCCACTGGCGAACGACATGGGCATTGGTGTGTCCGATTCCAAGCAGGACGAGTTGTCGCCGTGAGGAACTCATTGCGTGACTTGTTCGTACTTCGACGGAACCTTGTAGCGATCGCTATAGGTATGCACGCGATGGGTGGGTTTCCCGTCCAGTGTCACCAGCGGCAATTCTGCGTCGATCCATTTTAGAATGCTGCCCTTGTAGTTTTTGACGGACACATTTTCTTTGGCGAGTTGTTTGGCATAAGCACCACTGCGACCACCCACGGTGCAGTAAGGAATGACCACTCGGCCCGAGTACTTTTCGCGGTTCTGTTCGAATTCCCGCTTCGTGATGGCACCTGGAATCACAGAGACGTTGACCTCGGCCTCGCTTCGCACATCGACCAAAACAAAATTCGCGGCGGGAGAGGGTTTCCGAGCTTCCTTCGCTTCCTTTTCTGCCGCACGTTGTGACGCAAGCATTTTGGCGACCGTGCTGGTGTCGACCGTTTCGATTTTTGGGCCACCACCGAACAAGCCACCCAGTTGAGCATGAGCCTCATTGGAGGCCAAAAACGGCAACACCATGGTTGCCACGAAGAAGAATGAGGTCGGTCGTAAGTGCATTGGTTGAGTGTCTTAAGAAAGCAGGAATGTCGACTGAAGCGAGCAGACAGTTTGTGAGTTTGAATTTAGCTTGTTGGCATCTCCACCCAAAACCAACCGCGGAGTTCTCCTTCACGAAAGCCCGTCGCCCGATCGTCCGGGTAGAGCTTGGTCAGTTGTTCTTGGATGATTGGAGCGATTTCGTCGCGGGGGCCGTGGCACATCAGACATTGTGATTGCAACTTGATTGGAAGCAGCGCCGCGGCGTTGCCATTGCTGAGGGAAACGAACGTTGGTTCATCGACCTGGTTGTCTGTCAGTTCTTTCGCCCACTTCGGCGGTTGGTTGTTCGGGTTTCTCAAACGCACGCCGGTGCGTCCAATCTGCAATCCGTGTTTCTCACTGACTTCCTTTGCGATCTGAGTCGCCTCGTTTTTGCAAACTGAAATGGCCGCGGTCGGTCCTTGGCCACTCATGACTTCTTTCAAACGTCCCGACAGGCTTTGAAAGAGGTCGTCTTTGGCTTGCAGCATGGCTTGTCGATTCGCTTCGCTGGGGACCTGATCCGCGGCAATCACAATGTCGGATTGGTCGGCGGACTGCGTGTTGGACGAGGTGGCCTGCGATGCGGGGCGACATCCGATTGTCCAAACTAAGACGAGCGAGATGCCTGCGGGAAGAAGTGTTGTTTTGAGTGTCATGGGTTGTCTCCTCATTCAATATCTCGGTGTCTCAATTCCCGAGCGGGAGGTAAGCGAAGCCGTCCGCTTGCAGGTTGGCAACGGAAGTCACGGCTGAAACTGCGGTTTCCACGAACACGACCACCTCATCGGGTTGACCGCCACTCGAAATCAACGATTGGCCACAGACATACATGTCCACTCCGGCCTCGTGAAGTTTTCGCAGTAACGAGAGATTCGGATTGTCATCGGTTTGGAACTTGGCCGCGTAGGCACCTGGTTCGAGAACGACAAGCGTTGCGTCACCGTGGAACACCACCGCCAATTGAAGGCTGGCGGGTTCCTCTCCCGCACCTGCCCAGATGTTGAGGTACTTCGCAAGTTTCTTCAGTGCCGGATTGACGTCGTTCGGGTTGGCTCCCCGAGTCAGATCGACCAAGAGTTTGGTTCCTGGTCGAGGTTGCTGGGACGCATCGGGTAAGCGGACAATCTCGCCGACACCTGCAATCGCGGGAGTCGCAGTCGTTTTGAAATCACGAGCTGGTTTACCAGGTACGGCGTGGTTCTTCATCGCCTCCGCAAAACCTCGTTCGACAAAGCCCGAGACCACCTTCGCGTGGGCTTGGATCAGGTCGGCCACGTAAGGATCGTCGGACGTTTCAATGACACGCACCCCCGTTTCCGTCTCTTCGTGTCTCATCTGAATCTTGTCCGTGTGTTGAAACAATTCGGCAAACAACGGATCACGCATCCGGATCGGATTTGTGTTCTCAATGCGATCCTCCATCCAGTGCACATGTTCCTTGATCTTATCTGCAATGTCTGGAACGTCGGATTGCGTCAGGGTCTCCACACCGTTGGGAAGCTCCTTCACGGTGCGTTTGATCTTGTCGTGGTTTTGCAGGAGGTATTGAAACACCTCGTGGTCGGCATCATGACGTTCGTCGTGGCCGTGTTGGTTGTCCGCGTGAGGTGACTCGTTGCCAGCAGCCCGACCGGGCCCCATTCCGCGACCCCCTCGCGGCCCCCGTCCCATGCCCTGTCCGAATCCGGGGCCTCGGCCACCTCGAAAACCTGGCGTGTTTTCTTGTGCCGCGGACGAAACCGAAAGGAGCAAAGTAGAAAGCAGGACAAAAGAAAATCGCAACGGGGTGTTCATTGGAGCGGCCTGAGTGGGGAAGGAGCAAATGGAAGTCGGAGGTCGAAGAAAGGTGTCAAGCATTTGCCTCACAGAGTTGTTTGGTTGTGACAATGTGTAGGCTCCAGCTTGCTTGGCACAATCAAGCAGTTGACGAAGCGGGCTGTTGGTGGACGGTGGGCAGTTCCGCTTGTTTCCAAGCCATGTAGCCTCCGGTCAAATTGGCGACGTCCTTGTATCCTTTGGATTGCAGAACACTGGCTGCGATGGCGGCGCGGGCTCCGCTGCGGCATTGCGTCACCACTTTGGTCTCGCGGGGAATCTGCCCGAGGGTGTCAGGAAGTCGGCCCAAGAAATGGTGCGTCGCTTGCTCAATGTGTCCTTCGTCCCATTCCTCTTGCGAGCGGACATCGATCAAAGTGACTTCGCCACCTCGGATGGCGTCGGCAAGATCTTCTGGGGTTGCTGTTTCATAAGATTCAGTGGCCCGGCCGCTCCCTAAGATTGCGGAGGCATCGAAGCCGCCGGCAATGTGATCGCAACCGATCGCGTGCAGAACGCGTGCGGCTTCCTCCAGTTCCTCTGGTTTGCAGATCAGAGACACAGGTTTGTCGTAGTCGACCAACCAGCCGGCCCAGGGCGAAAGCATTTCGATGGGGATGTTGATGGATCCCGGCACATGCTCGTTTGCAAACGCATCGGACGATCGCAGATCGACCACCACACCGTTTTCGAGTGAGTCATCCAAACGGTCCAGTGAAAGCATCTCGTGGTGATGGTCCGCGCCCAGGATTTTGGGGCCTTCCTTGTTGACTCGTTTCATCACCGCGAAGTATTTCGGAGCTTCGGGTTGGTCGGCCAAGATGTACTGAACGAATTCCTCTTCGTCGTCGAACTGCAACGCGGGGTTGTAGCGTTTTTCGTATCCGACGGTGGAGGAAGGGATCGCACCCAGACCTTTGCCGCAGGCACTTCCGGCACCGTGGGCGGGCCACACCTGTAAGTGATCAGGCAATTCGAAAAATCGTTTGATGGAGGCGAACAAGTCCCTTGCTCCCGGTTCCGCCGTGTCCATCATTCCCGCGGCTTCCTCGAGCAAGTCAGGGCGGCCGATCGATCCCACGAAGACGAAGTCACCGGTGAAAATTCCCATTGGTGTCGCTGCGCCGCCACCTCGATCCGTCAACAAGAACGAGAGGCTCTCCGGAGTGTGTCCGGGCGTGTGCATCGTTTCGAATCCAATCTCGCCAATCCGAAATGTATCGCCATCGGTCAAGAGTTGGTGGGGATAGCCACTCACATACTCGTACTTCCAATCCTGGGGGCCGGCGTCGGACACAAAAAGCTTGGCACCCACTCGGTCCGCCAGTTCACGGGCTCCGGAGACGTAATCCGCATGGATATGAGTTTCCGCGACGGCGGTGATTTGCAGACCTTCGCGTTCTGCCATCTCGAGGTAACGTTCGATTCGACGCCCCGGATCCACGATCACTGCTTCTTGGGTTTTTTGACATCCGACCATGTACGAGGCATGAGCCAATTTGGAGTCGTAAAAGTATTTCAGCAACATAGGTTTCTCTCCAAGTGAGGATGTCCAGGTGGACTTACGCAACGACCGATTTCAAAATGACAAAGCATGCGACCACGATGACCGCGATCGCGAAAGTTTTCTGCAACGTGGAACCATGAAGGTGTTTCGCGACGAAGCCTCCAAATTGCATGCCAACGAGTCCACCCGCTGTGAATAACGCGGCGGTTGTGCTTGAGAGTTCATTGCCGGCGATCAAATGGGAGGAAACACCGCTGATGCTGATCAAGACAACCACAAACAACGACGTTGCCACCGCGGAGTGAATGGCCATCCCGCTGAAGAGCACCAACGCGGGAACAATCACAAATCCACCGCCGACTCCGAAAAGACCTGACAGCACTCCCGTGACCAAACCGACAACGATCAACAATCGGGCGCAACGCGAGGTCAATCGAAGCTGGCCGTCGGCATCGCGCTGACACGCCGATCGATCGACTCTTGGTTTGCCTTCGGTGGAGCAGGTTCCGGTTGCCAACTGAGGGTGAGCGGCTTTGACCCACATGCGATGAGCGACAACGCACATCAGGCAAGCGAACAAAATCAGAAGCACGTTCTCGGGAACCAACGTCGACAGGTAGCTGCCAACGGGAGCCCCCAGCATTCCCGAGATGGCGAAAAGCAATCCGGTTCGCAGCTCCACCTCACCGCGAATCAATCTTGGGACGGCACCCGACAAAGCGGTTCCTCCAACGGAAGCCAACGAGATTCCAACCGCTTCGCGTGGAGCGATCGAAAGCCCGTACACCAACAACGGGACGGCAAAGATTCCGCCTCCTCCGCCGGTCAAGCCCAAGGCGAATCCAACGATGCAACCGAATAGGACCTCGAGTCCGGACATGGTTCATCAACCGCGAAAACAACAGAAAGTGGAAAGGTCGAGATGTTTTGATGTGTTTGTCGTGACGAGAGGCACCGTTTGGAACTTGGGATCCCCAGTCTCGCGAATCTCCGGTCCGGTGACGCGACCTCACAGGTCAATGTATCGGAATGTCTTGAGGTGTCAATGAAGTGGTTTCGTTGGCTCGATGCTTTTTTGTGCTGAGTTGTCCGCCGAGGGGCGGCCGAATCAGGTCTTGGTTTGACCCAACCGGTTTGGATTTGCGGTCCCTTAGAGGACTCGATCGTGGCCGTTCCCCCGCGTTTACCAGTGTTTTGCCGAGTGAAAACGGTCTTTTGGGGGACCGAGATGGCCTGCACCGCGGTTTCTCGAAGCGGCCAGGACGCTCGGCAGAACAAGCGAGTGACCGCGGGCCGCTGGACATTGCTGCGACAAAATGACGTTAGGTTTCGATCGAATTTGCGGTCATCGAAACGACACCTTTGCCGCAAAGCACATTCATTTCTTCCGTTCCCGAGCCATCGATGGAGTCGCCCACGACCATCAGCCGTCAGCAGAACGCGACAGTGTCGGACGGCGGATGGGCACGTCGAATCGTGGCCGGTTATCTGGTTGTGCAGGCCGCGAGTACGTTGATTTGGTGGGGGATGCTGATCCTGTTTCCCGCCAGCATCCGTTGGTTTTGGCCGGAACGTTGGCCGGTGGAATCGTTGTGGGTGTTTGGATTGGCGGACGGAGGATTGATCGTTGCCGGTTCGGCTTTGGCGGCCCTGTTGGTCATGAGGCAGTCTGCTTGGGCATCCATCGCGGTTTGGTCGGTTGCAGCGACGGTTTGGTATCCCACCTTGGTTTGCGTCGCGGTCAGTGCTTGGACCGGTGAGGCGTGGGTTGGTTCGTCACTGATGATCAGCATGGCGGGCCTATCGTTGGCCATGGCAACCATTCACGGCAGAGACGGACAGCCCGCCACGATTCGAACGACGTGCATGTTGCCTCGTCGAGCGATCGTTTGCACGCTTGCTCAGACAGCGATCTTTTGGAGCACGTTCCTGTGGGTGCTGCCGATGGGGTTGCTGGAATGGCAGCTCACGATGGGTGTAACACGGTTCCAGCATCCATTGCAAGAACCGGTGGCCATCGGTGGATTTCTGGTCGCATCGGTCTTAGGGCTATGGAGCGGGATCAGCATGTCCGTTGGAGGCGAGGCAACACCGCTGCCAACCGCCACCGCGTCAAAGTTGGTGGTTGAGGGGCCTTACCGTTTGGTCCGGAACCCAATGGCGGTTGCCGGGATCGGACAAGGCATCGCCGTGGGTTGGTACTTGGGCAGTTGGTTCGTGATTGCCTACGCGTTCACCGGCGCGGTCGTGTGGCACCTGCTGGTCCGACCGGTGGAAGAACGCGATCTCAAGCTTCGTTTCGGCGAAGACTACCTGCGGTATCAGAATGAAGTTGCGTTGTGGGTTCCACGTTGGCCGGGGGCGCATCTGGCGTCTAGAACGACTTTGATGAGGCTTTCCAGTCCAAGTGAAACATCTGTTGATGCAGTGGAGCGGTTCAAACCATAGTCGCCTTCTGCTCCGCAGAAGTGGCGTTGAGGGACGCAGCTTTTGCTAAGCGAAAGGCGACAATGATCAACCGTTGTGCAAAGCCTCACTTCTGAGGATTATCTGGCTGTGACTGACTTGGTGGTTGCAGCGTTGACATGTAGGTCTCAACAGCGTCTTGCATTTTTCGGATACGCGAGTTGCCCGGGAGACGATTGAGCCGAAACTGATTGCTCGCTTGATTGAAGACTCGAACGTTTCTTCCGCGAAAGACGGTATGCCCGGGGCCTTCTTCGAAGTCGAGGTTTTGAGGCTGGTCCGCCATTCCCATGGGAGATTGGATTTCCTGCTTCACGGGTTTCATTTCGGGCTGAGTGGCGGGCACTGATTCATCGACCACATCGAGCGACAGGTCATCTGCCCAAAGCCGGCCTTTGTTGGACATGATCGCGCCGAACGTGATGATGGTGGCGTCTTTGGGAACATCCAAGACGATCTCCACCTGTTGCCAATCTTGGGTGCCTTGGATTCGGCGGGACACCATGTTGTCGAAGGCGACTGTTCCGCGTTCTTCCGAGTCAATTCGCATCCAAAGTCCGGCATTACGAACGTCTTTGGTCTTGAGGAAACCGCTGTATTTCAGGCGTTTGCCGGCATAGCGATCCGCGCGGATCGCTTGCACCAAGGTTCCAAATCCCATACCTCGCTCCTTGTTGAGAGCTTCCAACGAAGCGCTTGCATCGCCTTCGTGTTTGACATCGTTGTCGATCGTCACACGGAAGCCATAGGTCGTGCCACCCCAATGAAGTGGCAAGATGCTTTTGGTTTTTTCGAGATCGCTGTCGGTGGAGGGCTCACGCTTGAGTTGTGACATCTCGAGTCGTTTGGCGACTTCAGGTTGGTTGTGTTCGTTGTCGATGTAAAGCTGCCGGCGATTGGCTTCCGTCATCATCTTTTCGGTGATCTCAATGTCTCCCGTGTCGATTGCCCTCAGTTTCAGACGCACTGTCTGCTTCGGTTCGACATCCAAATTGCCCAGGACTTCGGGTAAATCTTCGCTGAGACGCTTTTTCCACTTCTGACCATAGATCCGCTGCGTCTTTTCGATCAGCTCGTCAATCGGAAAACGTTCAATTTCTAAGACTTCAAAGGTCTCGTCGTCCGAGACAACGACAACGCGTCCGCCTTCAAACACCATTCTTGTGAAAGGCGAGATTTTGGGTGGCTCGGAAACGGGTTTGTTTTGTCGGTGAGCATTTTGGCTCAACGGATTGGGGGCATTGGGATCGTTGGTCTGCTGAGTAATGGTGATGACGTGTGTATCACCACGTTCAATCTTGACTTGTTGGTTGTCGATCTGGATCCCATCGTATTGCCCTGCGATTTCGACGGTGTATTCACCCGAGCGGACTTGGATCGATTGTCCATCGTCCGTGACGGTCATCTCTTGAACCACTTCGTCCCCACGACGAACTTGGATGGGCAGATCTTGCTCCGCGTGACTTTCGATGCGGAGCGTGCCATTGTCCGACTGCAACACCAACACAATCGCGGCCCATGCGAAGAACCCGAACATCCCGGCTGCCAAGATCCAGGGGAAACGAGTTCCGATAAAGCTTCTGCCACCTTTGGGATTGGTCGGACTGGTTGCAATGGGTTTTATGGGTTCGGGTGGCGAGCGAGTGGGATCCAGCAAATACGCTTGCCAACCTTTGAGAACCTCCGCGACGTCTGCGGATCGTTGGTAGCGATGCGATGGATCTTTGCTGAGCAAACGCATTACCAATGATTCCAGCCAATCCGGAACCTCCGCATTGATTTCACGAAGCGAACGTGGGGCGTCGTTACCGATGCGGTTAAGCACGCCCATGGTGGTTTCGGCTCGGAAGGGACTGCGGCCGGTCAGCATGAAGTAGATGACACTGCCCAAAGAAAACAGGTCGCTTCGATGATCCATCGCGTCACCATGAGCCTGTTCCGGTGACATGTACTGTGGCGTTCCCGCGATCACTCCGCTGCGAGTCATGCTGGCGTCGTCAACTGCGCGAGCCAAACCAAAGTCGGTGATTTGAACACGTTCGACTCCGTTCTCCAGTAGGATGTTGGCGGGTTTGATGTCGCGATGGATGAGCCCTTGTTCGTGGGCCGCAGTCAAACCCTCGGCGATTTGAGTTGCGATGCGGACGGCTTCCAACGGCGACAACGGGCCGCCTTGTTCGACTCGTTGTTGCAGGCTTTGTCCTTCCACGACCGGCATGACCAAGTAGGGCAAACCGTTGTGTTCGTCGACGGTTTGAATGGGCACCACATGCGGATGCACCACGGCGGCCGCACTACGCGCCTCTCGCGAAAAACGTTTGCGAGCTGCGGCGGAAGTGGCGAGTTCAGGAGACAAGACTTTCACGGCACATTGACGCCCCAGGGAAGTGTCCAAGGCACGCATGACAATACCCATGCCGCCACGGCCGAGGATCTCTTTGATTTCATAGCGTGCGAAACGACCGATCGAGTCACCGTCGGTGGGCTCATCCAGAAAGCTCAGAGGCCGAGCACCCGCTGAGTGTTTCAGATTTGCGTTCGTGAGAAAGTCGTCCGTATCAACATCGTTGCGACCGGATGGTGGCAAGGTTGGGTTTTCTTGGGCGAGTCGATTCGCCGATCCGCGGTCGCGAAGAAGCTGCCCGAGATCGTCGTCATTCCAACCGCTCGTGGCCAATTGTTCCACTTGTCGTTGGCACTGTTCGCACGTTTCGATGTGCTGCGTGACCTCGCGGGTGTCGTCTTTCAGTTCGTCATGAAGAAAGGCATGCAGCGTGTCTTCGGAAAGGTGTGTCTGTTTTATCGGAGGTCGTGCGATCATTGGTTGGATTCCCATTGGCTGGAAAGTTGCTGGACTTCTTTTTGCAATCGTGCCATCACACGACACTTTGCCATCCGCACGGCTCCCACCGATTTGTCGAGGGACCGAGCGACCTCGGAGAAAGAGTGCCCTTCCACAGCGGTCATCCAGAACGCTTGCCATGTGTCCGGTTCCACTTTGGGTTGCACCCGATCCGCGGCCCAGTGAAGTTGTTGACGACGCAGTTCGAAATCAAACAGCGTTGCCGTCTCTTGGGTTGGATCCGGCTGTTGTTGCAACCACCGATGAACTTGGCTGTCACCCGACCCGATCGGCCCTTGGGACCGAGTCAGATGGTTGATGACCAAATTGCGAGTGATCCGAAACAACCAAGCTCGAAACGATCCATCACCGCGCGAATGAAAGGAAGCAATGGAACGGCGAACGACGGCAAAGACCTCTTGAGAGAGATCTTCCGCGTCGGCGTGTTGCAACCCTTTGGCTTGGGCCACGCGAATCACGAGCGGTCGGTAAATGGCGACAAACTCGGTCCATACTTCTTCCGAAGCTGGGTTCTCGAGGTTGCCGATCAGCGACGTTCGTGTTTCTGGTCCAAGCAAAACATTTTCTCCTGCCAGCCAAACACGGCCGCCGCAGGTTTGTCACACAGATTTTCGAAAAGAAAACGATTCTACCGTCATGTCGTCGTTGGAACGGTGATTTGCTGGAAACTCGTCGAGTCTTCGGTCTATGCTTGGGCTCAGCCGTCGCGTCCGTGACGGTCCCCGCCAGCGACCCATTCGAGGTTGCGTTGTCTCCCACCCAAATCTTCCCACCATGCGTTTCTTCATGTCAGAGTCGTCTCCATCAGTAGCGTCCTCATCAGCAACGCCCTCGTTGCTCGCGCCAATCGTATTCTCGCTCGTGGTGGGCTCGTTGAGCCCGGCGGGTGCGGAGGATTCGCTTCGTGAAGCGGTTGAGTGTCATCCTCGGCAGGGACTGCCCAACTTCATCGCGAAAGCCGAAGCGGGGGAAACGGTACGAGTCGCTTATCTGGGCGGAAGCATCACCGCGGCACCTGGGTGGAGAGTCCAATCGCGAGACTGGTTGGCGGAGCGATACCCCAACGCAACGATCGAAGAAATTCATGCGGCGATTGGAGGGACCGGTTCGGGGCTGGGCGTTTTTCGTCTGCAGCAAGATGCTCTGCGTCACCAACCTGATTTGTTGTTCGTGGAATTCGCGGTCAACGATGGGGGTGTTGCACCCGAACGCATTCACCAATCGATGGAGGGAATCGTTCGGCAGACTTGGGCGGCGGATCCGAACATCGACATCTGCTTTCTTTACACGTTGACCAAACAAATGCTGGGTGATCTGCAAGCGGGAAAGATGCCGCGAGCCGCCAGTGCGATGGAAGTGTTGGCCGACCACTACCAAATCCCATCGATTCATTTTGGCGTCGAAGTGGCTCGGTTGGAGTCGGCCGGAGAGTTGGTGTTCCAGGCACCCAAGCCGGCGGACTTCCAGGCAACGCCAATGGTGTTCTCCACGGACGGAGTGCATCCTCATGTGGAAACGGGGCATAGGGTCTACACCGAGACGATTGTCCGATCGTGGCCTGCGATTTCGAAGGCAAGCGGTTCGGCAAAAGCTCACGAACTCAAGCAACCGCTACGGGACGACAACTGGCAGGGAGCAAAGATGGTTCCTATCACGCCGGAGATGCTGAGCGGGGCATGGCAAAAGCTTGATTCGAACGACGGTTTGGCCAAGCGTTTCCAACGCAATATGTCGGTCTTGTATCAAGCCAAAGAACCCGGCGCTGCGATTGAATTCACTTTCAACGGGATCAACGCGGGCGTGTTTGATTTGCTGGGGCCGGATGGTGGGCAAGTTCGGATCGAACTGGATGGCAAACAGCAGACACGCAATCGAATCGATGGCTACTGCACCTATCACCGCATGGCGACATTGAACCTCGGTTCGGATTTGATGCCCGGTCGACATACCGTCCGAATCGAACTCACTCCAGCCGAATTGGACAAACGAGAAATCTTGTTTGAACGCAATCAAGCCGACATCGACCAAAAGCCCGAAAAGTACCAGGGGCATACCTGGTACGCGTCATCGCTGATGTTGATTGGCAACCTTGAGTGAAGCGGTCGCGCGATGCGAGCGATCTGTCCGACCGATTCGGTCCCGAACGCAATAATGTCGCCATTCGCTTCGTGAAAGCTGCGTTGGCCAATCCGCCTTTGGCGGCGTGTCATACGCATGAGAGATCCACTGCCTACTCGTTCCCATTCGGTGCACTGGTTTGGTAGATGTGAACGTCCTGCTGTGGGAATGGGATGGAGATTCCGGCCGCGTCAAAGCGTCGTTTGACCTCGCGTGTCACCTCCGTTTTGACCTGCCACCAATCGGTCGTGGCGGCCCAGGGGCGACAGACAATGTTGACCGAAGAGTCGGCCAGCGCGTGGGTGACGACGACGGGTTCGGGATCGCTGAGCACCAGTTCGTGAGCCTTCACAACATCAGTGATGATTTGTTCGGCTTCTTCGAAATCATCGCTGTATCCAATCCCAAACTCCATGTCGACACGACGTTTGTCGTTGGCGGTGATGTTGGTGATCACGTTGTTCCAGATCTCGTTGTTGGGAACGTAGATCGTTTGGTTGTCGAAGGTATGAAAGGTGGTGGACACCAGATTCATTTGATGCACTTTCCCGGTCACGCCTCCCGCGTTGACCACATCGCCGACGTCAAACGGACGATTGACCAAGATCATCAATCCGCTGGCAAAGTTGCTCAGGGTGTCTTGCAATGCCAAGCCGACAACCAAGCCGGTCGCCCCGATCGCGGCCAGGATCGGCGCGATGTCCACTTCCAACGCCGTCAGAGCCACGGCGAATCCAACTGCGAGCAACACATTGCGGATCGTGTTCGCGATCAATCGCTCCGCCAGTTGCGAGAGATGGATCTTTCTTTCCAGCAACCAATTCACCATGCCGGCCAAAATCTTTGAAAGCACATAGGCAATCAACAAGATTAGAACGAACTTCAGGATGTTCCACGCCCAACGTTGGCCGCCCTCTTTGGAAATGAACCATCCGACCACCGTCGACCAAGCCGCTTCCGCATCCGTCGTGTCGAATTCGACTCCGGAGACCGCCACGATGTACTGGCGATAGCTTTCCACCTCCCCGCCCTTGGCCTCCCAGGAATCCAGCACAACAGAAAGCCGGTCGCTCAACGAGGTGCGTTCGTCTTGCAGGACCGTGATGTCCTCCAGCAATTCCGTTTTCATTTCCGCGGCGGCATTTGCCGTCGGCGTGACACCGTCATCGGCTGATTCGGTGGAGCTGTCCTGGTCGATGGTTTCCGCGTCTTCTTCGTTGGCATCCTCATTGGTCGCGTCTGTGCCATTGGCATCGTCTTCTGTGATACCCAGGTTCTCTTTGGCGGCTTGCGTGACAGATTGCTTCGTGCGTTCCGCCGCGTCGTCTGCCAGATGCCGAACCTTTTCGGCTTCTTCCAGTGATTTCGATGCTGTTTGTTGATCGTCGGCATCGAGTGCTTCGCTGGTCTTCTTGACACTCAGTTTGACGACCGCAATCTGGCGAGCTTTGCTCTTAAGCAATTCAAACCAAGCGTCGGCCTCGATCGCAAGCTCATCTTGAGTCAGCGGTTTGACCATCACCTTCAAATTGTCCAGCGGCACCTGTGGATCGGCCGTCGTCAGCGGAGCCGGCTTGGGCGTTTCGGCGGAGGCCTCTTTCGAATCGGAATCTTGCGCCAAGCACGTTGAACCAACCAGACAAATGGCTGCGATCCAAGTGGAGCACAGCACGCGAAGCATGCTGAGGGAAATGGCTGGATGTCGTGGCATGCAAAACATGATGCGGTGACTCCTCGAGGCGAATGGGTTCGGTCGGGCGATTTCGTTTTCCCAATACCCTACCGCTGATGACTCATGCCATGAAGGCCGAAAGGATGCCGGCCAAGATTGCATGGGGCTCAGGCTCCGTGATCCCATTCTGTGTCCTTCGCAGCGTCTTTAACGGATTCAGATTCGTGTCATTGGTCCGAGCGAATGACCCAACAGGAATCATGTGGATGCATGCCGATGTGAGGGTAATACGTTTGAGCCGACGGTGCCGAAAGCAAAATCAACGTGGTCTGCAGTCCCGCGTGAACATGTGTCCGGCGGATGAGTTGCTGGCCGATGCCACGTTTCTGGTAGTCCTGGTCGACGGCGAGATCGGACAAATAGGTGCAGTAGCTGAAGTCAGAAATCGCACGTGAAATTCCGATGATTTTTCCCAACTCGGTCCGAGCGGTGACGATCAAATCCGCACGGCGCAACATCGTTTCCAAACGTGAGCGATCGGCTGGCCGACGTTCGGAAAGCGTGGATCGTTGCAGCACCTGAATGAATTCATCAACACTTAAATCAGGTTCTGTTTGATAGGCGACGGTGGATGAAAGGTTCACGTGCGATGTTGCTGTGTTGTGGAAAGGAAGTGGCAATCTGTTTGAACTCGGTTCGGAAGCTTCCGCTTCGCGTTGCAGCCAAACCATTCGGTCAATGAACCAGAGTTTGCCCAGCATCGATGCCACCATGCCAGTGAGCGTCGCGGTTAGATTCAGCGTGGTCACACCGATCAACCAAACCAATGCGCCGACGGATGCGATCGTGATGGTGGATCGAATGACGTGTCGGTGGTGGCTCGCCAGTGCGTCCCGCTGGCGCAACCAAATTTGCTCCCCCAGCACGCCCCGTGACATCCAGTTGTCGACCGATTGAGGCGGTGGGAACACTCGCGGATTGAGCCAGATCCATATCGCGACGATTGCGACGCAGGTCACGGACCACCATCCAATCCAGACGCGGCTCCAGATCGCAAGCGTTAACAATGGAAAGATGGCAACACGAGTCCAGCCGCTCCACGGGTTCGCGTGACGCTCCCAAGTGGCCTGGCTCATGCCCATCGCTTGTTCGGTGGCTCGACCAAGGGCGTTTTTATGGGAATCGTTCATGTGAATCGGGGATCAAACAAATGTCACGTCGAAAGGTGTTGGCAACGAAAACCTGTTGGCAGCAAAACCCATTGATGCACTTCTTAGCGATGAATTCCTCCAGCGTATCACAGCTTCGCAAGTGGTCGGTGCTCTTCTGGTTCGCCGATCCCATGCGTCGGATGGACTCAGCCCATTGCATGTTCGATAACGGGTGACTCACCTGACTCGCCCGTGACTGGAGAGCCCGCCCGCGGGACGTTGCGTCGTATGAAAACCCGACAATTCTCGATCGAACAGACACGCCGCATTGCGCTGGCGTCTCAAGGCTTTCGAGACAAACGCCCCACGGGGCCGGTGACCGCCCGCCACTTTCGGCGAGCCTTGGATCGGATGCAAGTTTTGCAATTGGACTCCGTCAACGTGGTTTGTCGGTCGCACTTCCTGCCGATGTTTTCGCGATTGGGAAATTACGATCGTGAAAAACTGGACACGTGGTTGTGGCGGAGCGGTGAAAATCTGGAATACGTGGGACATGAAGCTTCGATCACTCCCGTGTCCACGCGGCCACTGTTGGCTCATCGCTTCGAAGAGAATCGTTGGGGGCGAGCCAAGATCGAGGAAGAGCACCCGGAGTACGTCCAGCAGGTACTCGAGGAAGTACGACAAGTCGGAGCCATCTCGGTTCGCGATCTTTCGAACCCCGGACAGAAAACCGGGACTTGGTGGGGAGGATCCATTGGGAAACGGACGTTGGAATGGTTGTACACGACCGGGCGAATCAACATCTGCCATCGCGATCGCAGTTTTGTTTCGCACTACGATGTTCCGGAACGGCTGATCCCGGAACCGGTCCGTTCAATTGAACCGATGGCACGACGGGACGCGCAGAAGCAACTGTTGCTCATCGGGGCCAAGGCTCATGGGATTGGGACCGCGACCGATCTAGCGGACTACTTTCGGATTCGGATGCCCGAGGCTCGGCCACTGCTAAAAGAACTGGTGGACGAGCAGCGTTTGCAATTGGTGACGGTCGACGGATGGGAGGAAGATGCGTACTGGATCCCAGGAACAAGTTGTCCGAAATCCATTTCAGTCAACACGTTGCTGACTCCGTTTGATCCCGTGGTGTGGTTTCGTCCGCGAGCCAAACGGTTATTCGGCTTTGACTACAAGATCGAGATCTATACGCCGGAATCGAAACGAAAGTATGGCTACTACGTTTTGCCTTACTTGTTGAATGACCGGTTGGCGGGCCGCGTGGATGTCAAAGCGGATCGAGCGTCGGGGACGTTGCTCGCCAAAGCTTGCTTTCACGAACCAGACGAGCACCCTGGCGAGGTCGCCGATTCGCTCGCGATCGCTTTGCGAGAGCTTGCAAGTTTTCTCGGGCTGAACGAAATTCGCGTCGGACGACGAGGGAATCTGTCACGATATCTGCCACGTGAGCTCACATGAACTTGCGGCGATCGGGGCGAATGGATTTCCCGTATCCAGATCGCCTTGAACTGATTGACATAGCAAGAAGATAGAACGTTGTCACAAGACCCTATGCAATGCGACGAATTGGCGAGCGATCGATCCTTGGACCGACAAGACTGGTTCGAACGGTTGACCGGATTTCGCGAACGGTCACCGGATCAGGTTCGCGAGTCGTTGACCTTCCAAGGCAACATGCTTTACTCGCAAGGAAATGGTCGTTGTTACCAAGCGGGAAAGTTAGAAGTTGTTTCACTGAAGGATCTAAGGAAACGTGTCGCTGCTCTCGGTGGTGGCACGTCCCCAATTCGTCTTCGCGAGCGAGTCGGGGATGCCCGTGAGTTGCATGTGGAGTCAGCAAATGCGGGAGCGACATTCCAGGTGGCGTCTCAATTCAATTTATTAGAAATGGTGTCACCGGAGGTCACGCCGGACCGCGGGGTCGGCATCTACGAACGTGATCGAACACAAGGGCCGGCGTGTGCCATCGCTTGCGGTGCCGGGACCATCGTCCGCAATTATTTTGTCGAATTGGACGGTAAGCGAGGCCAATCCGGGAACCGTCAAATCGACTGTTTGCAATCGATCGGACAGTTGCTGGGGAATGGCGATGGGCGATTGTGGGAAATGCGAAACGGTTATGCTTTGCCCAGTCAACATGGTTTAGACGAAGTCGATCGAATGATTGCGGCGATGTCGACCGCGCAGCGTGACGAGCTGCGGTCGAAGCTGGCGATCGGTGTGCAGTGGAGCACCCAGGTGACTCTTCAGCAACGAACGCACTTGGTCACGCAAGTCTATTGTTCCGCACTTCCGGTCGCGTACAGGCGATTGCCAACCGCCAAGTGGGAACGGTTTGCACGGTTGATTTTGGAGGCGGCGTACGAGGCCACATTGGCGGTGGGGATCTTGAACGCGTCGCAGACCGGCAATCGAGACGTGTTCCTAACGCTGCTGGGTGGTGGCGCGTTTGGGAATGACCGCCAGTGGATCTTGGACGCCATTGAACGGGCTTGCCGGCAGTACCGATCCGCTGATCTGGATGTGCAGATTGTCAGCTTTCGATCTTCGGATTCGTCCGTCCGTTCGTTAGTGCAGAATTTCACGGTTGATGAGCAGCCGATCGAGGACAAGAAAACGCCGACCGGTGAATGGCCGGACCATCATTGTCCGGTGTGCGGCGCATCTCAGCGAAGCGTGCCTCGGTACCCGTGGTACCTTTGTTCGGAATGCTTGGGGCTGGCAGAAGATGGCGATGGGCGGCGTCTGACATTCGGGAACGTCAGTTTTTCGGGCGGACTCTACTATGCCCACGCCGATGAACCCGAGCCAAAACCACACAGTTGTTTGGCGGTGATTTGCTTCGTCAACCGTCGACCGGTCATCGTCACCGAAGCACGCTTTGGTGGCGTGGTGGCCCAGCCGTTGCGGGACGTGCAGGACGGTGTGCTCCAACGTCCGCAAACGGTGGATCTGCGACGTCCCGCACGGCGGCAGTGACATCGCATGGCATTTGAAAATGCCATGCGAGTTGTCCGTTTTAAGAACCGTCAGCAGGCATGTGCTTGGCGATGTAAGCGGGTTCGCCCATGCGTTCCAACAGATCCAGTTGCAATTCCAGCCAACCGGCGTGGCCTTCTTCGTCCACCGCGATGCGTTCAAAGAGTTGTCGCGTTCCAATGTCACGATCTTCAGCGGCTTGGATCGAAGCCGTCGTGTAAAACTCGATGGCTTCCTGTTCGTCGGCCAAGTCAGATTGAAACATCTCCTTCAGCGATTTCGCTTGGACCGGCGTCTTTTGCATGTCCAGTTTGGGTTCGCCTTTCAAGAAGAGAATGCGGTTGAGAAATTCCTCGGAGTGTCCCAGTTCCTCATGCAATTCCTCTCGCATCTTCGAAGCGAGCAATCCCATTCCCCAATCATCCAACACGCAAGCGTGGAGTTGGTATTGATGCGTGGCCGTCAGTTCCATGGACAACGCACGTTGCAAGTTTTCAATGGTTTTGGTGTGACTCATTGTTGGTCTCCAAACAGAAGGGAATCGATTGAGTGTGAGGCGGCAAGAAAGGGTGCAAATCGGCTCTGTGGAACGCAAGTTCGGGAGACGACGCGAAATTTTTTAGACGGAACAAGATCCCGTTGAGGAACATTGGTTCCATGGCATCTTGGCCAACAACATACCCATTCCGCAGGTGTCCGTGACGCCCGCGAAAACGAGTCCGGCACCGACGAAGGCCGACAGGCCCATGAAGCAAGGATGAATGAACATCGCCAGCAAGACCCCGACGATGACCAGCAAACCGGCGGCGATGCGGACTTGCCGCTCGAGTGAAATGGCTTTCTTGCCACGTTGGACTGGCAACCCAGCCGATTCCCAAGCGGAGGTTCCACCTTCGACGTTGACCACCTCGTTGATACCCGCGTCTAGGAAACGCTGGGCAGCTTGAGTCGAGCGGTTTCCGCTGCGGCAGATGACGTAGAACGGTTGCCCCGAGTTGCCATTTCGCGAATCGACGAAGGCTTTCGGATCCAAACGATCCAGTGGAATGTTGGTGGCGCCTTCGGCATGCACTTCGCGAAATTCGACTGGCGTTCGAACGTCAATCAATTCCGCGTTGCTTTGACGCAGTTGTTCGGCGCATTGTTTGACATCAATGGTTTTCATATCGGATGCCCTTTCGTGTGTTTCGTATCGAAATGTCGTGATTGTTTGATGTGTTTGTGCAAATAAGAGTGCGGCGTGAACCGCACTGAAAATTCGTTGTTGGCGGGTCCGGGTGACCGGTCAGGCGTCAGCGGGAAGAAACCGGCTTTCCACACACCCCATCAATTGCTGCAGGTGAGGTTCCGCGATTTGGTAGTAAACTCGCCGGCCATCACGTTCACTGTTCAGGAAACCGCATCGCTGCAGCAACCGCAGGTGATCGGACATGGCATTGTCAGCAATTTGACAGTCTTCCGCCAATTCACCGACGGTGAAACGCCCGTGAAGCAAGAGCTGCACCACTCGCAGACGCACCGGGTGTGCCAAGACTTTGAGGCATTCGGCGGCTTCGGTGAAGCAATCCACGCCTCCTCTCGGTTTGGACGTTGGTTCTGATTTCGTTTGGGTTTTTGAGGCCATGTTGTCTCCTTTGGTTGCTTATGTTCAATATATCGGAATGTCTTGATGTGTCAATGAGTTGTTTTGCTGGCAATCGGCGGAATTCGCGGTTGGGCGTCCATTCCACCGGGAGTTAGCAGGCAACCGCGTTGGCGTTTGGGCGTCGGCTATTCTGTTTTCTATCGTTTGTGTGCGACTTCCCTTTCCAACCGTTCATGTGGCGCCCAAACGTTCCTGTTTCGTCGGCCCGAGAGAATCTGCCTTGATGAAGAGCGACACTTTGGTCCGATGGGGCTGCATCGCCGTGATCGCCATCTGCTGTCTCTTGATGGTTCGCTCGCTGCCGCTGGGCCAGCTCATGGAATCGCTGAATGATTGGGTGCGGACCTTGGGTGTTTGGGGCCCGTTGGTTCTGGTGCTGCTCTACATCGTGGCAACCGTATTGTTTGTTCCCGGGACCATTTTGACGTTGGCGGCCGGGGCTTTGTTTGGGTTGGTAATTGGAATGGTGGTGGTGTCGATCGGATCCACGGTTGGGGCAGCCCTTGCCTTTTTGATCACCCGCTATGTGGCACGGGAGAAGGTTGCACAAGTTGCGAAATCCAATCCCCGATTCGCGGCGATCGATCGAGCGATCGGTGAAGGCGGGTGGAAGATTGTCGGCTTGCTGCGTCTATCTCCGGCGCTTCCCTTCAATTTGCAGAACTACCTCTACGGGTTAACGCCCATTCGATTCGGCCCGTATGTTTTGACGAGCTGGATTGCGATGATGCCGGGGACTTTCCTCTACGTGTATTTGGGCCACGTAACGGGGGCCGCGGTTGGTGGTGACCGAGACCGAACCACCGCGGAATGGGTTTTGCTCGGGGTGGGTTTGTTAGCAACGATTGCGGTGACGGTTTATGTGACGCGTTTGGCGAGGCGGCAACTGAGCGAGCAGACTGTTGGCGACATGGGCACGCAGAATGAACCACAGGGTGAACTGCGCGATGGAGACGTGGTCGATCAAGTGGAGTCGCGGCGACACACGAATTCGAGTGACCAAGCCTCGTCGCGAGGGACATTGTGGTGGTTGTTCGGTGTCGCCGCCGTGATCGTGCCGCTGACGGTGTGGGTCGTGCAAAATCAATCCACGATCGAAGATCAGCTCAACCAGTGGTTGAAGTCCCCGGGGTAGCGAGTACGTGTAGCAGAATTTCAAGAAATGTATGTTGTCGAGGTTCGGCAGCACAACCAAATGATTCGATGAGTGACTGATGAACACACTGCAGCCCCATGACGAATTCAATCAGCAGTTGCAGTCCAACGTGCACCCAGATGATTGGCAGAACCCGACTCCGAACCAGCCGTACCATTTGGTGGTGATTGGTGCGGGCACGGCCGGGTTGGTGACGGCGGCTGGTGCGGCGGGTTTGGGAGCCCGGGTCGCGCTGATCGAACGAGACCTGATGGGCGGTGATTGTTTGAACGTCGGATGTGTTCCGTCCAAGGCGTTGATCAGTGCCGCTCGCGTTGCTTCGCAGTTACGACATTCCAATCAATTTCACATCGAACTCACGGGTGAGGTGAACGTCGATTTCGCGGGGGTGATGCGTCGCATGCGAGAGTTGCGGGCGAAGATCAGCCGCAACGATTCAGCCAAACGTTTTCGCGAGCTAGGAGTCGATGTTTATTTTGGTCAAGCCAGCTTCGTCGACGATCAAACTCTGAAGGTGGGCGAGACTCAAATCCCGTTCAAACGTGCGGTCATTGCGACGGGAGCTCGCGCGGCGGCACCGTCCATTCCGGGCCTCGATCAGGTTGATTATTTGACGAACGAATCGCTGTTTTCATTGACCGAGCTTCCCAAACGTCTCGGCGTGATCGGGGCGGGGCCGATTGGGTGCGAGATGGCTCAGGCGTTCGCCCAATTGGGGGCGGAAGTACTGCTGATTGAATCCGGCAAAGGGATTTTGTCAAAAGAAGATCGGGACGCTGCGGAGATCGTGCGGAAATCCATGTTGGCCGACGGAGTTCGGCTGCTGTCGTCGGCGAAGGGGCTCACCGTTCGCAATGACAACGGAATTCGAATCTCATTGGATACGGATGGAACGCATGTCGACGAACCGCTGGACCAACTTCTCGTCGCTGCGGGGCGGGCTCCCAATGTCGAGCACCTTTGTCTGGATGAGGTCGGTGTTCGCTACGATCGAAACGGAATCCAAGTCAATGATCAACTCCGAACGGCGAATCCGAACATCTTTGCTGCGGGGGACGTTTGTTCTCGCTATCAGTTCACTCATGTGGCCGATTTCCACGCGAGGATTGTCATCCAAAACGCCTTGTTCGCCGTGGGGCCACTCGGGCAAAAAAAGGTCAGCGATCTGATTGTCCCTTGGGCGACTTACACCACTCCCGAAGTGGCGCACGTCGGGTTGCATGAGCATGAAGCCGAAGCAGATGGGACGAAGGTCGACGTGTTCATCCAGCGATTTGATGAGGTGGATCGCGCCATCCTGGAGGGCGAGGAGAACGGGTTTGTCAAAGTCCTGACCGAGAAGGGAACGGACAAAATCCTGGGGGCAACCATCGTTGCCGGAAACGCCGGTGACATGATTTCCGAGATCACCTTGGCGATGAACAACGGCATCGGTTTGGGCACCATCGCCAGTAGCATTCATCCCTATCCAACGCAGGCAGAAGCCATTCGCAAGCTTGGCGACCAGTTCAATCGAACGCGTTTGACAACCTTCAATCAAACCATGTTGGGGTATTTGCAACGCCTGAACGTTGGTCAATAGACTTGCTCGGCGTGGCATTTCGGTGAGACGAAATCGCTTGCCTGTCAATCGTCAAGTTTCGCTGTTTTGGTCTTTTTTGAAGAATCTTCTTGACAACACCCCGGGGATGGGTGGATAAACGCAACTGATTGGGCGAGTTGTGAGGAAGGGACTGCCTCACGTCTTCATCGACTGACGTTCGGCAAGATGCTGGACGCTCGCCCTTTTCGGACGCGGAGTTCGAATGAAGGGGCACCTAACTTCTTGGGAAGGAGACCTCCCATGCTCGTCTTATCGAGAAAAGTGAAGCAAGAGTTTTCGTTCGTCAATCTTGGGATCAAGATCGAAATCTTGCGAGTCAGTGGGAAGAAGGTTCAGGTCGGCGTGAGTGCACCAGACTCGGTTCGCGTTTTGCGAAGTGAGTTGGTCGAGGAAGAAACGCTCGAGAAATTGGAAGTTGCGAGTCGAGTGACTCGTCATGCTTTCCGGAACCAGCTGAACACGGCTTCGCTGACTTTGTCGGTGTTGCAGCACCAAGTTCAATCGGGGCAATTGGAGAAAGCGGAGAAGACGCTTGAATCGGCTCTTTCTCAGCTTTCCGAACTGGATGCTTTCACGGGAGCCGCTCCGGCTTTCGGCAATGAAACATCTCCGGAAAAGCGTCGCCGTACCGCATTGGTCGTGGAAGACAATGCGCAGGAGCGTGAATTGTTGGCAGAGTATCTACGTGTCAATGGTTTTGACGTTAGCGTGGCCGAAGATGGCGAAGACGCGATGGACTATTTGGCTCAGCATCATGCGCCGGATGTCGTGCTGCTGGATATGAACATGCCTCGCATGAACGGAACCAATACGGCCAAGGCGATTCGTTGTGACCCTCGGTTCCAAGAGTTGAAGCTGTTCGTGATCAGCGGATGCGATCCAGAAGAAACGCCGCCTGAAAGTGAAAGCCCTTACGACCAGTGGTTCTCCAAGCCTATTCGGCCCCAACAATTTTTGTCTGACATCGAAAGTCATCTCGGGTCGGCGTGCTGAAGAGGTTTTTTGATTGAGCTTGGTTGAGCGGACGCGATGAAATGCGTTCCTCGCCACGCTGCGATTCCTTCGGAAGAGAGAACGATGAACGAGCAATCTTCCGCGTCCGCTGCGCCAACGAAGTTGGTTGGCATCGGTGCTTCGGCCGGTGGGTTGCATTCGTTGGAATCGCTGTTTGATGAGCTGGATCCCAACGCCGGATTGGCCATCATCGTCATCCAGCATCTGTCCCCCGACTTTGACAGCATGATGGATCAGTTGCTGTCTCGTCATTCGGACATGCCGCTTCATTTGATCGAAGACGGGATGCTGGTTGAGCCGAACCAGATTTACTTGTTGCCGCCGGGGCAACACGTGATCATCTCCAATCGTCGGCTGTATCTTGCGGAACGGAACAAGGGGCACAGCCTATCGTTTCAGGTTGATGAGTTCTTTCGGACCTTGGCTCAGGACGCGGGGCAGGATGCCATTGGCATCATTTTGTCAGGGACGGGAACGGACGGCAGCCGCGGCGTGTGCGATATCGCAGCCGCGGGCGGCACGGTCATCGTGGAATCGGTTGAGTCAGCGGCGTTTGATGGGATGCCTCGCAGTGCTTTCGAAACGGGCGTTGCGGATTTGGTGCTCAGTCCGCCGGAAATCGCGAAGGCGTTGCAGCGGATGGCGATGGACGATTCGTCTTTGTTGAGCGACCCCGCCTCAATCGGAGCCTTGGATAACAGCCAATATGTTGATTCGCCCGCTCGAATGATCTTTGGCCTGCTGCACAACGCTTTCAACATTGAATTCTCGCAATACAAAACGGAGATGTTCCATCGGCGGATCGAACGACGCGTGCGTTTGGCCCAAAAGGAATCGATGCAGGAATACGTTGAGCTGGTTCGGGAAGATGCGGATGAGCTGAACCAGTTGTACTGCGACATGCTGATCGGTGTGACGGATTTCTTCCGAGATGGGAAAGCGTTTGACCGATTGGAATTGGACGTCATTCCGCGGTTGGTCGATGAGCTTGCGCCGGATGAGGATTTTCGATGTTGGGTGGCCGGAACAGCGACTGGCGAAGAAGCCTATTCCATCGCTATTCAGCTCGTGGAGGAGTTCGAGCGGCGTGGTTTGGAAAAGAACATTCGAATCTTTGCATCCGACGTTCATGAGCCTTCCCTGTCCGTCGCAGGTCGGGGCGTTTTCACCGGAGATCGCCTGTCTGCAATCACACCCGAGAGACGCGAGCGTTTCTTTATTCAACGTCAAAACGGATTTCACCTCACGCCTGAAATTCGCAAACTGGTCGTGTTCACGCCTCACAACGTGATCCGTGATGCACCGTTCACGCGGTTGGATCTGATCTCCTGCAGAAACCTCTTGGTTCACCTGCAACCGGCGACGCAGCAACGCGTGTTGTCTTTGTTCCATTTTGGGTTGAAGTCAGGTGGGGTGTTGTGCCTGGGCGGAAGCGAATCGCTGGGCGCGTTGCGAAACGAGTTTCAGCCGCTGGATGAATCGCAGCGAATCTTTCGGAAGCATCGAGAGATCAGCCCGACGACTCACAGCGGTATCAATGCCCGACGTTCCTGGGCTCCTCACGCGGTGCCCCCACAAGAGACCGTTCAGGGCCGGGTGGCGACGCGCCAGTTGTTGAAAACTTACGACAAATTGCTCGAGCGATTTTTGTCACCCGCGATTTTGGTCAATTCCCAAAAAGAGATTTTGCATGTCTTCGGCGGTGCTGGTGAGTATCTGTCGTTTGCCGACGGACGCCCTCAGAACAATCTGCTGCAGATCATCGCTCCGGAACTGAGGTCGCCTCTATCGATTGCTTTGGTGCAGCTTCGGCGGGATGAAAAGCCGGTCTCCATCGAAGACATTATGTGCGAATTGAATGGTCAGCCCCAGGCGGTTCGTATGAGTGTCGAGCAGTTCGACATGGGCGACGGCCGTGAAGGGAACGTGCTGATTCAATTGGAACGACAGGCAACCAGGGTCAGCCCAAAGGAAACGAGCGTCCTGAATGCGGAGCAGGTCATGGCGGTCGAGTATCTCGAACGCGAGCTTCAGTTCACGCAAAGTCATTTGCAGTCAACGATCGAAGAACACCAGTCGACCAACGAAGAGCTGCAGTCGGCCAACGAGCAATTGACGGCGTCCAATGAAGAATTGCAAAGCACCAACGAAGAGTTGCATTCGGTCAACGAAGAACTCTACACGGTCAATGCGGAGCACCAGCGCAAAATCGATGAACTGACCGAGCTCAATGATGACATCGACAATCTGTTGACCACCACGAACGTGCACACGTTGTTCTTGGATTCACGGCTGCGATTGCGTCGATTCACGCCTCAGATTGCGGAGTTGTTCAATCTCATTCCTCAGGACATCGGGCGTCCCATCGACGCGTTCACGCATCGTCTCGAAGATCCTTCATTGATTGACAGCATCAACGAAGTGATTCAGACCGAACAATCGGTCCAACGCGAGATCAAAGACGAAAATGGGCAGTGGTATCTGCTACGGATCTTTCCTTATCTGTCGCGGGGCACGGTCGAAGGAGCAGTGGTGACGTTGGTGGACGTCACCATGCTCCAGGCCGCTACCGAAGCGTTGCAAAAGAGCGAAGAACGTTTCGATTTGGCAGTGCGAGGTAGCAATGCGGGCATTTGGGATTGGAAGGACGTCACCAAGGAAGCGATTTGGTGTTCCCGCCGGATGTACACCCTGCTCGGGCGTTCTCCCAGCGACGAAATGACGGTTTCTTTGTGGGAAGAACTGATGCACCCGGACGATCATGGACGGGTGATGAAAGCATTGAGTTCTCATCTCGAGCAATCCAGTGCCTTCGATATCGAATATCGAATGGAATATGGAAACACCGGCGAGTACCGATGGTTTCACATGCGTGGTTCGGCCGAGCGAAAAGCTGGACGCAAAGAAACTCGAATGGCGGGATCCTTCGAAGACGTCACACAGCGTCGCGTGGCGGAACAAGAGGTCAAACAAGGCGTCGCCCGCCGAGACCAATTCTTGGCAATGCTGTCGCATGAGCTGCGGAACCCATTGGGGGCGGTCACCAACGCGATCGCAATCATGTCGTCGGACCAGATCGAACCGGAGGTGACCGAGAAAGCCTTGCGAGTCGTTGGACGACAATTGGGACAAATGTCACGTTTGCTGGATGACTTGCTCGACGTTTCGCGAATCACCCATGGAAAGATTGAGCTGCGAAAGCAACAGACCGATTTGGCGGTCGTGGTGGAGCAGGCGGTGGGGACAATTTCGGGGCGAGCCGAGGAAGCCGGGCTGAAGTTGTCTGCGGAACTCCCGGATCATCCCATCATTGTGGAAGGCGACCCTGCCAGGTTGGAGCAGGTCACGGTGAACCTGCTGACCAACGCCGTGAAGTACACATCCGCCGGAGGTTCGATCCATCTTTCATTGTCGGCCGACCGAGGAAGTGCATTGATTCATTTGCGAGACACCGGTGCAGGGATCTCCAGAGACAAATTGAATGAAATCTTCTCGCTATTCTATCAGTCCGATGAGACCCTGGATCGATCCAATGGAGGCATGGGAGTTGGATTGACTTTGGTCAAGGCGGTGGTGGAGTTGCACGGCGGCAGCGTGACCGCATCCAGCGACGGGATTGGTCGAGGCAGTACCTTTTCCGTTTCGTTGCCGTTGTCGTGCGGGGTCACGGTTGAGCCGGAGGAAACCACGCAAGATTCGGTGTCTGAATTGCGAACCGTTGTGCTCGTCGAAGACATCGAAGACGCTCGCGAAATGTTGTCGGTGTTGTTGGAGTTGCGAGGGCTAAAAGTGTTCAAGGCGCAGGATGGTGCGGCGGGTTGGCAAAAAATCCGTGAGGTGCGTCCGGATGCTGCGATCATTGACATCGGATTGCCAGTGATGGACGGCCACGAGTTGGCGAGGCGAGTGCGAGCCGATCGGGAGCTGGCCGGGACTCGGTTGGTGGCGTTGACCGGCTACGGGCAGGACAAAGACCGCGAGGCCGTTCGCGAATCCGGATTCGATTTGCATTTGGTCAAGCCGCTGAATCCCGAGAAGCTGGATCAAATTCTGGCTGAACTTTCTGAGATGCAGCCATGTGTTCTGGCCAACTGACTCGTCGGTCGTGTTCGGAGCACGAATTGGTCAATTCTGTTGTGTGGAGGATGTTCGATCGCCCATCTAAGTGCTCGCGTCGGCGAGGCTTAACGCGACCATGTTCACTTGCGTTGCTCCGCAGGACCTAGCAGAATGGTCGTTTTCCGCACAAATTTCGCTACTTGGTGATCTCGATGCGCACGCGAACGCTCGTTTTTTGCATTGGAGGCTGTGTCGCAGCTGTCTCGATCATCAGTTGGTTCATGATCCGTGCCGATGAACGTCGACACGAAGTGATCTTGCTTTCGTCGCAAGCTGTGAATGCATCGGAGCAATTGGATCGCGAACTTGGTTACGGCGGGCTAATCCACAACTTCAAGAACTACGTTCTGCGTCCCGACGAGTCGAAGTACTACGCCGCCGCTCAAGAGAACGCACGCAAGGCTCGTCAGAAGATCAAGGAGCTGCGGCAAATTCAATTTGGTGAGATCCAGGGACCTGAATTGCCGGAAACGTCGGCAATGATCACGGCTTACACCTCGCAGTTGGCCGTCGTGCACGCGATGGCTGAAAACGGTGCCAGCGCCCGTGAGATCGATGCGAAGGTTCGATTTGACGACCAACCGACCTTGGACGAGCTTGAGCGGCGAATTGAATCGTTCACGGACCAATGTTGGCTGGAAGCGGAGGAACTTCAATCGCAAGCCCGAATGCTGATGCTGGTGAATGTGGCGGTCGCGATTGCAACTGCGATTCTGTTGGCGACGCTCAGCGTCCGTCAGCATCTAAACGATCTGCGAAATCGAGTGGTCTACATCCGTTTGTTGGGTGAAAGCGGTGGGATTTGGAATTGGAATCGTCAAAACGACGAGGTTGAGTACGCGCCAAAGTTTCGGCGTTTGCTGGGGTTCGAAGGTGATGACACGAAGTCCATTCCCAACACGATCCAAGCCAGCCGCGACCGGATCCATCCAGAGGACCTAGCAAGCTTCGATGAGCAGCTCGTTCAGCAGCGGGAAAGCAAGAAGCCATTCAGTGCCGAGTTTCGGATGCTGCATCACGATGGAGACTACCGTTGGTTTCGAACGCACGCACACACCTTGTTCAACGGAGTCGGGACACCGGTTCGGACTGCCGGGATGATCTTCAATATCGAAGATAGCAAGCAGTACGAGCACGACTTGCAGCAAAGTAACCAAGAACTTCAGCGGTTTGCCTTCGCCGCGTCACATGATCTTCAGGAGCCTCTTCGGGCGATCATCGGTTTCAGCCAATTGCTGCAGCAGCGATATGCGGGAGATCTGGATGACAAAGGTCAGAGCTACCTGAAGCACATCGTGGATGGCGCCGGACGCATGAAAGCATTGATTGATGATCTGCTGGCGCTGTCGCGAGTCGGACGATCCGAGTTGGAGATCGCTCCGGTTGATTTGAACGATTGCGTCCAAACCGCGATGCAAAACTTGTCGCATTTGATCCAGGAAACCAACGCTGACATTCAAGTCGCTGATCTCGATGTCGTCGAAGGTCATGAAGGGTTGTTGGTCGAGTTGTTTCAGAACTTGATCAACAACGCGATCAAATTTCGAAAGCCAGGTCAGCGGGCCAAAGTCACGATCGATCAAATCCGTGAAGACGGTCGATTGGTCGTTGATGTTTCCGATGAAGGCATCGGGATCGACCAAAGTCATCACTCGCAAATTTTTGAACTCTTCAAACGGCTTCACCGCCGTGAACAGATTCCCGGGACGGGAATCGGTTTGGCGCTCTGTAAACGCATCGTCGACCGCCACAACGGATCCATGACTCTCGTGTCATCCTTGGGACGAGGTGCTTCATTCCGTATTTCGTTGCCGGTGGCAAGTGCTTCCGTTCCGTCGTCCAACATTTCATCCATTACCGAATTCGAATATGCAAAATCAGCCGAAGCCGATCGATATCTTGCTGGCGGAAGACAGTGAAACCGACGCGGAATTGACCATCGATGCACTGCAACAGGGAAAGATCCGCAACAACATCCATCACGTTTGGGATGGTGAGGAGGTGATGCAGTTTTTGCGCAAACAGGGCAAGTACGAGGGCGCCGTGCGTCCTGATTTGATTCTGCTCGATCTGAATATGCCGAAGTTGGATGGCCGATCGGTGCTCAAAGAGATTCGTTCCGATGTTGCGCTCAAGGCCATTCCTGTTGTCGTGCTGACCACGTCCAGTCAAGAACGTGACATTCATGAGTCGTATGGATTAGCAGCCAACAACTACATCGTGAAGCCGGTGGATTTGACGCAGTTCTTTTCCGTGATTCAGAGCGTCCAGGACTTCTGGGTCAACGTGGTCAAACTGCCGCAGAAGTGAATCTTTCACCATCCTTTGACTCACCCCCGCCACGCATCCTTGAAAAGTCCCCATGAGCGATTCTGAAGACCAACCACTACTCGTCATCGGAATCGGGGCGTCCGCCGGTGGGCTTGCGCCGATTGAGGACTTCTTTGATCACATGCCAGCCGATTCTGGTATGGCGTTTGTCATTATTCAGCACCTTTCGCCAGACTTTAAGAGTTTGATGGATGAGCTGTTGGCTCGTCACACCAAGATGACGATCCGCAAGGTGACCGATGGAATGACGGTGGAGCCTGACACGATCTACTTGATCCCACCTGAAAAGAACATGGCTTTGTCAGCCGGCAAATTGTTGCTAACTCAGCAAGACCATGCCCGCGGTTTGAACTTGCCCATCGACATCTTCTTTCGCTCATTGGCACAAGATGCGGGACCTCGCGCGGTGGCGATCGTTTTGTCAGGCACCGGTAGCGACGGTTCGCGTGGGATCAAAGACGTTCGCGAATTGGGCGGCGTTGTGATGGTGCAGACGGAAGCGTCGGCTGGCTTTGACGGGATGCCGCGTGCTGCCATTCAGTCCAATGCGGTGGACGTCGTTTGCACGCCCGAGGAGATGCCTTCGCGATTGATCGAATACGCCAAGGGTCGCGATCGGGACGTGCTCAAGAATCAAGACGAGATCAGTGAGGGCACCGGTGATTCGGCCCTGTTCAGTATCCTGCGAATGTTTCGTCTGCGGCATGGTCTGGATTTCGCATTGTACAAACCGGCCACCATCACCCGACGCCTCGAACGCCGGATGCAGATGGGCGGATTCAAGGACGCCAACGAGTACGCGGCGTTGCTTGAGAATGACGAAGAAGAAGTGGAGGCCCTCTACCGGGACCTGTTGGTTGAGGTCACTCAGTTCTTCCGTGACGAAGCGGCCTTCGTCCGTCTGCGGAATGAAATCATTCCCAAGATTGTGGAGAACGCTGCGGTTGGCGATGAGCTGCGGATTTGGGTCCCAGGGTGTGCAACGGGAGAAGAGGCCTATTCCATCGCCATGCTCTTTCACGAAGCGATGGAAAAAGAAGGTCGCACCTGCGACTACAAGGTGTTTGCAACGGACGTTCACCGGACGTCTTTGGAAACGGCTAGTACCGGTGTTTACCCGACATCGGCATTGGACACCGTGCCGACCGATTTTCAGGTCAAATACTTCACTCAATCCGGTGGCCTGTGTCACATCAAACGCGATGTGAGACAGCGCGTGATCTTTGCTGCAAATGATCTCACCAATGACCCCCCGTTCACTCGACTGGATTTCATTAGTTGTCGAAACGTTCTGATTTATTTGGAACCAAAGATTCAGAAGCGGATTCTGTCGCTGTTCCATTTTGGATTGCGGACGGGAGGAATTCTCTTCCTCGGTCCCAGTGAAACCGTCGGCGATTTGGCGCCTGAGTTTGAAACACTCGACCGGCACTGGCGTCTGTATTCTAAGCGAAGGGATGTTCGGTTGCCCGACGCGGCTCGGTTACCAATGACGCCCATTCTCAGCACCGTCATTCGAGAAAAACAACATGGGTTTGTTGCGGTTGCACCGCAGGGCGATCGGCAAGCGTGGGTGTCGACCGCCATGGAAGACTTGCTGACCAAGCATGTTCCTCCGAGCTTGATGGTCAACGAATTCAACGAGGTGATTCATACCTTCGGCGACGCGCGAAAACTGCTGGTGCAGCCGGAAGGGCGGCCGAGTCTCGATGTTTTGAAAATGCTATGCCTGGAATTGAGAACGGCCACCAGTGCCGCATTGCATCGAGCCAAGCAAAAAGGTGTGCCGGCGATCTTTGACGGAATTCGCGTTGCCGGGGACGAGTCCACTCCGGACCGGATCTACAAAATCACCGTCGAGCCGTACAAGAAGTCAAGTCAAAGCCTCTATCTGATTTGCATTGAAGAAATGCACGATGAGGTGTCGGACGATGAGGAGGCCGAGCGTTTTCGATCCGACGATTTGTCCAGTGAACGCATCAGCAACCTTGAACTGGAGCTTTCCTACACACGAGAGACGTTGCAGGCGACGGTGGAAGAATTGGAGTCCAGCAACGAAGAATTGCAGGCCACCAACCAAGAGTTGATCGCATCAAACGAGGAGCTGCAGAGCACCAACGAAGAATTACACAGCGTCAACGAGGAGTTGTACACGGTCAATTCCGAGCACAAGCAAAAGATTGAAGAGCTGACACAGCTCACCAGTGACATGGACAATCTTTTGAAGAGCACGGACATCGGAACGATCTTTCTCGACAATGAGTTATGCATCCGCATGTTCACCCCGGCAATTTCTGCCGCGTTCAATGTGATGGAACAGGACATCGGTCGTCCGATCAATCACATCGCGTACAAGTTGGATAGCCCAAACCTGCTTTCTGATGCCGCGGCTGTTTTGGCGTCTGCCGAATCTCGTGAAATCGAAGTGCAGAACTCAGACGGCCGCGTCTACCTGCAACGCATGCAACCGTACCGCACGGAGGAGGGTGTGGTCCGGGGGATCGTGTTGACCACGACAGACATCACGGCACTCAAGCAGGCCGAGCAGGCTCAACGGACGTTGATGACGCTGGCTCAGGTGGGTGAGGAGTTGCCCGATTTTGCCTATGCGGTGTCGCACGATTTGCAAGCGCCTCTGCGTCACATTTCGCAGTATGCGGAGATGCTCGACGCGGCGACCAAAGAAAATGACTCGCAGAAGATTTTGAAGTCGGGCAAGGTGATTCGCGACAGTGCGTCGAACTTGAGCATGATGATCGAAGCTCTGTTGACGTATTCACGAATCAACACTTTGGGACGCCCACTGGACCGAGTTCCGTTGACGGACGCGATCGGCGATGCCCTGGCCAACTTATCGACGACATTGGACTTTTACGGTGCCGAAGTTGAAATGGATGAGCTGGCCGTGGTGGCAGGTGATCGAGAGCAACTTCAGTTGTTGTTCTTCCATTTGATCGATAACGCGATCAAGTATCGTTCCGACCAGCCGCCGCGAATTCATCTGTCCAACACCGCGGTGGACGGTTTCGTTCAGATCAACGTTGCGGACAACGGGATCGGTGTGGACGAACGTCACGCGAATCGTGTGTTCACGATTTTCAAGCGTTTGGGGTTCAAACCCGACGTGCCAGGGATCGGCGTGGGGCTGGCGATTTGCAAACGCATTGTGATTCGGCACGGTGGGCGAATCTGGTTGGAGAGAAGTCCAAGTGGTGGAACGGTCGTCTGTCTAACGCTGCGTGAATACAAACCATTCAGTTCAGGAAACCTCTCGGAGCAAGGCTCCGGTGACCATGCATAGCACTCACTCGGAAAATCCCGACGCGGTCGACGTACCCGTTCAACGCATTCGGGCGGTGGCGGGGATCGGCGCGTCCGCTGGTGGGCTGAAAGCGTTGGAGGAGTTCTTCGGCAAATTGCCGAGTGATACGGGAATGACGTTCATCGTTGTTCAGCATCTGTCGCCGGACTTCAAGAGTTTAATGGATGAAATCCTTTCGCGATTCACCAACATGAATGTGGTCAATACCGAGAACGGAACCATACTCGAACCAAACACGGTTTACCTGATTCAGCCGAAAAAGAACCTGACGGTCGTGGATGGTCATTTCGTGACCAGCGACATGGATCGGGAACAAATTCAACGTCCGGTGGATTTGTTGTTCCAGTCCATTGCGAAGAGTTTTGGTGCCAATGCGTTCGGCGTTGTTTTGTCGGGCACCGGGTCCGATGGAACGGCGGGAGTGCGTGCTATCTACGAAAGTGGAGGCATCACCTACGCGCAGCTTCCGGACACTGCGCAGTTCGACGGGATGCCAAAGAACGCCATCGCAACGGATTGCATCAATTATATTTTGTCGCCATCAGAGATCGCGGTCTCACTTTGGGAACATCTGAATGAACCCGATGGTCCATCGCGTCGGGAAGAATTGACCTCTGAAGACCTGTCTGGGATTCGCCTCGTCTTTTCGCTGTTGTCAGATCGTCACAGCATTGACTTCAGTGGCTACAAAGAGTCCACCGTGGCGCGACGGCTGGAACGCCGACTGCATTCACGTCACTGTAAAAGCATCCAGCAGTACGCCGAGCTATTGCGTTCGGATAAAGCAGAGGTCGACACGCTCTATCACGATTTGTTGATCGGTGTGACCAAGTTCTTTCGTGATACGGAAGCGTTCTTCTCACTTCAGTCGCGAATCAACCGAATGGTTGCTCACCTGAAACCGGACGAAGAGTTTCGGATCTGGGTGGCGGGTTGTGCGTCGGGCGAAGAAGCCTACACGATGGCGATGATCGGGACGGAAGCCTTTGAGCGATTGGGCAAAGAGCCGCGTTTCAAAGTCTTGGCCACCGACGCACATCAAGGAGCTTTGGACCGAGCGGCCAGCGGGATGTTCTCCGCCGAATCCTTGGAATTCGTTTCGCGACAACGACAGAACCGATTCTTCACTCCGGTCAGCAAAACGCGATACAAGGTCACGCCCGAGATCCGGCGGCAGATTGTGTTCGCACAGCACAACCTAATCGTCGATCCGCCGTTCACCAAAATTCATGTGGTGACGTGTCGAAACATGCTGATCTATTTCAAGCCTCAGGCCCAGAATGCTGCGATCGCTTCGTTGCATTTCTCGTTGGAAAAAGATGGCCTGATGATGCTCGGAAGCAGCGAGACGCCCGGCAAGCTGCAAGACGAGTTTGAAACGTTGGACCCGACGTGGCGAATCTATCGCAAACTTCGATCATTGCCGGTGGCCATCAAGTCGTACGAACAACTGAGGGCGAAAGAGCAAGCGCCTCGACGATTGGTCAATATCCTGAATCGGGACAAGCCAGAGCAACTGAGCTTCACTGGTCTGCTAGACGCTTATGACTTGTTGTTGGGTGAATTTGTCGAGTGTGGGTTGCTGCTGGATGAACAACGCAATGTGCTGCACGTGTTCGGCGACGCCAGCAAGTACCTGCAAAACACCGCCGGCCGTTTCAGTGGCAATTTGCTGAGGATGATTGAAGGAGAGGCCCGCACGACGTTGGGCGCGGCGTTGGTTCGTTCGGCTCGGGAGCCCGAGTCAAAGATCGTGATCCGTGACGTGCCGTTTTTCGTCAACGGAAAGATCGCGGATACCGATGTCACCGTGCGGATGCTGCACAGCGCCGTTCAATCGGCGTTTGTGTGGTTCGTTGAACTGGGGGTGCCCGACACAAAGCACAATGTGGTCGAAACCGAGGTTCGCGTCGCGCGGCCGGGGGACCAATACGACGCGTTGGAAGCGGAGTTGGCATTTGCCAAGGAAAGCTTGAGTGCCACCATCGAAGAGCTGGAAACCAGCAATGAAGAATTGCAATCCACCAACGAAGAGTTGATTGCATCCAACGAGGAACTTCAAAGCACCAACCAAGAATTGCATAGCGTCAATGAAGAGTTGTACTCTGTGAATGCGGAAAACCACCGCAAGATCACCGAGCTTCAAGAAGTCACCGAGGATATCGAAAACCTGCTCAGCAGCACGGACATTGGAACCCTGTTCGTCGACGAAAATCTTTACATTCGTCGGTTCACGCCCGCAGCGACGCGTTATTTCAATTTGGTGGACCACGACATTGGCCGCTCGCTATCGAGTTTCACTCACTCGATGGTGATTGAAGACTTGCCGGAGCAACTCGAGATTGTTCTTCGTTCGGGTAAAAAGTTCATTCGCGAGGTGGATACGATTAACGGGGAACGCATCCTGTTGCGAGTTGTGCCTTACATCAGCGGAAGTTCACGCAAAGGCGCCATCATCAACATCCTCGACCTGAATGCCTTTCGAGACGAAGCCCAGTCGGCCGAATGAGGGAAGACTTCATTCACCGAATATCGGCAGATGGACTTCGAAGGCGGCTCCTGCGTTGGGTTGATTGTGGACGGTTAGGTGACCGTCGTTTTTCTGCAGAATGACCATGCAAATTGCCAGTCCCAAGCCCATGCCTCGTGTCTTGGTGGAGTACAGCGGCTCCAGAATGCGGTCCATGTTTTCAGGTGGGATTCCTGGTCCGTGGTCCGTCACTCGCACCACGACAAATCCATTCTCCTCGCGGGAAGAAATTTGCACCAATCCACCGTCGGGCATGGCATCCATGGCGTTGCGCAGCAGGTTTTGAAAAACGATCGAAACTTGATTCGGGTCAATCTTGGCTGGCGGCAGCGTTTCCGGGTGACGCTGATCGATCTTGAAGGAGTCCGGTGTTTCCAGGCTTTGGTTCACGGCTACCACGACCGACGCCACGTCGCAGCGGACCACGGACGGTTCCGGCAATCGAGCCACATCCACCAAGGCGGTGACCACGTTGTCGATCATGGTAACTTGACGTTCAATCCGATCCAGATGTGATTGCCGTTTGGCTTCGGGTTGATCATTCGCGTGCCGAAGAAAATAGGTGGATGTTCGGATGACGCTCAGAGGGTTTCGAATCTCATGAGCGATTCCGCCGGCAACCTTGCCCAACGTTGCGAAGCGTTCCGCTTTGACCAAGTCAGCCTGTGCCGCTTCTAATTCACGCGTTTTCTCCCGGACGCGTTCCTCCAACTGGTCATTGAGTACTGCCAATTCGTCTCGCGTTCGCTTGGTTTCCGTGACGTCGTGGATGATGCCGGCGAACCAACGTCCCTCTTTCATCTTGACTTCACTGACCGCCAAATTGATGGGGAACACCGTGCCGTCTTTGCGTCGAGCTTGAACTTCTCGTCCGATTCCAATGATCTTCGCGATTCCGGTTCGCTGATAATCGCGAAGGTAGCCATCGTGTTCGTCTCGATAGGGCGATGGCATCAGCATGGAGATGTTCTGACCAACGATCTCCGATTCGCTGTAACCGAACATGCGAACGGTGGCATCGTTGATCACACGAACGATCCCGCCATCGTCGATGACAATGATGGCATCGACCGCAGTCGCCAGAATCGCAGCAAGCAGTGAGTGATCGTGGTCTTGAATCATGGCAAAGAACCGGCAAGGATCATGTCACGCATCGTTCGGACCAAAAGACGGATCATGTGAAGCTGGAAGCGTTCGCGGCAAACAGATGTTGATGGTGGTTTGTCCGGGATGGGATTCAGCATGAATGTCACCACCGTGGGCTTCGATAATTCGTTGACAAATGGGCATGCCCAAACCGGTGCCGGTCGATTTGGTGGTGTAGAACGGCTCGAACAAATGGGTCGCTTGATCTTGGTTCAGTCCGGGCCCGTTGTCGATGACTGACAGCCGGATGTCATCGTCGGTGCACTGACATTTGATCTGGATATCCACTGGGTCTTCGCAAGCCTCCAGCGAATTCGTGAACAGGTTTCGAAACACCTGCTCCATCCGACTGATGTCGACCTCCATCACATGTTGGCAATGATCGCTGGGAACCGTCAACGTTGCGTCACGTCCCTGTCGTTTGTTCTGCAGATCGGACCAGGCTCTCTGCATGATTTCGCCCAGGTTGGCGCATTCCAAATTGGCGTGGATGGGAGCGGCAAATGCGCGGACGCTTTCGAGCAACGTCGATAGGTCCGAAGCGGCACGTTGGATCACCGCCAGTTCTTCTTCCGAATCGTGATTGCCACGGATGTCGAGTGCCAGAACTTCCGCGGCGGCTTGCATGCGTTGAATCGCGTTGCGACTTTCGTGGGCCAACGCAGCCACGGTTTCGCCGATGGCGGCCAAGCGTTCGGCTCTCACCGCCCGTTTGGTGACCTCGGCCAAATCTGAAACGTCGATGCCGACGGACAGGACGTAGTCGGACTCGGATTCATCACCATCCAGCTTCGCGTTGGACCAGCGTATCTCTCGAGCTTCGCCGTTCTTGCAGCGGATCCGATTGGTGATCCCTCGATGCCCACCGGATCGAATGATCGATGAATGGACGTGATGCAGGCGTGAGAGGTCATCTTCGAAAATGCAGCGGTCGAACCAGTTCTCACCGATCAAATCTTGTTGAAACCAGCCGGTCAGTTCGGTGAAGAAGCGATTGAAGTGAACAATTTGGCCATCGGGGTCCAGGACAAGAATGATGGCTTCCGCGGTGGATTGAAGTCGTTCTGCGAAGGCGTGCTCTTGCTGGAATTGGTACTCGAGTTCCTGCTTTTCGATGATTCGGCGAACGGTTTGGATCAGGTCCTCGGGAATGATGGGCTTGATCACGTAGTCCGAGATTCCATGCCGAAAGGCAACGATTGCAGCCTGAAGATCGCTGTAACCCGTCACCACGATGATGGGTGTTTCTGGGCAACCGGATTTGATCTCCGGCAGTCGGTCCTCGATCATCCCATCCGGCAAACGGCGGTCAGTCAGTATCAAACCGAATGCTTGGCTGCCCAAAACGTTTAGAGCTTCTTGCACGCACGCGGTTGTCGTGACGTTGTAACCTTCGACCGAAAGAACGTCGGACAGTGACTCCGCAGCATCGGGATCATCTTCGATGACCAAAATGTTCTGAAGCGACGGCATGGAACGATTGGGAGTCTGAATGGGAACGGGAGTAATCGGTGGGATGCGGTTCATCGTGCGTCCTGCTCGAAAGGGTGCGCCGTGGCGAGTGCCCGCGTTGCAAGGCGGGCGCACCAGGGTGAATGTCCAAGCCAGTGAAAAATTCGGCGGCGGTTTGGGCGAGCAACGCAAAGCACGCACCGATCCGGTTGGCGATTCCAATTGGCTCAAATGGTGTGACTTCTTGTGACGAGCGCGCCGTTTTGGATCATCAAGAGTGTGTCATAATGCACGGCTTGTGTCCTCTGCCGCACGAATTGACTCGACAAATTGCATTTCTGGCGTCGCAAGCGTTGCGGAACGATGATCGCTTGCTCGGTGTTCGTCCGCGTTTCTCACATCGAAAAATTTCATGGATTCATCTGGAATCAAACTGCTGCTCGTCGACGACGAAGATGACTACCGCCGTAGTTGCGGCAAGTTCATGGAACGTCTGGGGCACACGGTGCGCTCCGCGGCAAGCGGCGCCGAAGCGGTGACGATTTTGAATCGGGAGGATTTCGATGTGGCTGTGTTCGATATCGATATGCCCGGCATGAACGGCTTGGAGTTGATGCAGCGTGTCCAAGAAGACGGGATGGATGTTGAAGTCGTGTTCTTGACCGGGAAAGGCACCATTGAAACCTGCGTGCAGGCGATGCAGATGGGGGCCAGCGACTTTTTGACCAAGCCCTGTTCACTGATGGATTTGGAACATCGTCTTCAACTAGCACGCCAACGGCGATTGCTGAAGAAGGAAAACCAACAGCTCAAAAATTTGGTCACACGCAATCGTCCGGCTCCCAAACTGGTCGGGAAATCGGCTGCGGTGGCCGAGTTGTCGCGAATGATTTCCAAAGTCGCTCCCACAAAAAAGACGGTTCTGATCGAGGGCGAAAGCGGAACGGGCAAAGAAGTAGTTGCCCAGTTGATTCAGCAGCAAAGCGACTTGGCCGAGCGACCTTTTGTGACGATCAATTGCGCGGCGTTGCCAGAACAATTGGTGGAGTCCGAGTTGTTCGGACATCTGAAGGGTTCTTTCACGGGTGCGACGTCGGACAAGCCTGGATTGTTTGAGGTTGCCGACGGGGGAACCCTGTTCATCGATGAAGTTGGCGAATTGCCTTTGGCGTTGCAGCCCAAGCTGTTGCGAGTGTTGGAAGATGGCTCGCTGCGTCGCATCGGTTGCCACCGCGAACGAAAGGTCAAAGTTCGTTTGATTGCCGCGACGAATCGAGACTTGGTGGAAGAGGTGAAGGCCGGAAGATTTCGCGAAGATCTGTTCTATCGAATCAACGTCCTGGCGATCTCGCTGCCGCCGCTGCGGGAGCGTTGTGGCGACATCGAATGTTTGCTGGAGCACTTCCTGCCGCGAGGTTGGTCGCTGGATGCTGAAACCATGGCGGTTTTGAAAGCTTACCATTGGCCCGGAAATGTTCGGCAATTGATCAACGTGGTCGAGCGAGCAACCATCCTCGCCGATCATCAGACGATCACAATGGATGACCTACCAAGAGAAATCGTGCACGCCACTGATCACGAAGACACCAGTGCCGTGGCGACGTCATCGAATGGGCTGCCCAACGCAGAACCGATTCAAGACTCCGTGGATCTCGTGAGTGAAGAAATCGTTTCTGTCACGCCTGTGCCTGCGATTGGGGATTGTCATTTGCCACTGGATGAACTGATCAAACGCCACGTGACCGAGGTCTTGGAACAACTTGGTGGAAACAAAGCCAAGACCGCCAGGCAACTGGGAATTCATCGTCGCAAGCTGTACCGCATGCTCGAACGTTTCGAAGCAAACGCCCCACTGGAGGATTGCTGATGTCGGCTAACAACAAACAGAAACTCACCACCTTGGTCGGAATGGATGGATCGGAACCATCGCGTCAAGCACTGGAGTCCTTTGCGTTGTCGTCCATCGCGGAAGACTGCGACGTAACGCTGATGCGGTTCATGCCATCGCCACCTGTCTACACCGTCGACGACGCCGTCACTCCGTGGATTCCGACGGACATTTTTCAAATGCAAGCCGATGCGGAAGAGGCGTCTTTGTCCCGGATCCGAGACGAATACAAAGATCGTTTCGCGGGGTGCCGAACACTGCTTTCACAAGGGCATCCGGGGCGAGGTTTGGTGGAACAGGCCGCTGACATGAACGCAGATTGGGTGCTGGTCGGATCGGTGGGACGCACGGCGATGGAACGTGTGTTCCTGGGTAGCACCTCGGACTACGTTGCCAATCATGCTGCGTGCAGTTGTTTGGTGCATCGTCCATCACATCGATTGGACGTGAGCGGTCAACCGTTCTTCTCACGCGTCACGATTGCTTTGAGCAACAACATGCACGACAGCCTATTGCCGCAGTGGATCAGTCGGCTTGGCTTTCGAGGCAATTGTGACATTCAGTTGATTCACGTCATGGAAACGCATGCGGAGTACGACCTGGATCTTCTGAAAAAGATCTCAGCCTACATGCAGGAGGTTCGCTCGGTGGCTTGGAAGCAGATGGAAGCCACTCGTGAGCAACTGCGAATGAAAGGAATGGACGCCCACGTCACGCTATTGGAGTCGCCTCATGTGGGGCAGGCGGTGGTGGAACACGCCGAAAAACACAACAGCGATTTGATCATCGTGGGCGATCACGACCAACCATTGTTGGAACGTGTGCTGTTGGGCAGCGTCAGCCGTTATGTGGTTCGGCATGCAAAGCAGTCCGTTCTGATCGCTCGAAAGTGAGCCAATATGTCACGGCCGCAGGTGGTTTGCAGGTCTCCGCGGTGACTGAGCGTGCGTGTGTGTCACACGAATGAAGCTGCTAGGCAATCGTTTGGATTGGTCTATCTCTTGCAAGGAATTTCGTACGTGCGGATGCGTCACCTGTGGCGTTGACGCGTGTCCGCCATTTCTTTTCCCCCGGTTGAGGACAGAACGATGAGAATTCTGCTGGCGATTGATTCTTCCACCTACGCTCAGAGAGCGGTCGAATTCGCTTCGAATCTGCCGATCCGGAAACCCATCGATTTTGATATCGTTTCCGTGGTCGCGCCGCCCATGATGGTGGACACCGGCTCAATGAGCATGCCTCTGGATCTGGGAGCGTTTCTCGACGTTGAAACGGAGCGTTCGAAAGAAGCGATGGAAGAGGTGGCGGCGAAGTTGGAGACGCTGGACCACGTGCACTCGGTTCACCAGCATGTGCCAACGGGCCCGCCCGCCTCGACGATTGTGAGTGTCGCCGAGCGTACCCAGGCGGATCTTGTGGTCGTTGGGGCAATCGGTCATTCCGCGATGGAACGAGTGCTGCTGGGAAGTGTTTCGGACTACGTCGCGACGCATGCGAGCTGCAGTGCGTTGATCGTCCGGTCACCCGGCAGTGGCAATGTGCCGGTGGAATTGAACAAGATCATGCTTGCGTTGTCTGGTCAGAAAGAAGACGAACGGATGCTGGCCTGGTTGCGAGAGATGAAGTTAAAACCCAGCGTGGAGGTTCACTTGGTTCGCGTGTTGGATCGTTTCACATTTTATCGTCAGGACCTACGTCAACATGCTTCCGACGTTTGGGATTCGCAGTACGAGCACGCTCAATCGCAGATCCTTGATTTTGAAACGCAGTTGCAAGCCTTGGGCTTGAACACGGAGACGCATCTTGTGGAAGCCGACCACGTGGGCGATGCCTTGGTCGAGTACGCTCGACAACATGGATGCGACCTGACCGTCACGGGCGATAGCGACAGCGGAATGCTAACGCGAATGTTGTTGGGAAGCACGTCGCGGTATGTGCTGCGTCACGCTGAGTGCAGCACGTTGATCGTCCGAGCCGACGAGGGGCAGACTGAATCCGAACCCAATCAGCAACAGCAATCGGTTGTGGGAGCCTGAACGCGGACGAGGGGCACGTGATTTCGCGTGCCCCTTTTGTGTTTTGGCTGAAGTGGTGATTGGTTCACGCCAGACAGAAAAGAAACAACGTTGCCAACAAAAAGCGTCGGTAACGTTGTTTGGTGGCACGAACGACACTCGTTCGAGATCAACCGTTTGCGGTCACCTTGGACTGCTCTTGAGTGCCTTGCTTCAGGTTTTTGATCATGCGATTGCGAGTGATCCAAACACTGCAAGGAACGTGTCGCAGGACATACTGCGAGGTGCTGCCGAGCAGAAACCGACTGAACTGCGACCTTGGCGTTTCGCCCAGCACGACCAGATTCATCTCGTTGGCTTCGGTGAATCGCGTGATCCCTTCGCCGTAGTGAACGTCTTCCAGGAAGTGAGTGATCACATGATCGGAAACTTCCTCGAGTTGTTCTTGGGCTTTGGCGAGATCGTCTTTGTAGTGTTGGATGAACGACGTGTCGCTGTACAAATCATTCAAGCAAGTGGCAATTGAAACCACGTGCAGTTCTGTGTTGCCGTGCCAAGGACACTCTTGGAACTCCTCCAAAGCAGCTTGGCAGGGGCCCGTGCCCTCGTATGCCAAGCAGACTCGCAGAGGCGATCCTGGTTTGGGAAGCAAGTCCGGGCGGACGACCAACACGCTGCAGGGAGCATGGGTGGCGACAAAATCGCTGACGCTGCCCAAGAGCATGCGGCTGATTTGCGAATGCCCCGTGGCACCAACCACCACCAAGTCGGCGTTCAACTCCTTGGCCTTTTGAACGATCGATTCGCCGACCACGCCTTCCAGCAATTCACACTGAACGTCGACATCGGCACCGTCGAACAATGGTTCGATCTTGGCCAGCATCTTCTCTGCGTTTTGACGATCTTGTTCGTAGGCTTTTTGAATCAGTTCATTCGTGGCATAGCTTGAATGAACGAATCGTGGTTGAACCACCGTGACGATGGTGAGTTTGACTGGATCGAAATGGGGGATCCGAGCTAAGAATTTGGCAGCTTGCTCGGATGGGTTGGATCCATCAACCGCTAGTAGTACGTTGCGCATGGCACTCACTCCTCAAATACCGCGATCACTCAAACTCAGAGGCGTCGCTTGATCGCACCCAGCGGCGTTCTCGGATTTGAGTGATGCAACGCTGATGCCAATCACATTGGTCGTGTGTTTGGGTGCCTTTGCGTGCGGGTGTGCACGACAGAGCGGATTGCAACGTGATTGCGACACATTGCTCGAGGCTTTTGTGTGTCGCGGGAGCGCGTTTTTGGGGGTGACCAAGGTTCATTCGCGGGCGAGAAGCACAAGAATGCAGCTGCCGTCGTCGATGACGGTCAAACCCGCATCGCGAGCAGCTTGGCTGGCTTCTTCGTGTTCCGCACCTGGCTGCATCCATAAATGCTTCACGCCTGCCGCGATCGCGTCGTCAACAACCCGCCGTGTCACCTCCGGCGGTGTGATGATCGACACCGCCTCCGGGACTTCCGGAAGATCCTGAAGTCGCGGGTACGCACGATGGCCTTCGATTTCTTCGGTGACCGGATTCAATGGAAACGCGGTTCGACCGGACCCCAGCAGGGCTCGAAAAACCTTGTTGCCGTATTTGTGCTGACGAGCCGAAGCCCCCGCGACGGCGTAGGTCGATGAGGATAGAAAATCAGAGATGGCGTTTTGCATGATTGCCGGTCCGGCCAGGATTGTTCCAAAGAGACGATTCACCAAGGAAATGATCGTCCAAGTCGATCATCCGCTCTAGGTAGATTTGTTGTCGATCAAGAACACGATCTCGGTCAGATACTTTTTCGGGTTACCTTTGAAAATCATCCCAGGACCCTTGTGGTAGATCTCTCGAGTGGGCGATTGATAGCGAAGGTTGTGTTCTTTGGCGTGAGAGATGATGCGTTCGTACGATCGGCCGAGGTCTTCGTACGGTCCCAGGTGCATCAGCGAGAGTGCCCGTCCACCCGGAAGTTCTTTGACCGTGATTTCATCCGTGGAATCGCCTTTCTTGATCGGCATGCAGGCTTCGAAATCCGCGTCATGTTCTTTGTATTCGCTGTCGTGATGCAGCAACATCGGTTTGCCTTGGATGAAGCGTCCCAGCTTGCGGCCAATTTTCGCGAATCCTTTGCCGCATTCGTGGTAGGCCCCCTTCATTCGAATGCTGGCGATTAAACATGGAGCGAATTCTTTTTCTTCGACGGCATAGGTGGACTGGTTCATCGTGCGTGTGGCCTCGGTTTCATGGGTGATGATGCGGTCAAGCAACCCAGCGATTTCGCGGTCCCTTTTCATTCGCGACTTGATCGCACTTCGTTGCGAGGCGAGTCGTTCCAGGATGTCCGCGTCATCGTCGTGTTCGCTGACCATTTTTCGAACTTCAGCGACGGTGAATTCGAGTGCACGCAGTTGCGCGATCACCCGAGCAAGATCAATTTGCGACTCCGAGTAGTAGCGATAGCCGCTGCCGGCTTCCACGTGGGTCGGATTCAAAACACCTTGCTCGTGATAGAACCGTAGTGACTTGATCGTCAGTCCGGTAATCTTCGAAAATTCGCCGATGCTGAACATGTCAGTCATGCTACGGCCTCCTCCAAGGGGAGAGTCAAACGCAAAATTGCCAGAAAATCGAAGCGTATTTTGCACGTCAAAACGCCGATGTTCGATGGGTGGAGCAACAAGCGATGAAATGGCTTTCCAAGCAATTTGTCTTTTGGCTAAACAGGATCGCTCCATGGGGCGGCGGACATCGGGTCCCCGTGATCAGCACTGAAGAGTTGGCACATCGGATTCGCGCCCGAGACCCATCGTTGATTTTGGTGGACGCGAGGTCGGATGCCGAACGAAGTGTCTCACGAATTCCTGGTGCGATTTCGGTGGATGAGTTTCAACGTCGATCCACCGAGTTTGGCGAACGCTGCGTCGTGGCGTCCTGCACCGTGGGCGGCCGCAGTTGGTTCTTTGCACACCGCTGCATCCGTCAGGGAATGAACGCGGTGAACCATCAAGACGGCATTTTGGGGTGGTGTGAGTCGGGGCTCGAATTGGAATCGCCGACCGGGGAGGTCACTCACAACGTTCACACGCACAACCGATGGTTCGGTGCGCCCACTGGTTATCAACAAGTCAACAGAAAGTGTGACTCTGGGCACAGAGTGGGCGAATGAGCGCGCTTTTCTGATGCAGAGCAGTCCCGCGTCAAAGCTTGCGGGAATCTTTTCCGGAATCGTGATGGAAATTCACGCTCAAGGTGGAAATTGCATCGGCGAGTGTTGTTACATTCCTGCTTGTCAGACGAAACGCAAACCATGAATCATTTTCTTCGATTCGATGGCACTCTTCGCGGACGGCAAATCATGCAATCCACTTTTCGCGACGACGATGAAGCCGAACAAACGTCCGTCTCTGGACCCATGCGACACCGCTATCCGAAGGCGGTGGCCGTGTTTTGTGTCGTGTTGGGATTGTTAGCGGGTTTGGGAACGTTCACGTTTGGTTATGGCAAAGGGGCGAGCTATCTCAGCAACGATCCCAACACGTGTGTGAACTGTCACGTGATGCAGTCCCATTTGGATTCATGGCAGCAGAGTTCGCATCACCACGTCGCTGTTTGCAACGACTGCCACCTGCCACATGACAAAATCGGAAAGTGGGTGGTCAAGGGCGAAAACGGGTTCTTCCACTCGTTGGCCTTCACATTGGGTGGCTACTCAGATCCCATCGAAATCAAAGCCCGCAATCGCCGAGTGACACAGAGCACTTGCGTTGATTGTCACCGAGACTTCGTTCACTCCATGTTGCCAGCGACAAGCAACGGCGACATGCAAAATTGCGTGCACTGTCATTCGGACGTGGGGCATGCCGGTCATGGCCGCGTCGACGCGACACGCAATCGCTAACTGTTGAATTCATTTCTTTTTCGAACCTCTTCACGTTTTCTTGCAAAGGTGTGTGATGTCCAATTCGCGATCGAGCAGTTTTGGATGGCTGGTGCTGCTGACAGCCTTGACGGCGCTTGCGACCTTTGGCGTGGTGGCTTTGCTGGTCAACATCTTTGAACGCAAGCAAGAAGCGAGGGCTCCTTTCACTCGTGTGGTGGAGGTCACGGAAGTCAGTACGGATCCAAAGCCTTGGGGACTGAACTTCCCTCAACAGTACGAGGACTATCTGAAGACGGTCGATGATGAGTACACCGACTACGGCGGGAATCACGCGTTGCCGCCGAGCAAGCTGGAAGAGTCACCATGGTTGAAACGATTGTTCAATGGTTACGCGTTCAGCATCGACTACCGAGAGGCTCGTGGACACGCGCACATGTTGGCTGACCAGGAAGTCACCAAGCGTGTGACGGAAGTGCAGCAATCCGGTGCGTGCTTGCATTGTCACGCGTCGATCGTTGCCACCTATCGCCGAATTGGTTTGGAAAAAGAAGGTGAAAACGCCGATGCAAAAGCACTCGCCAATGGGTTCCAGCAAGAGGCGGTGATGGCGGGATTCCGCGAAGTTAGCACCAAAAAGTATGAAGAAGTGCACGCGGAAGTCGAAAAGACGCCGGACGGAATGGACGTCGCTTCCGGGGATCCTCACATGGGCGGCGCCCATCCGGTTTCTTGTGTCGATTGTCACGAACCCGAAACGATGGCGATTCGTGTCACACGTCCTGGATTCATTTTGGGAATCGACAAGCTTGCCAAGAGCGACGCGGAAGTTCCGCATTTGCCCAGCGTGCGAGCGTGGCGAGAGGCCGGGAAAAAAGGCAACTACGATCCCAACACGATGGCCTCGCGACAGGAGATGCGTTCGTTCGTCTGCGGTCAATGTCACGTTGAGTACTACTGTGCGAACAAAATGACTTTGACGTATCCGTGGAGCAACGGCCTGAAGATGGAGGACTTGGAAGCCGAATGGGATTCGACCACCTTCCCGGACGGCGGCGAGTTTTACGACTACGTCCACAAGACCACCGGGACGAAGGTCTACAAGGCTCAGCATCCCGAGTTCGAATTGTGGAGCCAAGGCATTCACGCGCGGGCGGGGGTGAGCTGTAGCGATTGCCACATGCCGTTTGAAAAAGTGGGGGCCACCAAAGTCAGCAGCCACTGGGTTCGCAGTCCCATGCTGAACATCAACAAGGCATGTCAAACTTGTCACAAGGTCCCCGAGGACGAAATCAAAGCACGGGTGGATGTGATCCAAGACCGCACGAAAGCTTTGATCGATCGAGCCGCCGCCGCGATGACGGAAATGCTCGATGCCATCATTGAGGTCCAGGAGAACGGGGCGTCCGAAGATCAGCTCGAACCCATTCGCGACTTGCAACGCAAAGCGATGTGGCGATTGGACTACATCGCCAGCGAAAACAGCAAAGGCTTCCACGCTAGCCAAGAGGCCGCGCGGATTTTGGGCGAATCGATCGACTACAGCCGCCAAGCGATTGCGATGGCCTATCGCTTGGAATTGAAAGATGAGGAAGCAAAGCCGGCGGATTCGCAGTCGACCGAAACGGATGCCGATGCGGAGGAGTCCGAGTCCGCCGAGGAATCAGAAGCATCAAACGGTGAGTGACGCAGCCCCTTGATGGCCGCGGTGCGGGTGATCGATCATGATGGGTTCCAATCATGATCGACCCGCGTTGTTTTTGGCCTCACCATGCAGAGTAGCTGTCGTCTCGTCCTTGTCTTTGCCGCGTTGGCTGCGTTTTGTGGCACTCCGCGATTGGTGGCTCAAGCCACAGCCGACGTGCGAATGCAGGCATCTTCTTCGGCGGTGACCGCTGCTCGAAAGCTCATCAGCCAATCCATTCAAACGGATCGAATTGAATCACCCGGGCGAGTGGTGGTGGTTTACTTCACGCCTCAGGGCCGATTGCCGGCGGCCAAACACGTCGGACGCATTCGCCGAATTGTTGAAGAAACGGCGAAGTTCTATGAATCCGAACTGAAACGCCACGGATTTCCAAATCGATCGATGCATGTCCTGCGAGATGCTCGCGGGCAAGTGGAGGTCATCGATGTTGTAGGACATGAGTCGGACTACCATTCACCGGATGGTCAGCGGATCCGCGACGAAGTCGTTCCCGTGCTTCGCCAACGAGGCATCGACGCGGACGCTTCCGTGTTGCTGTTGTTTTGCAATTTGATGGACTACGATCCGGTGGCCAGCAAGATCTCTCACCACAGTCCCTACTACGGTGGCGGAACTCACTTGTCGGGGACGGCATGGCAGTGTGATTCCGAGATCCTGGATCCGAAACGGTTTCGAGATGCCACGCCGCTCACGGATGCTGAGTACGGCCGCATCACGATTGGTCGTCATAACTCGATCTTCATCGGCGGCGTGATTCATGAATTGGGCCACGCATTGTCGCTTCCACATTGTCGTCAACGTCCCGACGAAGCTCAGCGTGGAACGGCGTTGATGGGATCAGGCAATCGCACGTACGCACAGCAATTGCGTGGCGAAGGAAAAGGCACGTTCCTTACTCAGGCTCATGCGTTTCGTTTGGCGGCACATCCGGTGTTCAATCGGCAAGTTCCCAAGTCCGTTCACCAACGTGTCAGCACCGATTTTAAACAACTTTCTGTCCATGCCAGCGATTCGAATTCCATTCAGGTATCCGGTGTTGTTCGAAGCAACATTCCGACGCATGCGGTCATTGCTTATTTCGATCCTGATGGAGGTGGTGACTACGACGCGACCACGGCATCGACCGTCCCGTCGAGCCAAGGCCGATTCGCCTTTCGCAGCGGTCCATTGGGGACAAACGTCTCCGGTGAGCTTCGCATTGTCGCCTGCCATGTCAACGGAACCACCAGCAGTCGGTCGGTGAGGTATGACATCGATCGCGAAGGCCGACCTGATCTGTCGATTGCTCGGATGGAACTGCAGTTGCAACCCATGATCGACGCACTTCGAACAGACGATCTGGCGTTGGCGGAGGCACGCTTGCAAGACATTGCGGGGGAAGATGCGGGACTGATCAATATCGGCCGGAAAGTCTTGGATCGTTTTCAGTCGGCGTCCTCGACGGGTTCTCCTCGCCCATTGAGTGTGGCTGCGAAAGAGGTTGCCGGCGATGTCTCTTCCATGCCGCTATCTGTTTTGCTTCCCAAACAAGCGGAAGTCGGCTGGCTGCAACCGACTTATGACTCGGTTCCCGCGAAGGAGCGTCTGCTGTCCCTGGGCGGCGACTACTTTGCTCGCGGAATCTACGCTCATGCTCCCGCGAAGCATGTTTATGAACTGGGTCGCCAATGGAAACGATTGAAAGGCCGGTGTGGTGTTCAAGGCGATCGGTTTGGGCAAGTGGACTTTCAGATTCTCGGTGACGGTCAATCTCTTTGGGCCGCGAAACGCGTCACGGCGGGTCATGGCAAGACCCTTGATTTGGATGTATCGAAGGTGAAAGTCTTGACGTTGAAGGTGACCGACGGTGGAAACGGGCTGGGCGGAGATTGGGGTGTCTGGATCGAGCCCACATTGACTCGTTGAGTCATCGTTTCCTATCCAGCTCACATTCTTTCTGTCCAGTTCACATTCTGTTTTCAACCACTTTCAACACGGCGTATCGATGGCGCAAGTTTTTGTCGCGGGAGGCACCGGCAACACGGGGCACCTGCTCCTGGGGGAATTGCTTTCACGCGGACATCGAGTGGTCACGGTGGTGCGTTCGGTCGAGCGTCTTCGAGAGCGTCTTGGTGACTTCGACGAGAGTCGTTGCACGATCGTTAAAGGCAGTTTGCTGGATCTGCCGGCCGAACGATTGCGAGACCATGTTCAAGGTTGCGATGCCATTGCATCGTGCCTGGGACACAACCTGACGTTTCGCGGCATGTACGGTCATCCACGTCGTCTGGTTACCGACGCGGTGCGGCGTTTGTGTCAGACGGTCCGCGAGCTTCGTCCCGAGTCACCGGTTCGATTCGTGCTGATGAGTTCGTCCGGTGTTCGCAATGCAAATTTGAATGAAAAACGCACACTCGCGGAACGCGCCGCGTTTGGAATGCTGCGAACGTTGGTTCCGCCTCACGTCGACAATGAGCTTGCCGCGAAGGTTTTGCAAACGGAAATTGGTGATGACGATCCGTTGATCCACTGGGCGACGGTGCGTCCTGACACACTGCATGATCCGGAGCGGGTGACTGAATATCGATTAGAACCGTCACCGATACGAAGTCCACTATTCAACTCCGGCAGGTCCAGTCGCCGGAATGTTGCTCACTTCATCGCGGAACTGATCACTGATGACAAGACATGGGCTGCATGGCGTTCCCAGACACCGGTGCTGTATGACCGGGATTGATGACTTGGAAGTCAGCGTTTCTGATGTGCTTCCACCTTTTGACATGTGTTTCTGTCCTATTCGTTCCGCCCTGTTTTTCACCAGCGATGACCAAGATCTATCACAACCCACGATGCACCAAATCACGTCAAGCGTTGCAGTTGTTGCAGGATCGCGGCGTGGAAGCGGAAGTCATCAAATACTTGGAAACCCCGCCGACAAAGAAAGAGTTGACGGAGATCATCAAGCTATTGAATGTGCCTGCTGAAGCATTGGTGCGGAAGAAAGAAGCTCTCTACAAAGAGCTTGGTCTGGGCGAGAAGAAGCTGACCAAGCAAGAATGGATCGCCACCATGTTGGAGCATCCCAAGCTGATCGAGCGGCCCATCGTGATCCACAACGGCAAAGCCGCCATTGGGCGTCCGACCGAGAACATCGCTGAGATTTTGGACGCGTAGGTTGGCGGACAATGAAAACGCTGCCTGGTTTGATTGTCTTCGACCTCGATTTCACGCTGTGGGATTGTGGTGGCACTTGGTGCGATTGCTTGACGCCGCCCTTTCGTCGATCGGATACGCGGTTGCTGGATCGAGGCGATCGACACATTCGTTTGTACGACGATGTTCACGCCATCTTGGACCGTTGTGATGAGCACAATGTGCCAATGGCGCTCGCGTCACGGACGGAGCGTCCTCCGTGGGCTCGCGAATTGGTGGAAATGTTGGGAATCACTTCTCGGTTTCGTCATGCCGAGATCTACCCGTCGTCAAAGCGAAAGCATTTCGATGCGTTGAGCCGCGAAAGTGGAGTGGCGTTCGATCAGATGCTGTTTTTTGACGATGAGATGCGAAACATCCGCGAGGTGGGCTCGTTGGGGGTGACCAGCGTGTTCGTTGAGGACGGAATGTCTCGCGAATTATTTGAAGATGGCCTCTCACGTTTCGCGGCGCGATAAACTGAAACCGGGGCGTCGGTTTTGAACTTCGCAGAGGCGAGCGATGAATATCCAGTTGATCCGCACGGCAATTTGTTGCCTCACCGTCGGCTTGTCGCTCTTTGCCGGTGGGGAAAAAGCCGCTTCGCAGGAAGCAACTTCCGTTTCCCTGAAGGCTCAGGCCATCGAAAAAGGGCTGCGTTACGTCGCGTCCGCCGGAGAGCGTTGGATCGAAAAGCGAGGTTGTGTGTCCTGTCATCAGGTTCCAACTCTGATTTGGAGCCATCAAGCCGCGGTTGATTTGGATGCCCCCGGGGCGCGCGACAAGCTTCGACAATGGAGCGAGTGGTCAACGAACGTCGTCAACTTTGTCAAACCAGAACAAAAGGCCGACGTCGATCATGACGCCACGATGTCGGCGAACATCGACACAATGACTCAGTTGTTGCTGGCGATCCCCGAGCCACCAACCAACACGTCGGCCAGACCTAGTACGGACTCCGCATGGCGAACGAAATTTGCGAACCATTTGAAAGACGAACAGGCTCCGGATGGTTCGTGGCGAGCCTGCGGGCAGCTTCCCGCTCAGCGACGTCCGCAACCGGAAACCACCGCGACCACGACCGCCTGGACATCCCTGGCTCTGCTTCGCGAAGGCGTCGTGTTTAATTTGCAATCGGCGTTGGAGGTGATCGATGCCATTGAGAACGCGCAATCGACCGAGTTCCTTGCGGCAAGGCTCTTGCTGACGAAACAACTGGCAACGACCGGTGACATCTCCATTCGCGAAAAAGGCGTTGAGGAGCTATCGCTTTGGCGAGAACGATTGATCGAGATGCAGAATGACGACGGTGGTTGGGGATGGAAGGCGGGAGAGTCCAGCGACGCGCTCGGCACCGGTTACGCCCTGTATGCTCTCGCAATTGCCGGCGCCGATGCGTCCGTGCTACAGGCTGCAACAGATCATTTGGTCAGCACGCAGGAGGCCAGCGGACGCTGGAAAGTTCCCGGCACGAAAGCATCGGCGAAAGGACGTCCAACAGCGACCGCGAATGATTGGGGAAGTGCATGGGCGGTGATTGCACTTTCAACGACCGTGAAACACGATGGCTGATCCGAGAGATCTGTAACAAGTCCTGGATTGGCCTGGATTTGAGGCGGTGGATTCTCGTAGATCCGCCATCATGTACCCCTTACGCGTTGTCGGGCGTTTTTCCAAACGGTGGCTGATTGTGATGCTGCTGGTTGGGAACGGGTGCGCCAATCCGGACCGAACCTGGACGTTTCGCACGGAGACCCCACCTCCTTTTTCGACCGATGGTGAAATCGTCGCGCCCGATCGTTGGTGGACCTCGTTCAACGACATCCAGTTGAATGCTCGTGTCGATCAAGCGATGAGCGGCAACTTCACGCTCGCGGCGGCTTTGCAGCGATTGTATGCGGCGCGGGCTCTCACTCGACGCGAAGCATCGGATTTGTGGCCGGACCTAAACGGCGTCGCTGATTATGGTGCCACGATGGGACCCGGTGACGATCGGTCGAGTTTCATATGGGGCTTGGACGCGGGTTACCAAGTCGACTTGTGGGGTGAGATCGAATCACGGGTGGACGCGGAACGCTTGCGGACCTCGGCGACTCGCGAAGACTATCACGCGATCGCGTTGACGCTTTCCGCCGAAATTTCGCGGACGTGGTTTTCGCTGATCGAAGCCCACGCGCAGGTCGCCTTGTTGGACGAACAAATCGATTCCAACGAAATGGGGCTGGCACTGCAGGAAGCTCGTTTTGCATCTGGTTTGATCCTCAGCCCGGACGTCCTGCGTCAACGACAACTGTTAGAAGCCACCTTGGAACAGCGAGTCATCGTGAAGTCTCGCATCGCCGTGCTGGAGCACCAGCTCGCGGTCTTGCTGGGCGAGATGCCTCAGGCCGCGGAGTACGATCCCGGAACGGAGCTTCCCGGTTTGCCGCCGCTTCCCGCCACGGGGCTGCCGTCGGAATTGCTGCAGCGTCGGCCGGATGTGCGTCGTGACTACTTGGCGTTTCGTGCCGCGGACCGAGACCTGGCGTCGGCGATCAGTGCTCAGTACCCGCGCATCAATCTGTCGGGGTCGCTGTTGAATGTTTCGGAGTCTCCGGAAACCATTTTCCGCGACTGGTTTGTTTCCATCGGCGCATCCATGATCGCACCCTTGTTTGATGGGGGGCAGCGTCGGGCGGAGGTCGATCGCACCGCGGCGGTCAAGCGAGAGTTGTTCAACTTCTATGGTCAAACGATGCTGGAAGCGTTCGGCGAGGTGGAAGACGCCTTGGCCCAAGAACGCTACCAGCTCGAACGCATTGAACATCTGGAGAATCAGGTCGAGTTGGCGCGGCAATCGTCCGAGCAATTGCGGGAGCAGTACCTGATCGGCGACGCGGATTACCTGGATGTGCTCAGTGCCATCACCGGCCAGCAAAGATTGCAGCGCGAAACGCTATCGGCTCAACTAGACTTGGTGCTCATTCGCGTTTCGCTCTACCTGGCACTGGCGGGTGGTTTCGACACGCGACCGCAAGACTTTGAATTATTGGAATCGACCGTGGAAATTGTCTCGGAGACCGTTGTTGATGAATAATGCGTCGAATCAGCGACCCAAATGGCGCTGGCTTCGCATTCTTGGCACCGCGATCACCTGCTTGGCAATCTTGGGAGCATCGGCCGCAGCGGTCGTGGTGATCAACAAAACCGAACCCACCGCTCAACAGATCAACGCCACTCGCAAGTCGTCGGCTTTGGTGAACACCATCGTCGCCGAACGTGGTTCTTACGCGCCCCAACTGGTGGTGCTGGGGACCGTGGAAGCGGCCCGTGATATCACACTCAGTCCACGTGTTAGTGGCCAAGTCGTCGAACTCTCCAAGGACTTTTTGCCTGGAGGCATGGTTCGCGAAGGGGAACTGCTGCTGCGGATTGATCCGGCGGATTTTGAGAATGCGGTGTCCATCAGCAACAGTGAACTTCTGCAAAAAGAAGCCACCTGGGAAATCGAGCAGGCTCGTCAGCGATTGGCGGTCAAAGAACTCGAGATGCTCGAGAGCACCATCAAGAACACGAACCGATCCTTGGTGCTTCGCGAACCGCAGATCGCATCGATCAAAGCGGAGATTGCTGCTGCCAAAGCCGCCTTGGCGCGTGCCCAATTGGATTTGGATCGCACTGAAGTCATCGCTCCATTCGACGCGCAGATTCTTTCCCGATCGGTGAACATCGGTTCGCAAGTCGGCCCCGGAGACGAACTCGGGCGTCTGATCGGTTTGGACGAATACTGGATCATGGCTGCGGTGCCGGTTCGCAATCTTCGTTGGGTTCAATTCCCTGAAGCCGCGGAAGAAGAACGCATGGTCGATGGTGAAGATTTGGGCAGCGATACCTTCGCTGAAGATGCGAACGGTTTCCAAGATGGGATGGTGGAAGGATCGCGTGTGCTGTTGCGTGATCCGGATGCGTGGGGGCCCGACGTGACGCGGGAAGGACGCGTCGAGAGAATGATCGGAACGTTGGATCAACAAACTCGTTTGGCTCGGGTCTTGATCACGGTCAATGATCCATTGGGCCGAGAAAGCGACCTACCGCCGTTGATCCTGGACACCTTGATTGAAACCCGAATCGAAGGACGCATGATCGAGGACGTGGTGCGTTTGCCTCGGGAGTTCGTTCGCGACAAAGACACCGTGTGGGTCATGAAAGACGAGAAACTCGAGATCCGAGACACGGAAGTGATTTTTCGCGATGCGGAATATGCCTACATCCGGTCCGGTGTCGACGCGGGGGATGAGATTGTCACAACCACGTTGGCGACGGTCGCAACGGGTGTCGGGCTCAGAAAAATCACCAACGATGCCGAAGATGATGACGACGCGAAAGACGCCGAGTCAGAGGAGACAACGGAGTGACCTCGTTGTCGCAGAAGTTGGTTCCCGAGGGCGGTCCGATCGCTTGGATGGCACGCAATTCGATTGCGGCCAACCTGCTGATGATCTTGCTACTTGGCGGTGGAATCTGGTCCGCCCTGACAATCCAAAAAGAAGTCTTTCCACAATTCCAGCTCGACATTGTCGAGGTCGCCGTCGGCTATCCGGGTGCGGCTCCGGAGGAGGTTGAACAGGGGATCCTGCGGCCAATCGAAGAAGCCGTCCGAGGTGTCGAAGGCATTCGCGAAATCACCAGTGAAGCTCGTGAAGGACGCGGTGAAGTGCTGATCGAGTTGGTCGGTGGCGAAGACCGCATGAAGGTCCTGCAGGATGTCGACCAAGCGGTCAGTCGCATTCGCACGTTTCCGGATCAGATCGAACAACCCGAAGTGCGTCTGCAGTCACGTCAGCAAGAAGTGATGCAAGTCGCGATCTATGGTCCGATTGATATCTGGGCGTTGAGAAAGCTAGCCGAGCAACTTCGCGACCAACTGCAATCCAAAGAACAGATCACACAAGTCGAACTTCGTCGCGTCCCAGCATACGTCACCCACGTTGAGATTCCTCGGCAAAAACTCCGAGAGTATGGGCTGACGCTGCCCGATGTCGCGGGCATCATTCGGCAATCCAGCCAAGACGTAGCGGCCGGCTCGGTTCAGACGACTTCGGGTGAGATCCTGTTGCGGGTCAAGGCTCGTAAGCAATGGGCGGAAGAATTCGCCGGAATCGAAATCGTGGCGGGACGAGATGGGCCGATGGTCACCTTGGGTGACATCGCCATCATTCGTGATGGGTTTGAGGAAGTCGGGTTTCACTCACAGTTCAGCCAAACACCGTCCGTCGAACTTGATATCTATCGCGTTGGCAATCAGTCGCCGATGGATGTCGCCGAAGCGGTCGAAGAAACCATGGCCGAGTTCGAATCCGTTTTGCCGCCCGGTGTGAAATGGCGAATCGACAGCAACAACGCGGAAGAGTTTCGTCGGCGATTGATGTTGGTCGCGGAAAACGCTGCGATGGCGGTGGTGATCGTGCTGGTGATCTTGTCGTTGTTCTTGGAATTCCGTTTGGCGTTTTGGGTCATGATGGGGATGGCGGTCTCATTCATCGGCGGCGTGCTGCTGCTGCCGGTGACCGGTGTCAGCATCAACATGATTTCCTTGTTTGGTTTCTTGGTGGTGTTGGGGATCGTTGTCGATGACGCCGTGGTCGTTGGCGAGAACGTTTATGAGAAACGTCAATCGCTGAAGGATCACGAAAATGCTGCGGTTGAGGGAACGCAAGAGGTTTCGGGGCCGGTGACGTTCAGCATTCTGACCAACATCGTGGCGTTTGTGCCTCTGCTGTTCATCCCAGGAGAAACCGGCAAATTTTGGGGGCCGTTGCCCGTCGTTGTGATCATCGTGCTCGCGCTTTCGTTGATCGAGTCGCTGTTCATCCTGCCTGCCCACCTCGCTCATGCTCGCGATGCCGGACGCAATCCCAATAGCATCGGTGCCAAGCTTCATCACGGCCAACAGCGGTTCAGCCAAGCGTTCAATCGTCTGGTCGAGTTTTTCTATCGACCGATACTGATGCTGACGCTCCGTTTTCGTTACGTCACCGCGTCGTTGGCGCTGGCACTGTTTGTCGTCATCGGTGGCTATGCGACGAGCGCCCACATGGGACTGATCCTGATGCCTGAGGTATCGGCGGATGAGATCGAAGCGGGGGTTCGAATGCCAGTGGGAACCACGCAGGATCAGGCTGCCAAGATTGCCGAAACGGTGACCGAAGCCAGCATCAAGATGTTCGAGGAACACAACCTCTACGAGGTGGCCGAGGGAATCAAAACAAACGTTCGCGGGCAAAGCTTCATTGATGTGGAAATCGTGATGAAGCCGCCGGATCAGCGTGACATGACCGCGAATGAAGTCATCGAACTTTGGCGAGAATCCATCGGTGATTTGCCTGGTGTGAATCAGGTGACCTTCGAAGCGGAACGCGGCCCCGGCGGTCATCGTCGCGCGATCAGCATCGACCTCAGTCATAGCGACATCTCCGTGTTGGAGTCCGCAGCGTCGGCGTTTGTCGAACGCGTTGAAAGCTACGCCAACGTGCGAGACGTGAGCGACAACTACAACAAGGGCAAGACTCAATACGATTTCAAGCTGCGACCGGAAGGACGCTCGCTCGGATTGACGGACGAAGATCTCGGCGAGCAACTACGTGGCGCCTTCTTTGGTTCGTTGGCACTGCGACTGATTCGCGGCACCAACGAAACGGAGGTGCGGGTCAAGCTTCCGGAAGACCAGCGAGAAGACATTCACAACTTGGAAGATCTGATCATTCGCACCCCGAACGGATCGGAGGTGCCACTGCTCGACGTTGCGGAAGTGGAGGAAACGCTCGCGTTTCGGTCCATCAATCGCCGCGACGGACGACGCGCAATCAATGTGTCGATGGATGTCGAGCCCAAGCGTGCCGTGACCCAGGTCATTGAAGCACTGAAATCGCAGGAGCTACCGAGACTGCGTGAGGACTACCCCGGGATCACATGGACCTTCGAGGGAAGTGATGCGGAAATGCGGGCCGCGACGTCGTCTCTGTGGGGATCGTTCGGGTTGGCACTCGCGGTCATTTACTCGTTGTTGGCGATCGCCTTCCGTGGATATGTGCAACCCTTGATCGTTTTGGTTGCGATTCCGTTTGGAGTGGTGGGCGCCATCATCGGCCACATCATGTTGGGCTATGATCTGTCGTTGGTGAGCCTGATGGGCGTCATCGCGTTGTCTGGTGTCGTGATCAACGACTCGTTGATCATGATTGATTACGCCAATCGACAACGCGGATCACAGTCCGCGTTCGATGCGATCTCGCAAGCCGGGTTGCGACGTTTCCGCCCAATCATGCTGACCACATTGACCACGTTCGGCGGTTTGATGCCACTGATCTTTGAGGATTCACTGCAGGCCCAATACATCATTCCAATGGCCATTTCGTTGGGCTTCGGAATTCTTTTCGCGACCGCGATCATTCTGGTGTTGGTGCCCTGTCTGTATCTCATCTTGGAAGACATTCAGGGAATGTTCACCGCCAAGACTGAGACGCCTTGACGGTGGCGTCAGCGAGGCAGCTCAGAATCAGTCGCGATCCAAGATAATGCGATAGCGAGCGTCACCGCTGCGGAGTCGCTCGAACGCGTCGTTGACTTTGCTCATCGGGAAGTGTTCTGTCACCGGAGCGATCTTATGTCTCGCCGCGAAATCCAGCATGCGGCGAATGATGACCGGCGGCCCAACGGGCGATGCACCCACACTGAGTTGCTTGAAAAGCATGTCAGGTAGAAGGCCGATCTCCATGGGCTCCGTCAACGCACCCACCATGTGCAGTCGACCATGCGTCTTCAGCGTGCCGAGGACTTTGTTCCAATCCAGCGGCACGTTGATCGTCGACAGCACCAAATCAAAACGCAGATCGGTGCTGGCGATCGCATCCATGTCTCTCGAATTGATCGTGTGATGAGCACCCATCTCCAGCGCTTCTTCTTGTTTGCTTTCTGATGTGAACGCCGTCACCTCGCATCCCCAGGCATTGGCAAATTTCAATGCCATGTGCCCCAGTCCGCCGATACCGATCACGCCGACCGACGATGTTGGAGACAGATCCAACTGAACAAACGGATTGAATACCGTGATCCCACCGCAGAGCAATGGACCGGCTTCCTGTGCTGCCAAGCCGTCAGGAACTTTGACGACGCTCGCCGATTTGGCTCGCACAACATCCGCAAAACCACCGTGACGTCCAACGATGGTCGAGCTGGCATCGGCACATAGATTGTGATCGCCGCTCATGCATTGATCACACACCATGCAGTATCCCGCATGCCAACCAAGTCCCACGCGGTCTCCCACGGACAAGTGAGTCACATGGTCTCCAATCGCGGAGACCTTGCCGATCACTTCGTGCCCGGGAACCAACGGGTACTCACTCATGTCCCAATCGTTGTCGACCATGCTCAGGTCGCTGTGGCAAATTCCACAAGTTTCGACGTCAATGTCAACTTCATCCGGTTGCAGATCACCTAGTTCATATTCGTAGGGTTCAAAGCTGCCTTTGGGTTCGTTGACGGCGTAAGCATGGACGGTTTTCATTGGAACGTTTGGGGTCATTGGTCGTCAGTTGGAAACACAAAACACGTCGCAGTGTGACTCAGACTGCACGATTCAAACCGGTTCAGTCCACACTGCATGCTTCCTCTTGATAGGCAGGGAAGTCCGTGTAGCCCTCAGGTCCATGCGAATACCATACCGACATATCCGCGTCCTCAGCCAACGGCCAACCGTTTTGAAATCGTTCAACCAGATCGGGGTTGCTGATGTACGGACGTCCGAAGGCGATCAGGTCAGCAGCACCATCCACGATCGCTTCTTCGGCCGACTCTCTTGTGTAGCCAACATTGCCCATCAAGGGGCCGGAAAAGACCTTGCGGATGTCTCGCAGCGTCATCACGGGGCCAAGCTCGTGAAAGCCGAAACCAGTTCCATCCATCACATGCAGGTAGGCCAGTCCAAAGGCATCCAGTTGTCGAGCAACATAAGTGAATTGTTCGATGTAGTCCGGCGATCCCATGTCGTTGAACGCACCGTTGGGTGACAGACGAACTCCGACGCGGTCGTTTTGCCAAACACTGGTCACCGCTTCGACGACTTCACCCAGCAATCGATAGCGGTTCTCGATGCTACCACCGTAATTGTCTTCCCGGTGGTTGGTTTTTGATTGCAAGAACTCGTCGAGCAAATACCCATTGGCGGAGTGAATTTCGACCCCGTCGAATCCAGCTTGCTTGGCGAATTCGGCCGCGCGGCGGTAATCCTCGACAACGCCGGGCAGTTCAGAAGTTTCCAGTGCACGTGGCGTTTCGTAAGGTTTTTTCCCAGAAGGGGTGTGAACGCCGTCCCCTTCAATCTTGATCGCCGAAGGTGCGACGGGCAGGTCGCCGTTATGAAAATCGCTGTGCGAGGCTCGGCCAGTGTGCCACAGTTGAAGGAAAATTCGGCCGCCCGCCTCATGCACCGAATTCACCACCTGTTTCCAGTGGTCCGCCATGGTTTCGTTGTAAATGCCGGGTGTTTGCGGCCAGCCGATGCCCTGTTCCGAAACCACCGTGGCCTCACTGATGATCAATCCAGCCGAAGCACGCTGGGTGTAGTACTCCGCCATCAACGCATTGGGCAGGCGTTCCTCACCCGCTCGAGCGCGAGTGAGCGGCGCCATGATCACGCGGTTCGGAAGCGTCAAATCGCCAATTTGAAAAGGTTGCAGCAGAGCAGATTTGGTTTCAGGAGTGTTCATGACAGTGGTCTTGGATGTGATGAGTTTGTCTGGTTTTCGGTTCGTTAATGTCGAATGTCGCTTTCGAGACATCGCACTGTAGATGTCCGGCTACGGCGGTCGTCCGCACGAAGGCGATGGTCGCGACGGCGCATAAAAAAACGAAAACCAGATCAAAGTCCGGTTTTCGTTGCAGATGAGCGTCGATGAAATCCGGTTTCCCGGGCGAACTCTGACGTCAAAACGGCCACGTTCGAGGCGGGAAACTCAGACGAGAGAGATCGCGTAGAGCATTTCACGAGCAATCTGTCGGTTCCGCTCGTCGTAGGTGGCGGACTCGACGTCCGTTCCATCCGACACCTTGGGGTCTTCGTATTGGATAGGCAGTCGAAGATCGCATCCAGGGACAATCGGACATGCTTCATCCGCGCTGGAGCAAGTCATCACGGCCGCGAAATCTGACTTGGGATTCGGGGCTTCGTGGAAGACTTTCGAAAAGCACAGCAATGGGTCGGCATCGTCGGAGTAGCGAACGGCGTAAACCGGATTGGTCGCGTCTTCCTTTTCTTGCGTGATCTGAAAACCACATCGCTTCAAAGCGGAAGCGATGCGTGAGTTCATCGCGGTTGTTTCAGTACCACCGGAGAATGTCTGCACGCCGGTCAAACCCATCCGGTCCGCAGCCGCCTTCGCCCAAATTTGAGTCAAGTGACTGCGTCTGGAATTGTGAGTGCAGATGAACGTCAGCTGAACGGATCCCGATTTCGAGATGGAATCCCGGATGTATCCAGCCATCTGTTTGAGTTCATCGCGACGAGTATCCAGGATTTGATCCCATTCGCCTTCGCGTTGTTTCGCGAATTCGTTGAGTGATTCATACAACTCAATTGTAGTCGACGTCATGAAGCGACTCGTAGTCAAAGGAGAGATAGAGCAATGCGATATCGTCCTCGATTCATGAAGCACTTGGACGATAAGCCGGTGGTGTAAGCGACGAACCGCATTCGAGCAATACGGCGTTACGCCAGAGCCTTCTCGAACAAAGCCAACATGCGCGCCCAAGCTTTTTCCGCTTGTTCCGGGTTGTGGACGCGAGTGTCCGGTGGGCACCAACCATGGCCGGCGGGATAGACCTCAATCTCAGCATCGAGTCCTGCGTCCGCGAAAGACTTCTTCAAAACCGTTTTCGCTTCCGCATCGCGAGCGTCATCGTTTTCCGCGATGGCGATCAAAAAGTCCGCTTTCATTTGAGGGATCAACAGGTGCGGGCTGTCATCGCCGTCTTTGACCAGACCGCCGCCGTGGAAGGTGGCCGCGGCTCCGATGCGATCCGCGACGGCAGCGGCCGTGCGGAACACGATGGGGCCGCCCATGCAGTAGCCAGTGGTTCCCACCTTCTTGTTCGTGTCGACTTGTGGTTGTCGATCCAACCAACCCACAAACGCTTTCGCGTCCGTCATGTGAGTTTCAGGGGTCAACGCGCGGGCCAGCGATCGAACATCCGAGATGGACGTGTTGGCACCATCCTTGGCCGTGGGAGCGGCTTGTTGGCGGTAAAACGGGTTCACGACCAAAACGCTGTAACCTGACTCCGCGAGCCGCTTTCCCATTTCGCGAAACGCGGGACGCAGTCCAAAGATGTCTGGCCAAATCAAAACCGCTGCGTGGGCACCGGACTGTGGTGCCACAAAGTAAGCATCGCAAGTCCCATCGGGGGTCGTGATGGAAACGTCTTGTTCGTTCACCTCGGCCGCATTGGCAACGCGAGGCAACATCATGGCCGCTCCCAGTCCGGCGGCGGCCAGTGTTCCCAAGTCGCGTCGTGAATACTTCTTCAAATCTTCTTCGAAATGATCCTGATCACACATGATTGGCAACGTCTTTGAAGGGGGCGATGGAGGTCGTTTGGATCCGAAGGTCGGGACCTATAAAAAACGATCCGCATCATAGTGGTTCATGATGCGGATCGTGTGAATCAACTGTATCGATTGCTGTGTTTACTTGGCGATGCAGTAGAGATGCGACTTTCCACGCAGGAAAATTTCGTCACCCACGATCGCGGGGGACGCGTCGATTTCTTCTTCCAATTCATTGGTGGCGACGGTTTGAAATTCGTTTCCATGTTTCAGAACCAACGTGGTTCCGTCGCGGCCGGTGAAGTAGATGTGGTCCGCCGCCGCGACGGGCGACGCGTAGACCGACGAAATGTCGGGCAAGCGTGTTTGGTCGATCAACAATTCACCCGTCTTCGCTGATCGCGAAACCAACACGCCGTTGTTGGACTTCACAAAGTACAGTTGGCCTTTGTAAAGCACCGGCGAAGGCACGTAAGGAGCGGCGTCTTCTTCGTACCAGGTGATTTGATCGCTATCCGTGATGTCGCCTTTGGAATTCAATGGAATCGAGTAGATCGCGTAGCCACGAAAACCGGTCATCACGATCACGTTGTCTTCGAAACGAACCGGCGACGGGATGGGGTTGCCCGCTTGGCCACCGCACTCCCAAATCAATTCACCGGTCATCAGGTCGTAACTGCGGACTCGCTTGGAACCATTGGTGATGACTTGGGTTCGTCCGTCGTATTCGGTGATCAGTGGTGTGGACCAAGTCGTTTGTTCGTCGCGGGATTGACGCCATTTCTCTTCACCCGTTTGAGCGTCCAGTGCAACGATGAAGGATTCGCCTTCATGATCCCACGGCACAACCAAAACGTCGTTGTGAATGGAGGGAGAGCTTCCTTCGCCGAATTGGGCGCGGGTTTGCATCTGGCCAAGGTTCACATCCCAGAGTTGCTTTCCTTCAAGATCAAGGCAAAACACACCTCGCGAACCGAAGGACATGTAGAGTCGTTTTCCATCGGTGACGGGTGACGACGAGGCGAAGTTGTTTGTGTTGTGTCCGGCTTCGTGAGGAACCTGTTGCGTGACCGAGGTGCGCCACACTTCTTCGCCGTTGGATCGGTTGTACGCGATGACCATGAAGTCGTAGTAGTTTGTTGGCTGGGCTCCGCCACCAAACCCACCGCGTCCTCGACCACGACCCCGGCCTCTTCCACCGCGACCGGGCCCACGTCGATCATCATCGGATCCCGGCTCGGCGGATCGTCGTGGGGGAGCCTCTGGTTGAGGTGTTTCTTCGGCGGCTGATTCTTCGCCGGCGGGTTTCTCCGCAACGCGATCCGTTTTGACGGCGGTGCTGACATAGACTCGATCACCCAGCACGATCGGTGTGCTGCTTCCGACACCGGGGACATCGATTTTCCATCGGATGTTCTCAGACTCACTCCAGGTGATCGGAGGATTGGAATCCTCGGCGACTCCGGATCCATCGGGACCACGCCACTGCGGCCAATCTCGATTGATGTCGGCGGCCGGTGCGGTCGGGACCAAAGATGTTGATCCGCCGGCCATCATGGTCACCGCGAGCAGAGAGGAAGACCTCAAGAAACGACTCACGGACGTGCGGCGGCGGGGGGATTGAATGTGTCGCAAAATATTGGCTCCGTATCCTCAGTGGGCGTGACGGAGGACGCGCAGAACGTCCCCCTTGAAGGGTTCAACCCGATCCATTCTCACAGGTTCCGCCGAACAGCGCGGATGTTCCCGGGAATTCATGCGCGTCAAACGAATTCAAGCCCGAAACGAACGATTCGTCGGTGATTGGCACGTTCTTGGTTGTGCCGCCGTCCAATCGCCGATGGCTTCAGCGGCTCGCCAGCAACATGTCGGGGCGACGTCGGCGTGCCTGGATCGCCAAGGTACCGGCCACAATGGCGATGCCCGGAGCCGTCAATCCAGAGAAACGCAGGGGGCGTGTGTCCAAAGCGGGTTGAGCGAGCAACTGTGTTTCCAGCTCGATCGCCGCCAAGACGGCTTCTCGAATTTGGTCCGTGTCGAGCCCCGATTCGCTGTCATCTTCCACCGCCAAGACGCCGATGGTGCGATGCACGCCGACGGTCGCATCCAACGCGATGTCGACCATTTGCGGCGACAGGGTCGCCATGCCGGCGGGCGAAATGGTTGGCAGACTGGATTGGACACGAATGTTGTCGATCAGTCCCGTTTTCGAACCAAACCAATTCGCGATGATGGCGTCGAGCGTTTCCGACTCGGTCGCGGAATCTGCCAAAGGCTGACCAGGCGAATTCGACGAATCGCCGGTTTGGGATGGGGAAGCAGTGTCCGCCAATTTGCGAAGCTGGCGAAGAGTTTCTTCGTCCAACTCCCAAGTTTCCTCCAACGCCGTCTCCGAGAAATCCGCAGAAGACGCGTTCCAAGGAGGCAGCCAGTCGATCGTTCCGTTTTGGCCGGCTGCCGTTTCCGTCGCAGCCGACTGGAACAACGACGCCGCGTTCAACATGTTTGTGTCGTAAACTTCGTTTGGTGAAGTTGTCGAGGCGTGGATCGTTCCGGCAACATCGGAGCCGGGAAGCATCATGTTCGACAAGCTCGCAGTGTTTCGCTCCATCACGGATGACGGGCCAACGTTTCTTTGGACGCCGCCTCGATCGGATGACGCGGGCGCAGCCGTTGCATTCGCAGAGTTTCTGGTGGGGCTTGGGTTGTTCGAAGAGGTATCGCGAGATGTCTCGTTGGAAGACGCCCGTTCGCTTCCCGCTGCCGCACTTCCCAACCAGTTCGACGCACCCGTGAACAAATGGGCGGTTGAATGGTTCTGGTGCTCCGTCGCATGAGGAATGTTGGCTTGGAACACTTCAATGTCTGTGCCACTCGCCGAGTATGTTGGGATGTAGGAAAGCTCCAGCACCCAAGTCACTTCCAGCACGTTGTCCGCGACGGTTGTGAGTTCGTTCGACTTCGGTCCACTTTGGGATTGGGATGGTTGGTTCTGGTTGCGACTTTCCAGTGGGCTGGATGAAAGATCGCGAGGTCGTTCCGGGGTGTTGCGAACTCGTTCGGCGCCGTGATGCGAAACACGATGCAGGTCAGCCGCCAATCGATCCAACTCGGCGTGTCGGTGACCCTGAGAAGGCAACTGCAGTCGTTCACCTGAACGAATCTTTTGCGAATTTTCCGAGAAGCTGGACACTTCCCGTTGAGTAGAAGCTTCATGGAACGTTTGGTAATTGGAACCACCGCGAGTGAACTCACCGAAGTCCAGGTCCAATCCCAAACTGGCCGCGAGCAGGCTGCGCGTTTCCAGTCGTTCCAAAAGCAAAATTCGCGAATCGTTGCGTGGGAGCATGTTTGAGTTGCTCATGGTGTGTTCCCCTGCGAATCGATGGACGCTTGATCGTCGCGGCTTACCGGTTTTTCGGCTTTGAGTTTCCCGCTGGTCTTCCTGCTGCCAACAGACTGGACCGGCTGAATGCTTTGCTGATTGGCTCGGTGTTTTTGCAGGTACTCATTGTAGCGTTGAACCTCGGGGGCCAAGTTCACCGCAGCCGTCTGCAACTGGATGGCTTCCGCGTAAGCCGTGTTTGCACTATCGGAATCCTGTCGCTGTTGCTGTAGGAAACCGTAGTTATTGAGGACTCCCCCAAGCATGCTCAGGGTTTCTGCGTCGTTGGAGAACTGTTCCACCAAAGGACGTCCAAGTCGCAGTGCTTGCTCAAATGCGATTTTGGCGTCCTCGAGCATGCCTTGTTTGGAATGAAGTAGCCCCAGTTGGTTGTAGCTGAGCGTGACATCACGTCGATGATTGGGGCGATGAGGCCAGCGTTCAACCATGGGTTCGCCAATCGAGATGGCTTGGTGCAACGTCGCGATGGCTTCCGCCGGTTGGCCTGCTTCCGACTGAGCCGCACCCAGAGTGTTCAGGGCGACGATGGTCTGGCTGGCCACATCCACATTGCTTGGATCGGCTTCCAAAATGCTGAGCTGAATTTTCAGTGCCAATTGGGCTTGTTCGATCGCCCTTTCCGGGTGCTCGGCGGTTAAGAGACCGGCAAGGTTGGATCGGATCGCAGCCAGTTTCTTCTGAACTCGCAAGCGGTTGGTGGAGATTTTCGAATCGTCGTCCGATGTGGCGAGAGCGAGCGGTTTCAGGCGGTCGATGGCGTCGCGGAAGGCGTCCTCCGCCTGGTTGTTGATCCCGGACTGCATCAGCAACAAACCCATGTTGTTAAGTGATGTCGCCAATGCGATTTTTGATTCGGTTCGTGTCGAAACGAGTCCCGACGAATTCGCCAAGTCTTTCTGAGCGTCCATGGCACGGACCAATAACCTCGCAGCCTCTTCCATTTGCCCGTCTCGCATCAGAGCCTGCGCCAGGTTGTTTTGGCAATTGGACCAAGCGAGTCGAATGGAATCGGAGGTGCTGCTGGACGCGGCGAGTTCTTTGTAGATCACATCACTCCGGCGAAGTGCCGCGATGGCTTGTTCGCTGTCGCCGAGTTCGGATTGCAGATCACCCACCTTCGCAAGCGTCATGGCCAGGTCTTCGCGTAGCTCCGGATCGTCTTTGACTTCCGACGCGAAACGTTCGTAATACTCGAGCATTGTCAGCAGCAATTGGCGTCGGACTGGTTCCGCGGCGGGGACATCGTCCAAACGTTCCGCGATTTCCGCTCCCAGTTCGTCCAAGGCACCCCGGGTCAGCGTTTCGACCTTCGTGGCACGCTCCGCATTCAGATCGGATTCTGATTTCGCAGCCGCCAATTTCGCGTTGGCGATGGCGGAGCCGACGAAGGCAATCAAGATCACCATGGTCGCGACGAACGCCAATTTGCGGTGTTTGGAAGCCAGCCGGCTGCATCGGTCGATGATCGAAGGCGGCCGAGCGAGCGTGGGTTCGTCACGCAGCACGCGTTGCAGATCCTCGGCAAACGTCATCGCGGTGTCGTAGCGATCTTCGCGACTTTTGGACATCGCTTTGCGAATCACCGTTTCCAAATCCAGCGGCAGATCGGGACGTGTCGCACGCAGCGGCTGGACTTCACCATCATCGATTTGTTTCAGAATGGTCGCCGCGTCTTCTCCTTCGTGGGCTCGTCGAAGCGTCAGGCATTCGTACAGCGTTACGGCCAATGAATACACATCGGCTCGCCCGTCGATCAGAGCCGTTTGTCCACGAGACTGCTCGGGGCTCATGTACCGCATCGTGCCGATGACATCGCCGGAACGAGTCAGCGACAACTCGGTTTGACAGCGAGCCAAACCAAAGTCTGTGACCCAGATTTTTCCGTGGCCATCAAGCATCAAGTTCGATGGTTTGATGTCTCGGTGCACGACCCCGTTTTCATGAGCCTCGTGCAATGCGTCGGCGACGTCGACACCCCAACGAACGACCTCTCGCCAATTGACGGCGGATGAGTGTTCCTTGTGCGTCGCGACCCATGCATCAAGGGACACGCCGTCGATGTATGCCATCGCGTAGTAGTGGACGCCTTGATGGCTTCCCACATTGTGGATCGGAACGATGTTGGGGTGTTGCAGCAAACCGGCGGCGTGAGCTTCGTTCTTGAAGCGGGCGATTTGGTTGGAGTCCAGCATGGAAGCCAACGGCAGCAGTTTGATCGCGACGCGTCGGTCAAGCGACTCTTGGCTGGCTTCGTAGACGACGCCCATCCCACCGCGACCGATTTCGCGTTGCAGCACAAAATCGCCGAGGCGTTTGTCGGCGGGCAGCGGTGTGGCAGAGGCATCCATCGACGGATTCATGCCGGCGGCGATGCCGTACAACGCCCGCAGCTTTTCCAGGTAGGCTCGGAACACCGATTCCAGGTCAGGATTGGAACGAACGATTTCGTCCTCATCCAGGCGTTCACCTTGTTCCAACCCAACCAGATATTCGTCGAGCAGTTTGGTCAATTGAGATTGCTGTTCCTCATCCAGTCCCCGTAGCAAAGACGGGTCAGTCGACTGGGATAAATCGTTTGGAATCTCGAATGCGACCATCAAGTTTTTCTTTCGGAAGCTTTGAAGCTCTCCAGTGCTCTCAGCCAAAGCATACGGACGGCACCGCTCTTTCGATCCATTCTTTCCGCGATCTCATCGAACGACAGTCCATGCAGGACTCGCAAGACGATGACCTCACGGTGATGAGGTTTGAGTGTGCTGAGTTGGTTTGCCAGTTCGATGGCTCCTTCTTCTTGCCGCATGGGGGTGCTGGGCGAAGGTTCGCGTCCGGCTAGCAGTCCCGCCCAATTCAGACCGGACTCCTCCATGCGATTGTTCACCGTCTCCAGCGAAATTTCGCGACGGATGTCACGCTTTTGAACTTGGACATTTCGTTTGAAACTGCGGTGCAGCGTGTGAATCAGAATCGTACGCAACCAGCATAGAAACTCGCCCTGGCTGACGCCTCGGAAATCATCAAAATCCTGGTGGGCCTCCAGCATCGCTTCCTGCACGATGTCAGAGGGACTGACCCGTTTTCGCAACCGGCGATCCAATTGGGTGCTGGCCAAGATCGTCAGATAATTTGCATACCACTGCAGCATTTGGCCGAGCGCTTCGCGGTCGCCCGCCCGCGCTTGCTCGAGTAACGCAACAAACCCATCGCCCCCATTCCAGGGCGATGAGTCTGCCGACGAGTCGTTGGAATGGGTCCAGGTATCGGTCGCAACCATCCCGTTGTCTTTCGAAAAGGGTTGAGAAGAAGCAAGAACTGTGGAGAAGGAGGAATGATGCGTCAGGCGGTCATCAGCAAACGGAAGCCACCATGCGGGGACTTCTTCGCTCGCAAAGACATCGTTGCGAGGTCAGCCGGAAACCGCCGGCATTTTTTTCCAAATGGACGATTATTTTGATGCGGCTTCGTTCTCTGCCAGGATTCGCCGCATTCGATGACACCAGCGAAATTGCCTGGCGACCGGGAATTACCTCGACCGGTGCTCGAACAATCGATTCTGGTGGAGTCAAAATCTCACGGTGGGCGAGGAGTTCGAGCCTACTCGCCGGGGACGTCTAACGCCTCAGGCGAGGTGCTTGGCCGCGATTCGTAGGGCGTCCCATAGATGCGAATACCGAATCGATGCGTTGAAACGTGGCGGCGATGGTGTCCGTGGAAGTGTCCTCCGTCGCCAATCGTTCCTGTCGAAATGCCTCCAGTTCTTCGAACGAGACTCCGCCGTCTTCGTCCGCGTCCGCCTCCGAAATCTTTGCCCAAATGCGATCGCGAACTTCGGACTCGTTGATCAGCCCGTCACCGTCCGCATCGTGTCGGTCGAATTTCTCTTGGCGGAATCCAAGGAACGTTTCGGCCAGTTCCGTCGTCGTCAAAACGCCGTCTGCATCCAGGTCCGCGTCAGCTTCGATCAGCTTGTTCCACAAATGTTCGGGAGTCTCGTCTTCCGTCAGCGAACCATCGTCATTGTCGTCCAAACGTTCCAGCAGACTTTCCGCATCGCCTCGGAAGATGCCCGCTCGAAACAGCCCGTGACGATGTCGTTGAAACTTTTGTTCTTCCTGAGCGTCGTCTTCATCTGCGGGATCTTCTGCGATCGGATCATCCGCTTCATCGAGTTCTGGGTCATCGAGTTCTGGATCGTCCAGTTCGATAACAACGGTGTCTTCTTCGTCCGCGTCTTCGTCGAGCAAACCACCTTCATCGATGCTGGCTTCTTCGTCGACGGCGTCCGATGGTTCGTCGACCATCGTTTCATCGGATGCGTCTGTCTCATCGCCATTTTCCTCAGCCGAGTTCGTCGCGGTTTCTACACTCGACTCGTTCATGGCGTTGATGACCATCAGAGCGTCAATGGAACTGATGTCCCCATCGCCGTTGACATCGCAAAGGCCCGAAAAGTCTTCGTTCGTCAGGTCTTCACCGGAAGTTTGGTTCAGCACATTGATGATCATCAATGCGTCGAGCGCTGACGTGGAGTTGTCTTGATTCACATCGGTCGGTGAAACGTAATTGGTGAAGCTCCATTCGGCATCCAACCGACCTGCGAATCGTCCACGGAATCGGTTGTTCGTCCACCAGCTCCAATAGAAACGGCGGCGTTGATTGGTGGGCTCGTCGCTATCCGAAGAATCGTCGGGTAGCGGTGTGTCATCGTCGACATCGTCGACGGGGTCCGAATCACCGTCGTCGGAATCGCTGTCGTCGAGTTCATCGTTATCAGGTTCACTGTTGTCGAGTTCATCGTCCGGTGTCGTGGTGTCCAGCGTGTCGTCGGTTTCGACCAGCGTTGGATCGGCTTCCGCGTAGAGCTGAGTGATTGCCGCAACGTCACTGCTGTCCAGTTCGGTGAAGAACTGATTGGCGGAAACAAAGGACGCTAGGATGCTCTCCTGTTCTTCCAAGTGATCCAGTCCGAGAGCGTGACCGATTTCATGGACGGCGACCCAGACGAGGTCGAACGCGGAGCCTCCCTGTGAGTTGCCGACTTCCCAGTTTTCAGCCAAATCAAACTGAATGTCGCCGGCGATGCGAGCCGGATTCACGTCGTCCGGAAAGTAGGCCTGAGCCAACGTGCCTGCGGTTCCATCCAGTTGAGTGAACGAAATATCCAGCGAGTCGTTCAAGCCAACTTGGTCTGTCTGCGTGAAACTGATGTCCACGACGTCAGCCCAGGCATCGAGTGCAGTACGAATCGCCGCATTCGTCTCTTCTTGGCTTAGAGAATCAGGCGATCCGTTGATTGTGTAGGTCAGGTCCGCACTTCCGAGCCCCGGCCCATCCCAACCCAAACTCGCCGCCAGAACACGACGGTTTTCGAGAGACTGAATGGACAACCGACGGGAGAGCTTGCGACGTTGGGGCATGACGAAAGACGCTGCGAGAGAAGAGAAACAATCCATTGCCACCGCCAAATTCGCTTTGATTCGCGATGCAAACGCTGGTCGAAAGCGGTTGCGGGCTTGGCTGTTCCCGAAAAGGGGAAAACGCATGGACGGATGTCACTCTGCCGCGAAGTTTTTCGCCAGATCACTCTCGCGACGATTTCACTGCACGCCTGCGCTAGGCGTTGATGTCCGCCACGATGAAATCCAAATGACGAATTCGCGAATCGCCGTTGGTGATGCTGGCGGTCAGGGTTTCGCCCGAATCTACAAAACGGACTTGATAGTCACCGGTAAGAGATAGACCGCGAAATCGATAGTTGCCAAACCGGTCGGTTCGCGTCGTCGCGACCACTTTGGAATCCTGATCCATCAATTCGATCAAGCAATCCTCGATGCCGCGGCGGTCGTTGGGTTCCGAACTGGGCGAAGTATCGGCATAGACTTGTCCGCGAAGTTCAGTCCGCATGAAAAACACGTTGTCTTGCAGACCATCCACCGAAGTGTTGCGTTCGATAACGTCTTTGAGTCGCGTTCGCTCAAGTGTTTGCAGAGCTTGTCCTTCCCACAGGTTTCGATAGAAGAAGCGGTCTCCATCCCGAGTTCGTTGGAATTGATCGGCAATGATGGTTGCGGTCAATTCTCCAACGGATGCGTCCAGCAGATGGTCTTCCGCCATCAAGCCCACCCATAAATCGATGTCATCCACGGAACCATAAAGCGATGCCAGTCTGCTTTGGAGCGTCACGTCGCCGGTGATGTCGGCAAACGTGCTGACTGGCGGAAGCCCGTAAGCTTCGCGCGTAGCGTTGTAGTCGCTGAGTCCATGGTCTCGACCGCGTTGAATGTTCATCGCCACCAAGTCCATCCCGCCGGCACCGGGAGGCCCGAACAGGAAGTTTCGCAGGGCGTCCACCACGCCCAGGTCAATTTCGTTTGCCGCTGCGGAAGCGTCAAACTTCAACAGCCCGTCGATTCCGGTTTCCTCCAGCATCGAAGCTCGGAAGTAAGCATCTTTCAAAGCAACTTCGTCTCGCAGGGCTTTGCCGTCGTTGTCTAGAAAATCGATCTCTTCCCGTAGCGTGCTGTGTCCCAACCGGAAAGCCGCTGTCGAAAACTCAGTGGCGATGCCTGGATTCACCGTCGAGTTGTAGCCGGCGTATTCGGTCATGAAGCCACGACCCAACAACGCGGGCAGAAACTCGTTGTAGGTGATGGACTGAACAATGGCGGTGACCACCGCACGAGCACGCTGGTAGACGGTTTCGTCGTCGGCCGCCGGGTCGATGATTTGAATCGCGTCGGCCAATCGATTGTGTTCGCGGATGAACAACGTGTGCATCGCGGTCAGACCAATGTTCTCACTAGCACGACTGTCACCGGCGATCGCCATTCCATGTTCGTCCAGCGGCAGCAAGTCATTCGATGTGACTTTCATTCGGCCTCCCACGAACGTGCGAAGTGATGCCGCCGTGGTCTCGTCACTGCCGTAGACCATCGATCCATCGATGAAGGCGGTGATCAGATTGATTTGCTGTGCCGGGTTGTCGGTCGATGTTCCCGTACCCAAGGCAAATTCATTGCGGTGAAAGGGGATGGTTTTCGTTCCCGTTTGGTCGGGATCAAAATGTGGGTCTCCGGTTGGCACGACGATATTGAATGATTCGCCCTGTTGTTCCGTTTCACTGAGACCGAGGTCGTGATCGATGAATTGCCCCCACGCATAAACGAATGCGGATAATCCATGTTGGTTGATGGGTGAATCGAATGAGTTTGTCGACAACAAATTGCTGATCACTCGTGGGCTGGGCCGATTGGCTCCGGCGGGCGCGGACACACCGTCGGCATAGGCTGCGGGTGCGATTCGAAGCAGCGTCTGCCCTGTGGCACCCCAATTCGTGTGAGTCAGATTGTTGCCACGTCCGTCAATGGATGAGACGACCTCGGGTGCGTTGGGGATCAGCGGCCCCGGTCTGACGGAAGGAATCGAAGTCACTTCGTTGTCATTGCCGATGCGATTGATGACTCGCAACGCGTCCAGCGCGCTTCGGTTTCCATCGTTGGTGACGTCGGTGAAAACCGAAGCATCGTCCGACCGATCGTCGGACAAGGCGTTGATGACCAGCAGAGCGTCCAGAGCGGATACTCGACCGTCGTCATTGACGTCTTCGGCGTCGTAGACGTTGTGCCGACAGGCAATCCCATCCGCGGCCAACAACTGTCGCGTCTCCAGAGATTCCATCTGCGGTCGCCGGAATCGCGATCGGCATCGTCGGTGCTTGCGATTGCGGCGATAGGAATCGTGAAAGAACGACATGGGCTGGGACGGCGAGCAAATCAAGTGACGCGTGAACTCGATCGCGACAATGCGATTTCACACGAGGGGCGAATTCTGAGCGGCAGTCAAGCAAACCGGAGATTCTAGTTCAAGAGAGCTTGAGAAGCCCGATCCAATCTCGATTCGCGGACGTTTTGGGTGGGACAATTTATCTCAGTTGTGGTGCTGGTTGCTCACGAGGCTAGCGGGCGTTTTTTTGCGGCGGTGTTTGCCGACCTTGGTGGGTCGAAAGAATTTGTCCCGCAAACTTGCTTGGATGGTGGCTGTTGTGCAGAATGAGCCACGCAACTCGGTCAGCGGCTCGTTTAAAGTGCTTGAGTGACAAATGATCGAAATGTGTCTCCGTCAATGGCGGTGCTTCTCGAGTCGCGTCTCGACTGCGACGCTTGGGGCATGGTGCCCAATCGGCTTCTTCCATCATCCCCCTTCCGATCTTTTATGACCAAACAGCTCCTTGCCTCGCTTGCCTTCGTTCTCTCGCTGATTTGCCTCGTTACCGTTGGTTCAACGGAAACCGGTGCTGCCGAGAAGCCCAACGTGTTGTTGATTCTGGTTGACGATTTGAAACCTGCGATGGGGTGTTATGGCGACCCGCACGCCAAGACACCTCACATGGACGCGCTGTCGGCTCGTGGGATGCGTTTCGATGCGGCGTATTGCAACCAAGCTGTTTGTGCGCCTTCGCGTTTCACGTTGATGCTTGGATCCCATTCAACTTCGACGGGACTGTACGGCCTCGGAAGCCAGTTGCGACAAGTGATGCCCAACGCGGTGACCATGCCGCAGCATTTCGCGAAGCATGGTGGCTATCGCACCGAGTCTCTGGGCAAGATCTTTCACATTGGACATGGAAATCATGGTGATCCCGAGTCGTTTTCGGTTCCTCATTTCAAAGAGAAGGTGATTGAGTACGTCGAACCCGCCAGCACGGATGGAGGCAAGCTAACGCGCGAGGAGGCTTTCTTCACCAACCAGAAACTCGGACAGATTCGCAGTCTCCCTCGTGGTGCCGCGTATGAGTCTCCCGAGGTGGATGACAGCGCCTATGCCGATGGACGTGTGGCGGAAGAGACGATCCGTCGCTTGAGAGCAGCCAAGTCACGGTTGGATTCCGAGGGAACACCGTTCTTCATCGCTGCCGGTTTCGCGAGGCCCCACCTGCCGTTCAGTGCTCCCAAAAAGTACTGGGACTTGTACGACCCACAAACGTTGCCGATGCCACAGCACGAACAGTTGCCCAAGGATGCACCACCGGTCGCGGGGAAACGCGGTGGAGAGATCACAAACTACAAACCTGTGCCCGAGAAGGCCAATGCTGAGTTCAGCGAAGAGCTGAAATGCGATTTGATTCATGGCTACTACGCCAGCATGAGCTACGTCGATGCTCAAATTGGAAAGGTGATCGATGAGCTGGATCGTTCGAGCCTCGCCGACAACACGATCGTGGTGCTTTGGGGGGACCATGGTTTTCACTTGGGAGACTTGGGCATTTGGACCAAACACACGAACTACGAACAAGCCAATCGGATTCCAATTTTGATTGTTGCCCCGGGGGTGACCGCCGCCGGTTCATCGACCAAACAATTGGCCGAAAGTGTCGACCTGTTTCCCACGTTGGCGGAATTGGCCGGCCTGCCCGCACCTCAAGGGCCGCAGTCAGTCGATGGAGTCAGCTTGGTTCCAGTCCTTCAAGATGGATCGGCACGTGTACGTGACCATGCGTTTCATGCTTACCCGAAACGCAAATTGGGCCGCGCCATTCGTACCGATCGCTATCGATTGGTGCAGTGGATGCCCTACGACGGTGGCGGCGACATCGCCTACGAACTGTACGACTACGAAGCGGATCCTTTGGAGCGGGAAAACTTGGCGGCGCGGCAACCCGAAGTGGTCGAGCGTTTGAGTAAGATATTGCAAACCTACCCAGCCCCGATGAAACGCGGCGGCTGATCCGATGCGGCAAGGCATGCTTGCCCGTTGCATGCTTGCCTGTTCACTCCCCACCCCCACCACCATCCCCGCCTGCTCTCTTATGCCAAAGATCTCGACCGCCCACGCAACGCTTCGTGTTGTGTGGCTCGCCATCGCATTTGTCTCGTTTGCTCTCGCCAGCTCGTCTGTGTTCGCGGATGATGCCAAACGTCCCAACATCGTGTTCATCTTGGCGGACGATTTGGGCTATGCCGACCTGGGCTGTTACGGACAGGAATTGATCCAGACTCCTCGTTTGGATCAGATGGCAGCCGAAGGCATGCGGTTCACTGACTTCTATGCCGGCAACACTGTTTGCGCGCCGTCACGAAGTGTTTTGATGACTGGCATGCACATGGGGCACACTCACGTTCGCGGAAATGCGAGTGGGCCTGACATGTCCAAGCAATCGCTGCGTGACGAAGACGTGACCGTGGCGGAAGTCTTGAAAGCGGCTGGATACACGACCGCTTTGTGCGGCAAATGGGGGCTCGGTGACGATGCTCCCGGTGGCCGCGAAGGGCTGCCACGCAAACAAGGATTTGATCATTTCTACGGTTACCTCAATCAGGTTCATGCCCACAATTACTACCCCGAGTTCCTGTGGCGGAACGAAACCAAAGAGCCGCTTCGGAACGTCGTGGAGCGACGTGATCGATCCTACGGTGGTTTCACAGGAGGCATGGCAATTCAGCGTGTGGACTATTCCCATGACTTGATCGCCGAAGACGCCCTCGACTTCATTCGTGAAAAGGCGGAGAAGTCTCGCGAGCAGCCGTTCTTTTTGTATCTCTCGTTGACCATTCCCCATGCCAACAACGAAGGCACGGGCATGTCCGGCAACGGGCAGGAGGTTCCTGATTACGGCATGTACTCGGACAAGGATTGGAGTGATCAGGATAAAGGCCAAGCCGCGATGATCACTCGGATGGATTCAGATGTCGGTCGAATCTTGGATCTGTTGGCCGAACTCAAAATCGACCAAGACACCGTCGTGATGTTCTCCAGCGACAACGGTCCTCACAACGAAGGAGGCCACAACCCCGAACGTTTCGATCCCGCTGGGCCTCTTCGTGGGATGAAGCGAGCGTTGACCGAGGGCGGCATCCGAGTTCCGTTGATTGTCCGCTGGCCCGGAACGACTCCGCCCGGCACGGTGTCCGATCACATTGGCTACTTCGGCGATTTGATGGCCACCACCGCTGAGTTGGCCGGAACGGAATTTCCCGAGGACGCGGATTCGATCAGTTTTGCACCAAGTATCGTTGGACGCCCCGAAGCCCAGCAATCACATGACTATCTCTACTGGGAGTTTTACGAACAGGGAGGTCGACAGGCGGTGCGTGCTGGCAAATGGAAAGCCATTCGCCAACCGTGGATGAACGGCCCCATCGAGCTCTACGACCTCGAAAGCGATCTGGGTGAGACCAAGAACTTGGCGAAGCAGCATCCGGAAATTGTGAAACGGATGGAAAACGCCATGGCCGAAGCCCATGTGCCGCATCCCAATTGGCAGGCTCGCGGAAAAGCACCGAAGAAGTAACTCGGCCGTTCGTTGCGTTGCTGTCCGCGTTCAACATGCATTCGAAGCAGAGTGCTTTGCTCTGCTGCGATCAAATGTTCTCACTTAGGCAGCAAGAAACCCAGGTGGTGGGCGGCGTGGATCCACATGAACTGACGCCATTGCTCCGGTGTCAGATCATCAAGAAATGGATATTGGTCCATGCTGCCCTCAAACGTTGACGCTTCGCGAATGGTTGCAATGCATCGTTGAATGATCTGCTCGTCTTCGGCATCACCGGGCGACTTGGGTTTGAGTCGATCCAGGGTTGGCGCACTTGACATTTTCCGTTGACGGAGCATCCGTCCGAAGACCCATTTCAAAACCGTCGCCCGCAGTAGTTTGGGCATCCGAAACCCGAAGCCTTCCATGCCGCCTCGCATGATCACGTCCAAGTGCTCGCAGATTTGAGTCAGGTTCCAGTTCTTGAGCTTGTCGTATTGCGTCCCTTGTAGGCGTTCAATTTCGGCGATGACTTCTTCGCCGCTGTGAAAGTCCAATTGTCGTTTCGATGCCATCGGAGCGAATTCCAGAAGAGAAGGGACGAGGCATGGTTGAGCTTGTCAATTTATCGGCGACCATCGACAAACACTTCCGGAAACATTGTCTCGCGACACTGAACCGCACGCGCGTGAGCGTGTCTCGTTCACACGCGAGTGAAAACGCGAATGCAGCGTCCCTCTTCTTTTCAAGAAAAGTAACTTTCACCATGATCACTTGGCAAGAATTCGAGCAGGTGGACCTGCGTGTCGGAACGGTCGTCCGCGTCGAGGAATTCCCGGAAGCCCGCAAGCCTGCCTACAAAGTGACGGTGGACTTTGGGGAAGAGGTTGGCGTCAAGCGAACCAGTGCACAGATCACGGACCACTATTCACCTGATGAACTACTGGGGCGTCAGGTGATCGGTGTCGTGAACTTTCCGCCGAAACAAATTGGCCCGTTCATGTCGGAGTTTCTGCTGACCGGGCTCCATCGTGATGATGGTTCAGTCATTCTCGCCGTGCCCGACCAAGCCGTCCCAAACGGTGTCAAGTTGGCCTAGTTCTTTGCTGGCGAGCAGTCCGCTTCACCACGCATTCATTGGACGTTTCTTGGTGTTACTTCTTTTTTTTGTTCGGACGAGGAACGACCTGATGGCTTTGTGCCCATTGTCGCCATTGCTTCTTCAACTGCGCGACTTCATCGGGATGTTCGCTCGCCAGGTCAACCTGCTCCGTTCTGTCCGCGGCAAGGTCGAATAGCTCCCAAGTCCCGCGGACTCCTTGCCGAACAAGTTTGCGGTCACCCACTCGGATCGCAGCGTTGCCTTCGTGCTCCCAATACAAAGGCCGTTTCGCGAATTCGCCTTGGCCCGTGAGCAGCGGTTGAAGGCTTTGCCCCTCGAGTCCATGAATGGTCTGGCCACGAAAGTCGCTGGGGTAAGTTGCTTCGGCGAGATCGACGCAGGTGGCCATGATGTCGATGACGTGTGTCGGCGTATTGATCCATCCATTTGCATCGGTGGACGGATTCAATCGAGCTGGCCAGTGCGCGATCAAAGGCGTGGCGGTGCCGCCCTCGTGGTTGTAGTGCTTGTACTTGCGAAAGGGCGTGTTGTTCAAGTGGGCCCAGCATCGACCGATGAACACATTGGAGTGCGGGTCACCCGGTGAGTCGCCTTCGTACCGACCACTGACACCTGCCTCGGCATTGCCGCCGTTGTCCGACAAGAAAAGGATCAAGGTGTTGTCTAGCTGGCCGCGTTGCTTCAGGGCGGCGACCAGCTTTCCGATGTTTTTGTCGATTTCGACAATCATCGCTGCGTAGATCGCCATCATGTCGTCGTAGCGTTTTTGTTCGGACGGCTCCAACGACTCCCATGCCGGAATCTGTTCCGGGCGAGGTTCCATTTGCCAGTGCTCGTCAATCAATCCTGATTCGATTTGGCGAGCATAACGTTCTTCCCGTAAGCGGTCCCAACCGTCCATGTAACGCCCCCGAAATTTCGCGATGGTGGCCTCCGGGGCCATGCATGGGAAATGCGGGGCGACGTGGGCGAGGTACCAGAAGAAAGGCTGTTCGTCAGCAATGGCTTCGTCGATGAATCGGATGCCTTGATCAGTCCAAAGATCGCTTCCGTACCACGGTGGAGAAAACTGAGGATCGTCACGGTCAACTTGTTCGCCGTTCAGATACAGCTTGGCCCCGCCTTTGGATCCGGTTTGGTCTGAGAAGTGCAATCCTCCCGCCGGGAGGTTCAAACTGCGATCGAATCCGCGGCTGTGTGGTGTCACGCCCTGTTGAAATCCGACATGCCATTTTCCCGTCATGGCGGTGAAGTAGCCGGATTCCCCCAGCACCTCCGCAATCGTGACGCATTGATCGTTCAGTCGACCGCGATACCCGGCAACCTCCTGGTCAGTCGTCATCCAGCCGATGCCAGTTTGGTGGGAATAGAGTCCTGTCAGCAACGAGGCTCGCGTCGGACAACAACGACCCGTGTTGTAGAACTGAGAAAATTTGGCACCGTTTTCTGCCAGCTGATCCAAGTGCGGTGTCGGGATCTCGCTCCCGTAAGGACCGATGTCCGAAAAACCCATGTCATCCACCATAATGACAACGATGTTGGGACGATCATCCGCGATCGATGTGTCCGCGATTTGCAGCGAAACCAGGATGGCGGCACCGGCTAACCAAGCGGATGCGGTTCGAGAATTCTTGGAAAACCGAGAAAACACGAGCGTCGAGGGAAGAGCCATTCGAAACATGAGAGACCTGCGCACGGATGCCATGAAGCGATGCAGCCGCTTTGACAAATCTCGTCAAATTGCAATGCCGACGTTGAAGTCTGCGTGCGATGCTGCCGTCACAATGGTAGCGGTTGCGCGGGCAAGAACCCTGAGACTCGGCGTCAAATGGATAATGTATTTTGCCAGGTATGTGGCGGTGGCATGGATCGATGCGCATGAAGAAACGCACTGGCAGTCGAGATGATCGACTGCCAATGCGATTCGAGATCAATCAAAAGTGTTTGAACTAGGAACGGTTGGTTCGGCTGCCTCCATCCTCTTTATCTTCCAGCTTCTTGGCGAGCTGTTTGGCTTTTTCAAGGTGACTTTCAACTTTCGAAATCGCTTCTTGAGCCAACGGTTGAAGCTCTTGTGGACCCGTGCTTTCGATCGCCTTCAATTCGGCCAGCATCATCGTGTGCGCGACACACTGTTGTCCGAGGAAAGCCATTTGGAAGTCCTGACCTTCATAGCGATTGAGCATGTCGCGAGTCATCCGCATCGCGTTGTCGCACGCTTGATCAGCGATTTGGCAGAGCTGTTGCGGAACACGTGGGCCTTGGTTGCCGGTCTGGTATTGTTGGCTGAATTGGCGAAGCTTCTGGTTGATGGCCTCATGATCGCGAACGATCGTTTCAGTCAACTGCTTGAGTTCCTGATGGTCTGTTTTCTCCATTGCCAACTTTGCCAGCTCAATTTCGTTTTCGTTGGCCTTTTGCAGTTTCTGAACGATGGCCTCGGTAACGGAAAGTTGTTGTTGTCGGCTCGAGCTGGTGGGAGCTCGTCTTGCTTCGTAACGCTGGTTGTCCAGTTCCGTCGTTTGCGGCGGCAACTGATTGATGCCGTTGTTCAAACCATTGTCGTTTTGTTGTGCTTGTGCTTGGGGGAGTCCACTGACAGCGGTCAAGGCGGCAACAGCCAATGTGAATCGCATTTTCGACATAGGGAAATCCTTTCAAACCGGGGGATGTTCCGGAACTCAACGTCGGTTCCGGCGACAACCGATCGTGCATCTCGTGTTCCGATGGGGAGCGTCGCGATTGATCTTCCGCCGAATATTCATCTCGCGTTCATGTTGATGAGCGAATGCACGTGATTGACGCAAATGGCCTTCATGGGAATGCGTGATTCCCGTCGAAGCTTGAAACGAAGTTCACAAGTGGTGGATCCGAATCGATCAACCAGCACTGACTGACTCGATCGAAGAATGACCAACCCGGGTGCAGTTAGATTGCTAGCACATGAACAATTGATTCGCATTCGACACGAGCGTGGCGAGCAAAATCTTCTATGATGGGAAGGTCTGCAAAGAAGTTGTTTGTCCAATTGCCTCCATGATGCTGCTTGCTATGCCCTCTCCGTTGCGAACGTTTTCTGGCTCTCCGTTTGTAGCCCAAGCCCGATCGATGAGACGGACAGTTTTGGCTGCTGTCTTTGCGTTGAGTGTTTCGGTGTTGTTTGCGAGTGCCTCATGTGCGCAAGACACCAGTTCGGACAAAACCACGCTGCGGGTTCTGACCTACAACATCAAACGCGGCTACGGAAACGACCGGGTAACGGATTTGGCTCGAACAGCGAAAGTGATTGAGGCTTCGCGTCCCGACTTGGTCGCCTTGCAAGAGGTGGACGAAAATTGCAGGCGGAGTGGCGGTGTCGATCAGGCACGTTGGTTTGGTGAGAAGCTCTCAATGCATCATGCCTTTGTTCCGTTCATGGACTACGACGGTGGACGCTATGGAATGGCGGTGTTGTCGCGGTTTCCGATCACGGCTGTTGACGCACTACCACTGCCCGAAGGAAGAGAACCCCGCGTGGCGTTGGTTGCCACGATGGAATTGCCGGGTGAGCAAACGTTGAAGATGATCAACGTGCACTTCGACTACATCTCCGATGACCAAGTTCGGTTTGAGCAAGCGAAAAAGGTCCGCGATGCGATTGTCTCGGGAAGCGATCCGGCAATCCTATTGGGCGATTTCAATGATCAACCCCATTCGCGAACGTTGGGGCTCTTTGAAGAGGCGTTCGTTGAAGCCAAGAAACCGGAGGGCAATCGTTTGACGTATGCATCGGACGACCCCAAACGCGAGATCGACTTTCTGTTCGCCTATCCCGCCGCGGGCGAGTCAACCGGAAAGGCGTCTTCAGGATCGTTTGCTTGGCAGATCGATCACGTCGAAGTCATTGATGAACCGGTTGCTTCCGACCATCGACCCGTTTTGTCTGTGCTGCGTTTGCAGACGAAACAGTAAGCACGCAAGCGTGCTACAAAACGCGGGGATGGTTGGCCGTACCGGGCATTGGGCATGGCCTCATCGTTTGACTTGATCTTCCATGATCGTTCGGCATGCCTGATTCGCGTCTCGCCAATCACCGGACTTGGCGAGGTCGATGACGTCGGTCAATGCATCGAATGACTTGTCCGAGAGCTTGCCTTCGGATCGCCACGTTTGAATTTCGGACTCCATCTTGGCAAGAGATTCCGAATCACGTTGATTGCAAATACGAAACAAAGCGGTGGCTGCTCCATAACCTTGGTCATCCAGTTCGACCTTGGTGCGAGGGAAAAGGAACACCCCGATCGCAACGATCAACGCCAGGATTCCGATCCAACCAAAACGGCGAGCCAAGCTGGCAGTTTCGTCGCCTTTGCTCATGTGCTTTCGGGCTTGCATCACAGTTTTTCCCAGTCGATGGTTTCGCCTTCGTTCATGCTGGACATTTCCGCCCAGACGTAGAGATCCACGAAGTCAGTGATAAAGCGAACGGATCCATCGCCAAGGCAGACAAACCCGCCGCCGGGATGGTCAGAAACCATTTGCCCCACGTGATAGGTTGGGAAATTGACGGGGTGAATGATCGGGAACCCGGTGATGTCCAATTCGCCGCCTGATGGACCCGCGTGGACCAAGGTCAGCGTGGCGGCGGCATCGGGGCCGTTCTCAGGGGATTCAAAGCGAGGGTGTGTGAACGCGCCGGGAACGACGCCGACCCAGGTTTTATCGCTGAGCGTGGAGGTGTGCTCGCCAAAGAAGATGGTGTTGCTGGTCCCATCCAATACGTCTCGGAAACGAGTCTTGGAATTGCGATAGAAAGGACCATCTGCCACGCGTCCAGTATCCCCGTCGATCGTGATGGTTTTGGTCTCCGAGGTGTAGATGTTGGTGAAGACAACGCCCGTGGCAGCCGATCCGCATTCACCCCAGCAACTCTCTTGGCCGTGACTGGCAACGTAGTGTGTTCGTCCGAGTTCGATCGTCCGGCCATTGATTTGAAGTTGGCCGCCCGTCTCGTTCTGAACTGGAAAGGGTTCATCGCCTCCTGCCGCACTTGGGCACAAAAAGAACGGCAGCGTGGCCGAGATACCGGCTTCGTTCGCGGGCGACCAAAGCGGCTGGTCAAAACGGAGGCTGTCGTTGACCGCGGTGGCTTCTGCGAATGGAAGCAATCCCGCGCCCCACCCCCATCCGGGGCCAGCATCCCAGGTCACGGGATCCATCGCGACGGATGCGGGAGAGTTTCCTGAATTGGTGGCGTAGGAAACGTAGCCGGCTGGAAAACGCTGGTAGGCGGAGTGGTAGTTCTGCGCGGCCAGCCCAATTTGCCGCAAGTTGTTGCTGCATGACATGCGGCGGGCGGCCTCTCGAGCGGCTTGCACCGCGGGCAAAAGCAATCCGACCAAGACACCAATGATGGCAATCACCACCAGCAATTCCACCAGAGTGAAACCTGCGTCACGACGATGGCCAGTGGCTGTGGTTTCCGACGCGAGCCGGGCACGATCGCCGATCGCTAACGCCTTTGAGGTTGTATATCGCATATTTTCGCGTGGCCTCATTCTTAGTCTGTGCTAAGTTTGTGTGCAAAAAAAGAGAAGAATCAGGACGAGATGTCAAATCGAAAAAGCGTGTTTGCCGGAGGCTGGACCGTTATCGGCGTCGCCAAAACGCATCCAATTTGTCGGCAGCGGCTTTTTTGACAGTTAGCGCGTGCTAACAACTTTAGCTGAGGCTATCTTTGATGCAAGCGGATTGCAAGAGGGTTTCTGAACCCCTTTTGCTTGTTAAAATGCTTCTCCATTTCTTTATTTTCCCTCTCTGGCACCGAAGGGCGGATCCTTTGCCATCCCATTCGCATCACCGGACTCGATCGGACCACGCCAGCGAAGTGGCCGAGGATTACGTCGAAGCCATCGCGGAATCCATTTCTGAAAATGGAATCTGTCGGGCGGTGGACTTGGTGCGGCAATTCGATGTGACCCATGCCACCGTGAACAACACCATCAGCCGTTTGCAGCGGGATGGATTGGTGCTGACGGAACCCTATCAGCCCATCAGTTTGACCCCCAAGGGGAAGCGGATGGCAACCAAGGCTCGGCAACGGCACGAGATCGTGCGTGAGTTCTTGTTGCGGCTGGGCGTCAGCGAAAACACCGCCACGATCGACAGTGAAGGCATCGAGCATCACGTCAGCGATGAAACGCTGAAAGCGATGAAGCGGATTCTGAATAATGGTTTGCCGCCGGCTTCTTGAATGGGATACGCGTTCAAATGGACGCTGCTGGGTTTCTGGAATTCAGTCGGAGGATTCAGAAGTGTTCGTGGTTGGCGATTCCAGCGATTGCTTGTCGCTACGTGAGACCACGACATCCGTCAGCAGCAACCCTGCGACGATGGAAACGGCGGTCAACATCATGGTCGCGGTCAGGTGAATGCCAGACGGCAGATCCTCTTTCAACATGATTTGGGACAAGCCCGAAAATCCCAGGCTGCCGGGAACGAGCAACAACAATGCGGGAAGCAGCATCACAGCGGTTGGCAACCCAAGTCGCGCTGACGCGTGATGGCTGGTCACGCCCGTGACAAACGCGGCGATGCCCACCGAGGCAAAGGGACCAAACACGGTTCCTGCTAACCGTAGGACTCCGTAGCCAAGCAGCGTTGACGCCAGTAACCATGGGATGTCGCGATAACGTGTGCGGAAGGTCACGGCGACGCACAGACCGATGGGCACCAGGACCAATGAGGACGCGAACCAGTCCGGTGAGTCCAGTTGCACCGAAGGAGGAATCGGGATCAGCGCATCCACCAATCCGTAACCCATGGAAACGCCGAAGACGATGGTTAGCAACGTGGTCATCGCTCCCGAGAATCTTGCCGAGCCCGACGCCAGGTTCTGCGTGGCCAATTCGTTGATGCTGATGGTCAGGTGCAATCCGGGAACGAGCAAGATCAACGCTGCTAATGAAGTGATCTCGAAGTTGCCGGTGCCGAAATAGGCCTGAATACTGCAAGCGACCGAACTGGCGAGAAAGCCGGCTGCCACATTGATCAGGTGGACTTGGTGACGTTGTGCGGTCAGCCAAGTCACCAAAATTCCAACCATCAATCCAACCACGCCCGCGGAAAGGGTGGTGCGAATGTCTCCGCCAACCAGCACGCTGATGCAGGCGGCCACCCCGCCATGCGACAGGATCTGGGTGACGGTGCCGTACCCTTCGCTCATGGCGTTGATCTCCGACAGCCGTTGCCAGGCGGCCGGGGTGTTGAGTTGGTTTTCCTGGATCTCTCGCTGAAGTTCAAACAAAGCTGCGTAGCGACCCAGATTTGTGTCGCTGGGATAGACCCGAATCAGCCGGGTGTCATCGCCGCCGAAGGTGACGAACAACGCCGTCGGAGTCGAGAAGAACGAAGCCTCGTGGCCGAGCGACGCGGAAACTTGTTCCATTTCAAGATCCAACTCGTACGCGGGCGAGCCACAAGCATGCAGGCTGCGAGCCAATTCGAGGACGAGCTGTTTGGAGGAAACATCAGAGTTCACGGAAGACTAACAGGTGAATGCGAGGCGAATCGACTGGGAGGCGGAGCTTTTTAAACCGCGTATCGCGAGAGATGTGAATTTTTAGAGTGGACCAGATGAAGTGAAGGCGACGTCATCCAGCCTGCAATCAAGCCAAACGTCGCAATCGCTATCACCGCCAAGGTCGCTACTAACCAGGACAAGGTAGCGGTTTTCTCTCACCCGAATAGTCATTCGTCTGCAGCCACCCACTGATTCCGTTGTAGCGTTTGATACATCCGAGCATTTCGGGTGTGGAAGTGTATCTTTACCAACATTGATCGCGGGGCACGTGACATGTTAAGCCGAAAATCTGTCTCGGGTTTCGACCTGGGAACAGACCCGTTGGATGTTCGTTCTGACACCGAACGAACACCCGTTTTTCTGCAGCGTCTGGCCATCATTTGGGGGCTCACGCTTGCAGCACTGTTCACAGGGTTGTTTGTCTACGGCAATTCGCCGGGACCTTCAGGCCCTCCTCCGGAACAAGCTCCGGAGGCAATCTCGACGAAAGTCGAAGGTCAAACCGCTCTGTCAGGCCAACAACCGCCTTGGCAAATTGTGATGGCGGTGCATCCGCAATGTCCTTGCACAGTCGCTTCGGTGACGGAGCTGCGCAAAATCTTGCATCAACACGCGTCTGAATCGGCCTCATCGCCCGTTCGATGCCAATTCTTGTATTACCACCCACCCGGTGAAGAAGTCACCTGGGACCAAGCTAGGCTTCATCAGCACCTTCGAAAGGTTCCTGATTCGATTGTCCGGTTCGATGAAAACGGATTGCTCGCAGGGCAGATGGGAATGCGGACCTCCGGTGCCGTGACCGTATTCGATCCTGAAGGACGCACGCGATTCCACGGTGGCATCACGGTTTCCCGAAATCACGAAGGCGACAACATCGGTTCGCGAGCCGTGTTGATGTTGTTGCGAGGAGAAGAACCTCCTGTGCACGAGACATCCGTCTTTGGGTGTCGGATGTAATTGCCGGAATAACCAGTCATGATTGATCACGAAACGGAACCAGCGAGCCCGCCCAAAACGGCGGACAAACTATTCGCTGAACACTTGCAACGACGACAAGTCAACGCGGACCGCGCGTTGGCCGTCTTGCTGGTGTTGCAGTGGGCGTTCGCGATCTTGTGCGCTGTTTGCATCTCGCCCTACACATGGGACGGTGCGAACAAATTGGTTCACATGCACGTGTGGAGTGCCGTGATTGGCGGTGGGCTACTGACGGTGTTTCCCGTCTTTCTGGCCTATTACCTTCCGGGGCATCGGTTGACACGAATCATCATGGCTTTGGCGCAGGTCCAGTACTCGTCGTTGCTGATTCATCTGATGGGCGGACGAATCGAATCGCATTTCCACGTGTTTGGATCGTTGGCGTTTTTGGCGTTCTACAAAGACCCATGGGTTTACTTGCCCGCGGTGTCCGTAATCTCGTTGGATCATTTGGTTCGCGCGATGTTCTGGCCCGAGTCGGTGTTTGGTGTGTTGTCGCCGTCGCCGTTGCGGGCGCTCGAGCACGCGGGATGGGTGTTGTTTGAAACATTCTTTCTCATCATGGGCGTGCGTCAGAATCGACTCTCGCTGTGGGAATTGGCGAAGAACCAATCCTCGCTCACCCAGCAGCGAGACTTGCTTGAACAGCGGGTCCGTCAACGCACCGCAGAGATCGAGCAACAAAAACGCATTCAAGAAACCATTCTGCAACGAATCCCCGCCGCCGTCTTTTGGCGTGATACGGATGGGGTGTTCATCGGATGCAACGAAATGTTCAGCGATTTCTTCGGGTTGAAATCACCCGGTGAGATCATTGGGAAACGAATGAACGACATCATTCTTCCCTGTGATCAAACCAACAACCGTCTGTCCAGTTTCTGCGACGCGCCTGATGAAAATGTGGAGTTGGTCAATGTCGAAGAACAACTTCACAATGCTCACGGGGAACGACGCACCGTGCTCGCCGGAGCCACCTCGCTGCATGACCATGAGCACAATTGCTTTGGGACACTGGGGAGTTTTCTGGACGTCACGTCGTTGAAACACGCGGAATCAAGAGCCAAGTCGTTGGCGCATCTGATCCAGGAGTCTCCCAATGAGCTGTACATCATTGATGCGGAAACGCTGCGTCTGGTGGAGGCCAATCAAGGGTTCTTGGCGAGCATTGGCCTGGATGAATCGCGATTGGCCACGACTTCTCCCGAAGACTTTCTGAAGGAGATGTCCAACCAGGATCTGCGGCAACGAATTGCGGTTGCGATGACCGATCCATTGGGGAGATGCGCTTTCAACACGGTGCATGTCCGCAAAGATGGTTCCACGTTTCCTGTGCACGTTGACTATCACCGGTCGACCTTTGAAAACCGGCCAGTCTATGTTGCATTCTGTACGGATTTGAGTGATTCGCAGGCCATGGAACGGCAACTCGCACAGGCTCAGAAACTGGAGTCGATGGGACAGCTCGCAGCGGGAATCGCTCATGAGATCAACACGCCGATGCAGTGTGTCAGCGGGAACGTTGAGTTCCTGACCGTGAGTTACGAACGATTGTTCAACTTCAATGACGCTCTGTTTGACATGATCAAGGCATCGCCGAGCGGTTCGTTCGCCACGGATGACCTCGACAAATTGTGCCAGCAGTATCGCTACGACGTGTTGCGACAACAAACGCCGGATGCCATCGACGAAGCATCCAATGCCGTGATGCGAGTCATTGAGATTGTTCGAGCGATGAAAGCGATGTCGCATCCTGGCAAACAGGAGATGAGCGAAGTTGACATCAACACGTTGGTTCGCCAAGCAACGATCATCTGCCGCAATCGCTATAAATTCATCGCGAACCTGAACTTGGAACTATGTGATGAATTACCGATGGTTCCCGCGTTCGCCGCAGAAATGAGTCAGGTGTTCATCAACCTGATCGTCAACGCCGCCGACGCGATCGCGGAACGCAAAGAGTCAGAGGATGACTTGGAAGGTCAAATCACGATCTCAACCAGTCACGATGAAAACCAGGTGGAGATCCGTGTGCAAGACAATGGGACCGGAATGTCCGAGGACGTGCGGTCAAAAGTCTTTCACCAGTTCTTCACCACCAAAGACGTTGGCAAAGGAACCGGCTTGGGCCTCTCGCTGACTTACAACATTGTTACCACCAAACACAATGGCTCCATTCACGTTGAATCGGAGCCTGGTCAAGGAAGCGCTTTCGTGTTGACCTTGCCCTTGGATTGCGACCAGCCAGTCATGACGGACGATTCATCGGATCGTCCTGACACCTGTCAGGTTCCAGTCCTGAATTGAGCTCACTTTTTCCGTTTCATTCACTTGGGGGCAAATCAAATGAATGACCGTATCCTACTCGTCGATGACGACTGCAGCCTACTGAACACTCTCAAACGCAACTTAGCGTTTGACTTTGAGGTGTCCACGTGTGAATCGGGGCCTGAGGCACTGGCGCTGATTCAGAAATCCGAGCCGTTCTCCGTGATCATGGTCGACATGCGGATGCCGGGGATGGAAGGGATCGAGGTGATCCAAAAGGCTCGGCCGTTGACCCCCAACAGCGTTTTCTTGATGCTGACTGGCAACCAAGACCTCACGACAGCGATGAACGCCGTGAACGAAGGTCAAGTGTTCCGATTCCTCAACAAGCCGTGTCAAATGAGTGACATCAAAACGGCGATTGAAGCGGGGATCAAACAATATGATTTGGTCACGAGCAAAGATGAATTGCTGAAGAAAACCTTTGCTGGCGCGATCAGTGTTTTGGTTGAGATCATCGAGTACGTTGACGACCCGATGGTGGACACAGATGACATTCAAGCCTCGGTGGTCGAGATGTTATCGGACACGAAGCTTGGATCCGATTGGCGGGTACCGCTGACGTCACGTTTGATGGTCGCTGGCATTCCATTGCTCAGCATCGATCAGCGAGAAAAACTGGCCAGCACGCCCATCGCTTCCGACGAACATCGTGCAGTTGTTAATCAAGTGTTCTCGGTTTCGAGTCAACTGATCAAGCAAATCCCTCGCTTGGAACCCGTTGCGGAATTGTTGGATCGGATGACGACACTGGACGTGGAAGCAGGTTCCTGTGCCAATGACGAAGACCGAATCGCGCAGAGCCTGTTGTTGTCCTATTACCAGAGCTTGCTCAAGCGACGAGGCGAAGACGCTTCCACGGCAATCGCCGAGCTGGAAGAACTCTTTCCCAATCTGGACGCGGAAGTGTCCGATCGATTGCAGCAATCCGTCGACAGTCTGCCGCCGAAAACGATCGAAAACATCTCCACCTCGGAATTGTTGACCGGCATGACCGTTGCAGAAGACGTTCGTGCACCCAATGGCCTGCTGTTGATCGCTTCCGGTCGGAAACTGTCGCCGCCGATGGTGACGCGATTGCGGAACATGGTCGGGTTGGAAACCGTTGCCGTCGAAGTGCAGCAACGCGAAGCCGAGTTGGCTGCGACTTGAGGCACACGCCGTCAAGTCGCATTCAACTGAGCAGGGCTGACTAGGTACCCGAATACTCGATCACGTGTTCGCGGTCGACTTCTAGGGACCCATGTTCGCTGACCGATCCATCCGGCCAACGGACCGTGACCTGCTTGATTTCATCGTGCTCACCCAAACCAACTGACAAGGGCAGTTCGACCTGCGATAGGTAACTCCGCGTCGGCATGATTTGCTGTGTCAGAACCTGGTCGCCCACTTCGATGTCGACCCAGCTACCGATCGCATCGCGATTGCAACGCTCGCCATCGCCGACCAATTTCAGACGGATCCAGTGATGGTCTAAGTCCTGGTCATTGCGAAGAAGCCTCGGCTTTTGCCCGGTGGAGGTGATGAGCAAATCCAGGTCTCCATCGAGGTCGATGTCCGCGTAGGAAGCACCTCGGCCCACCATGGGTTGTAGGAACTCCGCGCCGACCTGTTCTTCACCCATCGGCAAGAACTCGGTATCGAATTCAAAACCCGCGTTCCAAAACATCTGCGGTGGTTGCTCGTAGTGCTGGCTTGGTTGGACACGGTTGATGTCTTCTTCCAAGTGCCCATTGGCACAAAACAAATCCAATCGTCCGTCCAGATCGAAATCCACGTAGGCCAATCCAAAGGTCAAAAGCAGTCGCGTGCTGGGGCCGAGCCCCGTGGAGACCGCTTCGTCGTAGAACTGCATGCGACCCGTCTTGGTGACATACAGAGCCGTCATCTCGTTGGAAAAGTTCCCAATGGCAACGGCCATGCTCGTCCGTTCGCGAAACGGCGTGATGTCGATTCCCATGGCACCGCGAGCGTTTCCGGTGGAGTCGAACGCGATCCCGCAGATGGCTCCCATCTCAACGAATTTGCCATCGCCGGTGTTGCGAAGCAGGCAGTTCTGAACCGTATCGTTGGCGACAACGATGTCTTGATGGCCGTCTTGGTCAAAGTCGCAAAACGCAAGTCCCAGCGATTTGGATTGTGGGACCCCCGTCGATACGTTGCGGATCTGGATGCCTGATGCTTCCGAAACGTCCGTGAATTTTCCTTCGCCATCGTTGCGGTAGAGATAAGGGAACGTGCCTTCGAAGTTTTGCGGGCGACCATAGGCACGCCCCCCGCCCACCAATTGAAAGCCCTGGGATTGATCGTACTGGCGGCTCCAAACGACGTAGTTGCAGACGAACAAATCCAAGTCGCCATCATTGTCATAGTCGAAGAAACCCGAGCTGGTGCTCCAGCGATCCTGCTCGCCGCCAACACCGGCCAGCTCCGTGACATCCTTAAACTTGCCTTCACCCAGGTTGCGGAAGAGTTTGTTTTCACCCACCGCCGAAAGGAACACGTCGACCAAGCCGTCTTGATCAAAATCGCCCACGGCGGCGCCCATCCCGTACAGGGCAACGTCTAAACCGGACCCTTCGGTGACATCCACAAACTGGCCACCATCGTTGCGGTACAAGGCGGAAACGTTGCTCTTACCGCTCGGTGAATCCCACTCCCAATCTTTGGAATTCACCAGCAGCAAGTCCGCATCCCCATCGTTGTCAAAGTCGAAGAATGCGTTGCCGCCTCCCATGGTTTCGGGCAACAGCTTGTTGCCGGTTGCGCCATTGTTGTGGACAAACTCAATGCCCGCTTCGTCCGTGATGTCTCGAAATGGAACCGTCGGGATGGCAACCTTGGGTTGTTCGCGGATCGCGACTTCGGCCAACTTCGATTCTCGGACCGGGGGCGGTGGCTCCGGGCGACTGAGCAAGTAAGCCAGGCTGCCCCCGGCAATTGCCAGCAAAGCAACCGCGACCACGGAGTTTCGCATGGCGCGACCAATGTCGGCCTCGTCACGAAGTTCGCTTTCGTCGACTTCGTTCATTTCAGGCTCTTTGATCTTGGGCTTATTGCTCATCACGAATCTCCTTGGTTTGCGTCGCCACAGCGTTCGGATCGGGCTCGTCCGATGGAGGCTCGGGAAGCGGTCGATGCAGCGAGTACTTCACCACCGCTTCCGCAGCATGATTGGCGGCCGGATATTTTTCGCGAGCCAGTCGAATCGCCCGGCCCTGCGCGTTGTCATCGGGTTTGTAAATCAAATGCCGTTGTCGATGCTTTTCGGCGAGCTCTTGTTCACCGAGGCGTTCGTACAACAACTGCAAGTTGTGATGCGCGGACACGTTCTCGGGATCGATCATCAGCGTCTTTTTGTATTGGGCCACGGCTTCGTGGAAGTACTCGACGCTTTCTTCTTCACGACGCTGCCGCTCGCGAACGTTGCCAAGGTCGAATAGCGTCCGCCCAAGTTCGTTGATGACTTCAATGTCCAGGCTGAAGTCGAAACCTCGCTTTTGCATGTCTTCCGTGTTGTCCTCGAGCACGCTGCGAAGGTTTTGCTCCGCCGCTTCCAAACGTCCTTGCTGGGCATTGATCACACCCGAAAGCCATGCCCAGGTCCAACGAGGGTAACCCTCCTCATCACGGAACGTGTCGGCGCGTTGCAATGCTTCCACGGCTTCGTCCAACCGGCCTTCGGTGTTCAGAACACGAGCGAGATTCATTGGTCCGTCCCAACGGTCCAGCTTTTCGACTTCGGTGAACGCGGCTTCCGCTTGTCGAAGTTCCGCTTTGCCCTTGAGCAACAAACCAATGCCGTAGTCGTTCCAACGCTGCCACTGCGGAATTTCGCGTGGGGCGTTGTCGACCTCATGGTTCATTCCGTCAACCGGAAAGACAATGCTGTCGGTCGCGAGTGTCGTGATGGGCAGCTCGTTTGTGTAATCCTGACCAGGTTCATGGCCTCGGATCAGGTCGCCGTGAGCCTCGTTTTGTTTGGCAACGAAGTCCATGTACTCCGTGTCAAACTTGCGATACAGCAATTTCAATTCGACCTGAACCGGTTCGGTCACGTCGTCCGGGATCTGCAATTCATAGTGAACCGTTTGCCCGGCGCCCGGTGGAATTTGGTGGTTGTAAAGCGGCGTGAAAATGTCCTCCGCATTGCGTCGGTTGATGCGGTTGCCGTCTTTGTCGAGCATGAACACGTTGACGAAGTGCGACCAAGGGTCGACCGCATTGTGTTCGTTCTCGTTGATCAGTCCGCTATGTCCGATCAGTCGATCGCCGCTGGTCACTTTGACCTGCAACCAAATTTCGTTGCTGTCGACCGTGCCTTGCGAAAACAAGTGCCCCATCTTCATGGTGCGGATGACGGTTTCCATCAAGTACTTTTCGCCAGGGCGGACCGCGGGGACTTCCGGCCGGAGTGGTGCGGTCAGTTTGCCATCGATTTCACCGCCGTCACGCAGTCCGAAAATGTCCACTCGCATCACGTCTTGCAGGAACTCTTGGTGAGCCGCGATCACGTCATCACGATTCCGCAGCCACGCGATGCCCGTGTTGGCCGACGGAAACATGTGGTCGTGGACACTGAGTTCCGATGCACCGTCGAACAGTTGGGCGCCAAAGTCATCGGAGGCGACCAATGGCATGTGACACTTGCTGCAATTGTCGACCGCTTTGGGCGGGTAGTAAAAACTTCTCGCACCGTGTCCCGAAACACCACTGAACAAATACGGGTCGTAGTGGTTCTGCCCACGTAGGAACTCTTTGTAGCCCGTCAGTGCAGCCGGCAGGTGCACCTTGTGGCAGGTGGAGCAGAACTCCGCAGTCTTGTGAAACGGTTTGAGGAACGTCTTTTTGTGGAACGATGGCTTGGCTTTGACCAATTGGTTGTTCACCCACTGCAGGACTTTGTTGTCGCTACTTGCGAATGGGTAGTGCAAAGGTTCCTCGATCGTGTAGTCCGCATTGCCACGAACGCTGTTCACATTGGTGATCGCGTGGCAGACCGTGCAAGTGATCCCCGCTTTTGCTGTGGGGTGCTCTCGCATGTCGAACTCAGGATCATCAAAAGCGCCCGAAAAGAACGGCACTGGATCGTGGCAACCGGCGCACCAACGTGATGCCTGCACCGAACCATCACGCTCGAGCGATTTAGCTCGCGTTTCGCTAACGCTGGCGAAGTACGGCGCGTTGTTGAACGAACTGAAGCGATGAACGCTGTCCTGCCAATCCTTGTGGATGTCGGCGTGACATTTAAGGCAATACTCATCATTCATCAAGGCATCGGATGGAATGAAGTTGCCGCTGGATGTTCGAGCCAACGAAGGTTCGAAGTATTGCACGCCAGAATCGGGGCCGATCGCGTTCCATTGACGAGGATCCTGCATCTGCAAAATGACCATGATGGCAATGGAAGCCACCGCGACACCGGCAAAGCTCATTCCGATTCGCCATTTGATTCGCGGGCCCGCCAAGCGATGCAGCCAGTACAGCCAGATCGCCGCCAGTGGAAACGCGACGTGCAACCAGTAAACCGTGTTGCGTGCCAACGGTTGTTTCAAATCAAAACCACCGATGCGGACCAGCAGAATTCCCGTTGCCAGAATGCCCAAGCTGACGACGAACAACGCATACCCGATTCGCACAGCTCGACGGTTGCGGCGGTCTTTGGTGTTCCAAAGGTGAATGAATCCGAAAATGACAACGGGCAGAATCAGGATCAGTCCCATCACCAAATGGGCGAGGAACATGTATTGATAAAAGTAATCCTGGTAGGTCTGGTTCTTGAACCATTCCAAGAACGTGAACGTCGCGAGGTAGCCCGAATTGGCCAGCAACAACGCGAAGAGAACGAAGATGAGGTAGAGCAGTTTCTTCAAACGTGGTCCGACCGCCCGGACGTATTTCTTGCGAGGTTTGGCGGTCGTCGCACCGGTTTTTTCAACAGGCGACATGATGATCCTTCCAGCAGATCGGATGGACTGACGGGAACGGCCACTTCGTCCGTGAGGATCCAAAGCGGCGATGTGATCCGCGTTGGCACGAATTGCGCAGACGCATGATCACCGTCGATGTCACGAATCGAAATCGAAACGTGACTGGCAAGTCAGAGCAAATGAAGGTGGATCGCTGTCACGGCGCAATCACGCCATTAATCATCGATTCAACCGAGCAGCGGCTCCAAACCGAAAGGCTTGGGCGATTGCGGGGGGCGATCAATTCCTTGCTGGAAACCCTCTCGAAGCGCGAGAGGTGCCTCTGCGTCTCGCAGGGCGAAGCTTCGCAAAATCTCGGCGGGCCGCAGTTCCAACCAGGCAGCTTCCTGATGAGAACGCACCGGTAAGGGTGGCATGGGAGCAGGCAGCGGCAGCGAAGGCAGCTTGCTGCACAGAGGTCCGCTGCACGGCGGAACGGGGCGATTCGGCTGCGAATGCCCTTGGCTCGAAAACGCTTCGGACGCTGCGTCATCGTCGGCATTCGCAACGTGACCGCCAGCCGCACTCGCCGAAATGGACGGTTCGGATGGAGACGTCGGGTGTTGCAGCCAATCTCCACAACTCGCCTCCGCTGAACGCGGCGTCAGAACGCCCACCAGTGCAAAAAGAGCTAGCAAGAGGAGAAGAACACGCGACATGGATCAGTCAAAAACCGAGCGATGCGGGCCGAAAAGACGAGGAAGCTTGAAAAAACTTCAACGGCCTCGTCCTGAGACTAGGCGGAGAATCTTCCGAAGTCAATCAAACTAGGGCAGATAAGGGACCGAAGCGAACTCGATTTGTTAACCAGCCACGGCGATATTCAAAAGTCAGTACGATATTTTGCTTGCACTGGTTTAATCTGAAGACGCCATGAAACTGACCACTCAGACCGATTACGCGTTGCGAACGTTGATGTATTTGGCAACGCGAGATACTCGAGCCAACGTCGCCAGTGTGGCCTCGCTGTTCAACATCTCGGTGAATCACGTCGCCAAAGTGGTCAATCTCCTCGCACGAGAAGGCTACGTGCGGAGCATTCGTGGAGTGGGTGGTGGCATCGAGTTAGCCATTCCACCCGAAGAAATCTCGGTTGGCCAAGTGGTCGCAACCGTGGAGCAGGACACCAATCTGCTTTCATGCGTGGGCACGGACGATAGCTGTGCCATTCATTCTTTCTGCAAGCTCAAGGGCGTTTTGGCCGAAGCCGAACGCGTTCAGATGGAATATCTGAAGAGCGTGACGTTGGCCGATGTCGTGCCGTCACGGCCGCAGTTGGACAAGCTCTGATCCGGAACTTCCTGGCAACGTTCTGGCCTTGCGTTCCGAATTAGGACGCTTAGGGCTCATCTGTTCAGTGAGCCAGTCGTTCTAGCGGCGTTTAGAGATCCTTACGTGCCTCCTGATGGCGATCTCTTGCCCGGAATGTTTTACCGGCGGAAACGATTCGACAAAAGATATTTCACTAATAACCTATTCAGCAGTGAAACGCCGTCCAGTCGAACAAGTCGCGATGAATCTGCAGCAAGAACTCAATCGTCCCGTTCCATTCCGAAGCCAGGACCAAGAAGTGTTGTTGAATTTTCTTCGCATCGGAGACCAGCTCGACAATCGCATGTCGCGTCTCTTTCGCGAGCACGGATTGACGCTTTCGCGTTTCAACATCTTGCGAAGCCTCGCTCTGGCCAGTCGGCCATTGACCTGCGGTGAGATTGGTCAGCAGATGATTCAAGTGGTTCCCGCCGTGACCTCGCTGGTCGATCACCTTTGCTCTCAGGAACTGGCCGAACGGAAACGATGCACCGAGGATCGTCGGGTGGTCCATGTCAGCATCACCGAGAAGGGTCGCAAGCTGGTCGAGCAAACGATGGAGCCTCTCTATGAACTGGAGGACCGGATGCTCAAGCAGTTGAACGATGCGGAAAAGGAGCAGTTATTGCAATTGCTCAATCGCACGCGGGAATCCATCGCCCAGTGCGATGACGCTTGCCAAAGCTGATCACGAAATTATGCCGGCGCAACGTTTAGAGCGTCAGGCTGAACCTTTCAAAAGACATTTCCTTCCCACCTCCATCAAGCCTTGGATAAAGCCTCACTCCGTGAGCGTTGAACCGGGCTTCTCGCCTCTCTCGAACTTGATTTTCCCATGTCACATCCCACAGAGTCCTCTCACGCTTCACGCGAGGAAGCGCCGTTGCCAATGTCGATCGGATTGCTTCTGCTTCGCGTGGGGATCAGCGTTTTGATGCTGGTGCACGGCATCGCGAAAGTGAAGGGCTTCAGCGAGATGTCAGAAGGTTTTCCCGATCCGTTGGGGATGGGGCACCAAACCAGTTTGATCATGGCGATCGCATCCGAAGTGGGATGCTCTTTGTTGTTGATCGCGGGTTTGTTCACCCGTTTGGCCGCTTTGCCTTTGGCGTTCACGATGGTGGTCGCCGCCTTTGTCGTGCACGCGGACGATCCTTGGCAGAAGAAAGAACTCGCCATCGTCTACCTCTTGGTCTACGCCTCAATTGCTTTGCTAGGCCCAGGTCGTTTCGCACTCGATCGACTTTTCTTCGGTGGAAACTCCGAACCAGCCAACCAACCTGAGAATGCAACATGATTTGGAACGATTTGAAGATGCCGCTCAGGCGTCGGAACGCCTCGGCACTGACCGCCGGGGCTTTGATCTCAGCGACCTTAGTAATGGTTGCCGGATGCAATCCCAACGCCAGTGGGCCACCTGAAATGCCTCCCGCGACGGTCACCACCGCCAAGCCGGTGACCAAGAAAATCGTGGAATGGGATGCCTTCACCGGTCGATTGGAAGCGGTCGACTTGGTCGAGGTGCGAGCTCGCGTGAGCGGCTACCTGCAATCGGTCCACTTCGATGAAGGACAGATCGTCGACAAAGACGACTTGCTATTCATCATCGACCCACGGCCGTTTGAAGCCGAGCTGAGTGCGGCTCAAGCGAAGCTTCAGCAATCTGAGTCACAATTGCAGCAAGCGAAGGCGTTGACCGAAGTCGCCAAAGCGAATCTGTTGCAGTCCGAGGCCCAGTTGAATCTGGCCCAAGTTCGCTATCGCCGTGTGCAGCGGTTGGTTCAACAGAATGCGTCTTCGCAAGACGAGTTGGATGATCGCGAAGCGGAGTTCTTGAAAGCCAAGGCGGACATCGAAGGTGTGAAAGCCAGCCTGAACTCGGCGGAGTCGGCGATTGCGACGGCGGAAGCGGAGATTGAGGTGGCTCGCGCGGGTGTCGAAACTGCAAAACTGAATTTGCAATACACCCGGATTCGCGCACCGATCACCGGACGCATCAGTCGCAAGTACGTGACCGAAGGCAACTTGATCGCCGGCGGCAGTTCAACCTCGTCGTTGCTGACAACGATCACGTCGGTCCAGCCCATCTATGCCGTGTTTGATGCGACCGAACAAGACGTTTTGAAGTACGAGCGTTTGGCTCGATCCGGTGAACGTGAAAGCTCTCGCGTGGCGAAGAACCCAGTGTTCTTGGGGTTGGTTGACGAACAAGGATTTCCTCACCATGGCCATATGGACTTCGTCGACAACAGCTTCGATGCGAACACCGCCAGCATGCGTGCTCGAGCGGTGTTTGCCAATGAAGACCAAATGCTGTTTCCCGGCATGTTCGCTCGCGTGCGGATTCCCGGCAGTGCAGCCCACGACGCGGTTTTGATTCCGGATTCCGCGATCGGGACCGACCAGTCTTCGCAATATGTCTATGTTGTCGTCGATGGAAAGATCCAGCGACGCAGTGTAGAGACCGGACCGATCATTGATGGTCTTCGTGTCATTCGTGAAGGACTCGATGGCACCGAGAGTCTTGTCATCGAAGGTTTGATGCAAGCTCGCGTTGACGCGGAGGTCAATGTCAAAGACGGCACCATCGAAGTGGTCGAAGACGGGCTGCCGGATGAGTACAAACCCGTCCCAAAAGAGGAATGGATTTCCCCCGCACCCGCCGAAGTGCCCGTCGCGGATCGCATGAATGAGGCACGCAGTCCGGAGGTGCCGTCATGAAGTTTCCACACTTCTTTATTGAACGACCAATTTTCGCGTCGGTGCTGTCCTTTCTGATCGTTTTGGTCGGGGGGATCGTCTATTTCACGTTGCCCGTTTCGCAGTATCCCAACGTGGCACCGCCCACGGTTTTGGTGCGAGCAAGCTATCCCGGTGCGACGCCGGAAGTGATTGCGGATACCGTCGCCACGCCGATCGAACAAGAGATGAACGGCGTCGATGACATGTTGTACATGGAGTCATCATCGAGTTCCGATGGCACCATGCAATTGACGGTGACGTTCAAGCTGGGCACCGATTTGGATGACGCCCAGGTGCTGGTGCAAAACCGAGTCGCGATTGCGGAGTCACGTTTGCCCGAACAGGTCCGCCAAATTGGTGTGACCACCACCAAACAGATTCCTGACATGCTGATGGTGGTTCACCTGAACTCGCCTGATGGAAGTCGGGACAACCTCTACATCAGCAACTACGCATTCTTACGTGTGCGCGACGCATTGATGCGTTTGGACGGTGTCGGTGAAATCCGGATCGCTGGTGGCAACGAATACGCAATGCGAATCTGGTTGGACATCGAAAAGATGACCCACGTGGATCTCACCGCCGGTGAGGTCGTCGAGGCGATTCGTGCGCAGAACATGCAGGTCGCAGCCGGTGTCATCGGTCAGCCACCCACGGACGAGGTTGGTGACTTTCAATTGAACGTGACCACTCAAGGTCGATTGATCCGTGAAGACGAGTTCAGTGACATCATCGTCAAACGCGGCGAGGACGGACGGATCACTCGTTTGCGAGATGTCGCGCGGATTGAGTTGGGTGCTCAAGACTATTCGCGTCAAAGTTACTTGGATGGCAAATCGGCCATTGCCGTTTTGGTCTACCAGCGGCCTGGCACCAACGCCGTCGACACAGCCGACGAAGTCAAACGGGTGATGCGAGAGTTGGAAGCCGACTTCCCGCAAGGGCTCGGTTACGAGATCGCATACAACCCGACGGACTACGTGGAAGATTCGATCGCGGAGGTGTTTGAAACACTCTTCATCACCACGATTTTTGTGGTGCTGACGGTGTTCTTGTTCCTGCACGGTTGGCGGCCCACGATCATCCCGGTGATCGCGATTCCGATTTCGCTGGTGGGAACGTTCGCGGTGATGCAGTTCTTGGGTGTCACGCTGAACACGTTGTCATTGTTTGGGCTGGTGCTCGCCATCGGGATCGTGGTGGATGACGCGATTGTGGTGGTCGAGAACGTCGAACGTTTGATCGCGGAAGGCTATTCGGCCCGAGAGGCGACTCACAAGGCGATGGACGAAGTTGGTTCTGCATTGGTGGCAACCACGTTGGTGTTGATTGCCGTGTTTGTTCCCACGGTGTTCGTTCCGGGGATCAGCGGTCAGTTCTATCAGCAGTTTGCCCTGACGATTTCGATCTCCACCGCGATCTCCACGTTCGTTTCGCTGACGCTCAGTCCCGCACTGTGCGCGTTGTTGTTGCGTCCCAAAGATGCGCCGAAGAACTGGATCGGACGAATCGTTGATTTGCTATTCGGATGGTTCTTCCGTTTGTTCAATCGCACGTTCGATGTCACCAGCAATATTTATGCTTCCGTGATTGGTCGCTTGGTGAAGAAGGCCGGTTTCTCGGTCGTGCTTTATGTTGCTTTGCTCGTGGCGACGGGTTTCAGTTTTGGGATGGTGCCGACCGGGTTCATTCCGGATCAAGACCAAGGGTACGTGATTGTTGCGATCAACCTACCCGATGGTGCTTCGCTCGCGCGAACGGACCGTGTTGTTCGCGAGGTCGCCGAAATCGGTCAGCAGATCGACGGCGTGGCACACGCGGTTGGGATCGCGGGATTGTCCGGGGCAACGTTCACGATCAAACCCAACGCCGCGGTGACGTTTTTGCCATTGGAAGACGCGAAAGAACGTGCCGCACGTGATCGAGGCGTCAACGAAATCGTCGCAGACATGCGGCGCGAGGTTGCGTCGATCAACGAAGCCCAGATTTTGATCATCCCCCCGCCACCGATCCGCGGGATCGGTCGTGGTGGCGGATTCAAAATGTATGTCCAGGACCGCAGTGGAGCGGGGATGGATGCGCTGAACGAGGTTGCCCAAAGCATGTTAGCGGAAGCGAACCAACAACCCGGACTGATGCAGGTCTTCACCAACCTTCGAATGAACGTGCCGCAGGTGTATGCCGACGTTGACCGAACGAAGGCTCAGATGTTGGACATCCCTGTCAACCGAGTGTTTGAGGCTTTGCAGGTTTACCTGGGATCGGTTTACATCAACGATTTTAACTTCCTGGGGCGGACGTACCGAGTCACCGCCCAAGCCGAACCGATGTTCCGGGACGATGCGACCGACATCACTCGTATTCGAACCCGAAGCGATCGCGGGGCTTCGGTGGCGTTGGGTTCCGTTGTGAATGTGAAGCAGACCGCCGGGCCAGACCGAATTGTGCGATTCAATTTGTTTCCGGCGGCGGACTTGAATGGCACCACGGTGCCAGGATTCAGCACTGGGCAGTCGTTGGCGACCATGGAACAATTGGCGAGCAAGAATTTGCCGCCGGGATTCGGTTATGAATGGACCGAGATCGCGTTCCAGGAAAAGCAAGCTGGCAACACGATTGTGTTCCTGTTCCCATTGGCCGTGCTGTTCGTGTTCTTGGCTCTTGCGGCGCAGTACGAAAGCTGGCTGCTGCCACTGGCAATCATTCTGATTGTTCCCTTGTGTTTGCTGTTCGCACTGACCGGTGTCTGGATGCGTGGCATGGACAACAATGTTTTGACGCAGATCGGCTTCATCGTTTTGATCGGATTGGCGTGTAAGAACGCGATTTTGATCGTCGAGTTTGCCAAGGCCGAAGAGGACGCGGGCAAGAATCGCTTTGATGCTGCGGTCGCCGCATGTCGTCTGCGTTTGCGTCCGATCTTGATGACCGCGTTCTCGTTCATCTTGGGTGTGGTGCCATTGCTGGTTGCGACGGGGGCCGGATTTGAGATGCGTCGCGTGTTGGGCACCGCGGTGTTCAGCGGGATGTTGGGCGTAACCTTGTTTGGTTTGTTCCTGACGCCGGTGTTCTATGTGCTGCTTCGGCGATTCGCGAAAAAGGATCAGGAAGCGGTCGAAACTCAGGTGTCATCCGAGGCTGCCTAAACCACCTTTTCCGGCCGCGCCTGCGGTGGGTCCCGCACTGAACTCTCTGAAGGTCTCGTCGCCGTAAAACGGACGAGGCCTTTTTCCGTTGGTGGCCTGGAACGCAACCCCGTGCCAACGTCATGATGAGCGTCAACGAACGGTTGGATCCTTCTTTGTTCTTCGAGTCGCGAATTTCATGTTCACCATCGACACTCTCATTCTGATTGCGGGAAGCTTGCTCCTGCTGGGAATCGCGTCGAACAAGTTTTCGGCGCGAATGGGCGTGCCGGTCTTGGTGGTCTTTCTGGCCATCGGCATGTTGGCCGGTTCAGAAGGCATTGGTGGCATCGAGTTCGAGGACTACACGCTGGCACATGGTTTCGCGACGACGGCGTTGTGTTTGATCCTTTTCAATGGCGGCATCGGCACGCCCTATTCCGCGTTTCGATCGGCCTGGAAACCGGCTTCGATGCTGGCGACCGTCGGGGTGGTGGTCACCGCCGCCATCACAGGCGTGGCGGCGTCGTGGATCTTGGGACTGAGTTGGATGCAGGGATTGCTGCTGGGCAGCATCGTTGGGTCCACCGATGCGTCCGTTGTGTTTTCCGTCTTGCGAGGCGGCGGTGTCCACATCCGGCCGCGATTGGCAAACACGTTGGAAGTCGAAAGTGGATCGAACGATCCGATGGCGATTTTTCTGACGGTCGGTTTGATCGAGGTGCTGACTCAGCAAACACCGTTTGGCTTTGGATTGGTGGTTTTGTTTCTCAATCAAGCCGTCGTCGGTACCGCGATGGGATTGGCGGTGGGTTGGGCGGGTGCTTGGGTGCTGCAGCACATTCGCTTGGAGGCTGCGGGACTCTATCCCGTGATGGCCACCGCGTTGGGATTGTTTTCGTTCGGGATGGCGGCGGAGCTGGGCGGCAGTGGTTTCTTGGCGGTCTATTTGACCGGTGTGGTGATCGGGAACAGACGTCCGGTCTTTCACCGGGGCATTTTGCTTTTCCACGATGCTTTGGCGTGGATGTGTCAGATTTTGATGTTCACCGCGCTTGGGATTCTTTCGTTCCCAAGTCGATTGATGGAAGTGGCCGTTCCGGCGTTGTTGATCGCTTCCGTGTTGATCTTCATCGCTCGTCCGGTGGCTGTGTTTTTGTGCGGAATTCCGTTTCGGTTCTCGGTTCGTGAGCTAACGTTTTTGTCTTGGGTGGGATTGAAGGGAGCCGTCCCGATCACGCTCGCGACGTTTCCCATGCTCGCGGGGCTTCCGGCCGCGTCGGTAATCTTCGACACCGTGTTCTTTGTCGTGTTGGTGTCGGCGCTGGTGCAAGGGTGGACGTTGCCCGCCGTGGCGAAGACGCTGCGATTGGAAGTGCCCGCCAATCAACCGCCACCGGTGACTTTGGAAATCAGTTCCTTGCAAACGGTGGACGGCGACATCGTCGATTACTACATCGAAGAGGGAACTCGCGCGGCCGGTTGCATGATCAAGGATTTGGCACTTCCCGAAGGCGTTGTGATCGCATTGATCGTTCGCGAGGAACAAACGGTTCTGCCCCAAGGACGTTCCATGCTGCAGCCCGGTGATCACGTGGTGGTTGTGTTGCGGCCCAGCATTCGTAGTGCGGTGGACCGAGTGTTTGCTCCGCGTCGATCTCAGCCGGAGCAATTGCCAACGGAGTTGGAGTTTCCGCTGCGAGGTTCCATTCGCGTGGCGGAGTTGGAGCAGTTTTACGACTTGCGATTGTCCGACAACGGTGAAATGACGCTCGAGGAACTGGTGCGAAGCAAACTTCACGAAGATCACATTCAGATCGGTGCGGCGTTGCAAATCGACCAAATTGTGCTGCATTTGCGAGAAATCTCGACCGATGGAACCATTCAGTACGTCGGTATGTCGATCCTCCCGCAACCGGAAGTTGAGTCGGAATCGTCTTTGCCGGTCGATCGCTGACCATTAGAATCAAAAAAACGCCGTTTCGCGTGTGGTCTCCGTCACTGAATCGTCCATTCGGATTGAGATTCGAGAGCTTTGAATATTTTCTTCCAACCAATGTCGCATGGCCGCAGCCAACGCATGATGTCTCTCATCATGTTGTTGCTATTGGCGTTGCCAGGGTTCGGAGTCACCTCGGTCGTTTCCCGTTCTGTGCTGGGAAACGTCCGCCAAGCAGAAACGGAAGAAAACGAAGAACGAGTCCACTGTTCTTCGCAGCGGCGTGTGCGAAAGCTTCGTTCGCCCAATGGCCGTCTGACGATGGTCGGTTGTTTGCGAGCTGAAACGCATGCGGCGCTGGTGGTGCGAGCGTTGATGATCGCGTCCGATGATCATCCGCTTCCCAGTGGGCACCGCTTCCAATACGAATCGCTTGCACCGATGCGCTGCTAGGCCACCGGTCTGTCTTCACGATTTGTTCTCGGTTTGTCTCTTCAAACTCGAATTGCTTCCAATTGAAGTTCCCGTGCGCCCTGGGCGATGTTCCGTTCCGAGCGTGCAGCACTCGCGCGGTGTTGTGGTATCCCCGGTCAATCAGCTTTCGTTGAATTGATTCCATGATGGCGCGAGCGGAATGCATCCTTTCGAGCAATCTTCGATTTCTTCTTTCATCATCACTCACTTGCACTGCGACTGATTCGTATTGCCAAGGATATTCCCATGTCGACTGCAGAAGCTCCTTCACCCGATAGCACCTCCTTGTTTTCACCCAGCACGATTCTTCGGGATTTGATTTCCGGCTTGGTCGTTTTTCTCGTTGCCCTGCCGTTGTGTCTGGGGATTGCCCTGGCATCGGGAGCGGACCTGTTCTCCGGGTTGTTGGCGGGGATCGTCGGCGGCTTGGTGGTCGCCGCGGTCAGTGGTTCTCATACCAGTGTTAGCGGTCCCGCAGCAGGTTTGACCGCGATTGTGGCAGCCCAGATTGCTTCGCTGGGATCCTTTGAAGCATTCCTGTTGGCGGTCTTTATCGCGGGGATCATTCAAATTGGATTTGGCATCGCCCGCGGTGGTGCCCTGTCTGCCTTCTTTCCCTCCAGCGTGATCAAAGGGTTGTTGGTTGCGATTGGGGTGATTCTGATTTTGAAGCAGATCCCCCACGTGTTTGGTCACGACACGGACCCGGAGGGCGAGATGTCTTTTCAGCAACCGGATGAAAAGAACACGTTCTCTGAGTTGCTGACCATTTTTGACGGCGAAATCCATTTTGGTGCCATGTGCATCGGTTTGTTGTCGATCGCGGTCTTGGTCGTCTGGGATCGCATCCCCGCATTGAAGAAGTCGCTGATGCCGGCTCCGTTGGTCGTTGTGGTGATGGGCGTGCTGATCAACATGGGCTTTCAAGGCATGAGCGATGATTGGAAAGTCGGTGAATCTCACTTGGTTCAGATTCCGATCGCTCAAAGCTTTTCAGAGTTCTTAGGTTTCTTGCGTCTGCCTGATTTCACCCGCGCGTTGGATCCCGCGATCTACGTCGGTGCGATCACCATCGCGGTGGTCGCTTCGCTGGAAACACTGTTGAACTTGGAAGCGGTCGACAAGTTGGACAAGGCCAAGCGAAATTCACCCGCCAGCCGTGAATTGGTGGCGCAGGGTTGCGGCAACATGGTTTGTGGTTTGATCGGTGGATTGCCGGTCACTTCCGTGATTGTGCGAGGTTCGGTCAACGTAGGTGCCGGAGCGAAGACCAAGTTGTCGGCGATCTTCCACGGTGCGTTGCTGTTGATCAGCGTCGCCTTGCTGCCGGGGATTATGAACTTGATCCCGCTATCGGCTCTGGCGGCAATTTTGTTGGTGACCGGTTTCAAATTGGCCAGCCCAAAGATCTTTCATCAGATGTGGAGCGAAGGCCGTTACCAGTTCACACCGTTCATTGTCACGGTGGTGGCAATTGTTGTGACCGACTTGTTGATTGGGATTCTGATCGGTTTGGCCATCAGCATTTTGTTCATCCTTAACAGCAACCTTCGTCGTCCAATTCGACGTATCAAAGAGACTCAGGTCGACGGTGATGTGACACACATCGAGCTGTCCAACCAAGTCAGTTTCCTCAACCGAGCAGCCTTGGATTCGGTTCTGAATGAAGCCAAATCCGGCAGCAAGGTCGTCATTGATGCGTCGCGTTCGGATTACATCGATCCGGACGTGTTGAGTTTGCTTCGTGACTTCAAAAGCAACGTGGCGCCGGCTCGTGGTGTGTCGGTCAATCTCACCGGTTTTCGCCAGAAATACCAACTCAGTGACGCCAGCGAGTTCTCGGATTTCACGTCTCGCGAAAAACAGGAAATGGTCACATCGGACCAGGTCATCAAGATCCTTCACGATGGCAACAATCGATTTGTCCGCGGTGATCGCTTGAATCGAGACTTGGGGCGTCAGGTCAACGCGACGGCGGCCGGTCAAAGCCCGTTGGCGGCCGTTCTCAGTTGCATCGATTCGCGCGTGCCAACTGAGCTGGTGTTTGATTTGGGCGTTGGTGACATATTCAGTGTCCGAGTTGCCGGGAACGTGGTGGGCACAAAATCGCTTGGCAGTTTGGAATACGCCGTCGGTGTCGCGGGCGTTAAATTGGTGGCGGTACTCGGTCACACCCGGTGCGGAGCGGTGACCTCGTCGGTGCAGTTGGTTGCCGCGAATCAAGGGGCGGAATCAGCCACCGGTTGTCAGCACTTGCAGTCGATTGTTGATGAAATTGCCCCTTGCGTTCCGGATGATTCCGCGAAGGCGATGGAAACACTTTCGGACGATGAGAAGGAGGCGTTCGTTGATCGGATCGCGGAACAAAATGTGATTCACACGGTCGATGAAATCTTGAAACGCAGCCGGATCATTCGCGAGGCCGTGGAAGCGGGACGTGTGAAGGTGATCGGAGCGTTGTATGATGTGAAAACCGGGCACACCAAGTTCTTGGGTGAGAACATTCCCCAGCTTGCTCCGGAACCAGCGTCGTCCTCGCAAGAACCCGCCGAAACGACTGGTTGATGAGTTGAGGACCGCTGGATCGAACCATCCTGCCTTTCGCCCGACATGCCGGTCGTTCACTCAATGTGAGTGACCGGTTCCTGTCGGTTCCACCCATCACACGGCACATCATGTCGACGAACTCACGTGAAGACCGTGCTGAGCAAGTGGCTCGGCACCTGAAGCTGTTGACGTTTTTGTTTGTGGTTGTGCCGATCGTTTTGTTGGTGATCTTCATCGAGTTTCGATTCCGATCGATCGAAGATAGTTTTCCATCGCGTTCGCCCAGCGTTCGCGATGAGGCTCGGATGGAACTGGACTCCATGCCATGGCGGCCCGTCACCGGACAACGACTGTATGTGCCCGCCTATTCGCATGTTTACCACCAAAAGGGCGAGCCGTATCTGTTGACGGTGACGTTGAACGTTCGCAACACCGACGTGGATAACGAGATTGTCATCACGTCGGTGCGGTACTTCGACACCAGTGGGAAAGAGATCCGATCTCTGCTGCAAAAGCCGCTTCAGTTGGCACCTTTGGCGGCAACCGAGTTTGTGATTGAGCGAGATGACAAATCCGGCGGAAGTGGTGCGTCGTTCTTGGTCGAATGGAAAGCGGGAACGGAAGTCAATCAACCGATTGTGGAAACCGTGATGGTGGACACAAGCAACACGCAAGGCATCTCGTTCACCGCACCGGCCGTCGCCATTCGGGAAACGAAGATCGACGATGACGAAATGGTCGATGACGATTTGAGCTTGGATGCTTCCATCGATTGAGCCGTCGGCTGGTCACTCGAATCCTGATGTGGGCAAGTTGCCGCGTTTGGCAGATGAAGATCTGGTGAACTTTCGGTCGCTTTTGCCGGTGAAAGCGTCTCAGGTTTCAATTTTCACCCGTTAAAAGCTGGCCGATTGCAGTTGGCCGGTTTTTGTGTCGTTTCTGACACAGTGGTTCAAAGTGGTTGATTGATTTCAATCGCTCTCTCATAAAAGTCCGCTCACGGCGAAGATGGTCGCGAATCAATGCACGTTCCCTGGGACGTCACTTGGTTGGGCTTTGGTTGCCGTGAGATCTTTTCTCCCCATGGATCATTTCAAGCGTGGCCGGGCTCACGCGTGCGGAATGCCTGGTAAAGGTGTCGAAGCGACATTGGTTCGCAATCGGTACCTCGTGGCTTCTGAAATGGTTGCAAACTTTAAGCTCCTATCCCGAACGGTTCCATCATGACTGAAACCACCGAGAGCATTGTGGACGACGTTCTTGACGACGCAGCAAACGAAGTCATGGCAAAGGAAGACACAGGAAACCAAATTCTGCAGTGGGTTTCCGTTGCTGCGCTGGTTTACTTTTTGATCTGTGCGGTCGGGTTGATAGGCTCGGGCTTCAAAACGGCGACCGGCGATGAAGCCAAGGAAATGTTCGAATTTGCAACCAATCCATTCGCGGGTTTGGTGGTGGGAACGGTCGCGACGGCGTTGATCCAGTCTTCATCGACGGTGACGTCCATCATCGTTGGATTGGTGGCCGGTGGTTTGCCGGTTTCGGTAGCGGTTCCCATGGTCATGGGAGCAAACATTGGAACATCGATCACCAACACCATTGTCTCGCTGGGGCACGTTCGCGAAAAGAAAGAGTTCGCCCGTGCATTCTCCGCCGCGACGGTGCACGACTTTTTTAACTTGTTGTCTGTCGTGATCTTTTTGCCCTTGGAGATGATGTTCGGGCTGCTGGAGCATCTGGGAAAGATGCTGGCGGGCATCTTCGTGGTGGAAGACGCCTCGATTAAAGGCATGAACTTTGTCAAAGCGGCCACGGCCCCGGTGGTCAACACAGCCAAACACTCCGTCGAAGGGCTGCCGGATGGTTTGGGCGGAAGCCTTCTGATCTTGGTCGGAATCGTGATGATCTTTATCACGATCCACTACGTCGGCAAATTGCTGAAACAATTGATGGTCGGTCGGGCAAAAGACATCATGCATGCGGCGATCGGCAAAGGTCCAGTGTCGGGCATTTTCTCTGGCACGCTGGTCACGGTGCTGGTGCAATCGTCCTCGACCACGACCTCGCTGATGGTTCCGTTGGCAGGATCCGGGGCATTCGGTTTGAAGCAGATTTACCCGTTCACGTTGGGGGCAAACATCGGGACCTGCATCACGGCGTTGTTGGCGGCGACGGCGGCGGATGGGAACCAAGCGGCGGCCTTGCAGATCGCATTCATTCACCTGACCTACAACGTGTTGGGTGTGTTGGTGATTTACGGGATTCCGTTCCTTCGTTTTCTACCGGTCAAGGCAGCCGAATGGCTGGGAGCCACCGCTGCTGAAAACAAACTGGTTGCCCTGGCCTACATCATCGGAGTCTTCTTCCTCATTCCTGGGCTCTGCCTGGGCATTTCCAGCATTCTTTGAAAGATCAATCCGTGAGTGACTTCAAACATTATTCCACCAGCACCATTGCCAACCTCATCTCGGACACCGAGACGACGCTCGCACAATTGAAAGCCGAGATGCAACGTCGTGAGGCGATGGCCCAGGAAGTGCAAATCGAAGGTCTGGAAAACCACATGAAGAGCGCCGAGTTTTCGCTTAAATCGATCCGCGAATTTTTGGCGTTCTTGATCGAGGAGTATCGCAAGGAGAAACCGTCGTGAGTGACGCACAACTTCCCGACGACTACGAACGAATCCGTGAGGAGATTTTGGATTCGATCGATGAAGAGATCGAAGCGGAAATTGGGGACGCGTTGATGGAACGCGAAGGCGATCCTCATCGGACTCGCGAAGGCAAGATGGGACGACACGAGTACTTTCGCAACTTGCTGAAGCTGCAGTTGGAACTGGTCAAGTTGCAGGAATGGGTCGTGACCAACAAGGTCAAGGTGGCTGTCCTTTTTGAAGGTCGCGATGCGGCCGGAAAAGGTGGAGCCATCAAGCGGATCACCCAGCGATTGAATCCGCGGGTGTGCCGTGTGGTGGCGTTGCCGGCACCCAACGAACGTGAAAAGACACAGTGGTACTTTCAACGCTATGCTCAGCACTTGCCGGCGGGCGGCGAGATCGTTCTGTTCGATCGGAGTTGGTACAACCGCGCGGGGGTTGAACGCGTGATGGGGTTTTGCACCGACGAAGAGTACGAGCAGTTCTTTCGGACCGTTCCTGATTTCGAACGCATGATTGTCGCTTCAGGAACAATCCTGCTGAAGTATTGGTTTTCAATCACGGACGACGAGCAAGAGTTCCGGTTCCAATGCCGAATCAACGATCCGCTGAAGCAGTGGAAGTTGAGTCCGATGGATTTGGAATCACGTCGTCGCTGGGAACAGTACACCAAAGCCAAGGAAGTCATGTTGGAGCGATCCAACATTCCCGAGGCTCAGTGGTGGGTGATCGAAGGCAACGACAAGAAGCGTGCTCGGTTGAACTGCATCCACCACTTGCTGTCGCAGATTCCTTACACGGAAGTGCAACAGGATCCGGTGGAATTGCCTGAACGATTGCACAGCGACGAATACCAGCGCAAACAAATACCACCGGACGTGATCGTTCCGATGGTGTATTGATTGCCCGAGGTCGCATTGCGTTATGCGAAGGTGCGGGGGCGACTCACGCGTCGACGGACTCGGGACGCTCGCGACGATTTTCGCGTCGTGAATCATCCCGGTCGAACTCACGAGGTGGGCCTCGACGCGGTCCACGCTCGGCACCTTCCGGTGGTTGCGGGCGATTTCTTGGGTCCTGTTTCATCGATTGCAGTTGATCCTCGGTGAGGATTTCCTTCAGCTCGCTGTCCACGGTCGCTTGCAGTTTTCGCAGAGCGTCGCGTTGCTCTTCGTTCAGATCCATGCGGTCTTGAACAAATTCTGGCAACACTTGGCCCGCGGCGGGTGGACCGCCGGCGGCACGTGGTTCGCGATGTATGGGGCCACGATTCTGAGGACCACGATCCTGGGGACCATGACTTTGGGGGCCATGACTTTGGGGGCCATGCGAGTGGTTTCGATCACCTTCGCGGCGTCCTGGATCCATTTTGCCGTGCGGGCGATGGGATCCGTGGTCTGGTCGCCCGAAGCCTCGGTCATCGGGACGTTGATGCTGGGGACCACGCCGACCGCGAGGTCCTTTTCCGAAGTCACGATCTTCGCCCGATCGTCGTTCAGCACGCGGTGCATCGCGGCGACTTTTGCGATGCTCGGGACGATCGCCCCGGGCCTCAGGGCGGTCATCATGAGGCCGTGCCTCACGGGGCCGATCTTCACGGGGCCGATCTTCACGGGGGCGTGCTTCGCGATCGCCGGATCGACCTTCGGCGGAGCGATCAGGAACGAATGCTTCCAGCTCTTCTCGAGTGACCAGGGCATCGTTGTCCTGGTCGGCGCGTTCGATCATTGCACGGACGCGAGTTTCCTCGACTTCGTCAGCCGACAACTTGCCGTCTTCGTTCTGATCCAGACGCATCAGCCGATCGACGGGCAAGCCTGGACGGTCACGATCCCCGGGGCGGCCGGGCGGTTGAGCGTAAACCGTGCCAAGGCCAATGCTGGTGAACAAAGCGAAAGAGAGATGGGTGATTGCCTTCATCGAAGAGGCCTCCTGGTGTGGGGATTGTTCGTCCGGCCATTCGACATGGATTGCCGGTCGCCACACCACTGGTTGCTCAACGTCTCTCAATCCGCCGTTTGAAAATCGAATAATCTTTGATCGAGTGACGGCCTTCGCTCAATAGTCCCCATCGATCACTTCGCGTCCGGCACGGGTGCCCAAAGCGTGCCAAATTTCGCGATTCACCGAATCGGTGATGGACGTGACGCTGCCATCGACTCGGGCGACATGCACCATCCCGATGTGGTGACTTCGGGAAGTGATGATCGCGTAGGTGGGGCTGCCGCTTTGTCCGTTTTTGCCTTCTTGCCAACTGTTGAAGTCCATTTCCTCGTACAGTTGTCCGCCGGTCTCGTAGTGCACCGCACTGTTGGGAGGCATGGCGACCGTGAACCCCGTGTGATGGACGCGACCGTCTGGCCATTCCGTATGACCGGTGTTTTTGAACTGTGCACCGCTGGCAACGATGGCTTCGGCATCCACTTGGGTCACGGGCATGGTTGTGGTCGACGGCCCGCCGTTGCGTTGATACGGCGTCCACGCTTTGACTTCGCCGGTCAACAAGGTGTTGCTGCTGCCGTCCAAGCAGTCACGGAAGTCATAGAACTGGTTGGGAGCAAACATGCCGTCACCGGCTTTCCGCGTGGTGGGATCGAAAACGAACCAGCGTCCAAAATTGAATCCATAAGTGGTGGGATAGAGCGTCGGGCGGTTGTCCGAGAAGACTCGCTCTTGGTCCGTACCAGGATCGCTGGGGCAGGCGTAAACCGGAATCTTCAGTTCATGGATGACGTCTTGGTTGTCCCAGCCCAACGACAGATCGACGTTCTCGTACACGTTGCCTTGTTCCAGGAACGGCAAGATCCGACCGTGCACTCCCCACGATCCATTATTGCCGGTCGAGTTAACGCTGAGATCAACAATCGCCGAGGGTGGAAATCGTTTGTAGGCACTTTGGTAGTTGTGGCACGCGAGTCCAATTTGCTTGAGGTTGTTGCCACACTGCATGCGGCGAGCAGCCTCGCGGGCGGCTTGAACGGCGGGAAGAAGCAGACCCACCAAGACTCCAATGATCGCGATGACGACCAGGAGTTCGACCAAAGTAAATGCAGAGCGTCGTTGGTTCATGAGTTTCGATTCTTTCGCGGGGTGCGACCGGTCCAGCGGTCGCGAGCGACGGAAATAGGATAGGACCAGGAAACGGAACAGATTGTTCGTTCGCGGTGTTTCTCGTCGACATCGGTGATTCAGAAAAGTGTGACGGCAATTGCATAGCATCCGCCGTGCCATCTCGCATTGATCGTCTAAGGCCTGCGTATCATGATCCAAACCCTCGTTTTGACTCCATTTGCCGACGGGACTTCCACCGAAGCTGGTGAAATTCCCGTCGCGAACGACGGATTAGACTGATTTCGTGACCCAATCTCCGCCATTTCGTTCGCTTCGCCTGCGTCTGCTCGCCCCCATTCTCGCCACGGCGTTGATGGCGGCGATCTTGGTTGCGGTCGCGTCGTACGAATTGGGCTCGCGACGAGCGATGAAGGATTTGCGGTCTCGATTTGACGCCATCGAATCGACGTTGTCGGACTCCAATTTCCCCCTCAATTCGATGGTGCTCGAATCACTCGCTGAGCTCACTCAAACTGAATTGATTGGCCTCACGGAAACAGGAAACGTGACCACCTCCACGGTGTCGCTGGCGACCGGGGCGAGAGAGCAGTTGTCAGTGTTGGTGTCGCGTGGTGGATCCGAAGCGGACGGCACCCCCGTCCTGTTTGCACCCGATGAAAACGCCCAGCATTATCGAGCGTGGTCCTTTGACACCGTGGAAAGTCGACTCCGGCAAGATCGTGTGGCGTCGGTTGTGGTGCTCTTTGCTGAGGAACAGGTTGAAGCCAGTCGTCGCAATGCGGCGCTGCTTCCCTTGGCAACGGGATTGTCGACGATCGTGGCGTTGAGTTCGCTGACGTTGTGGTTGACCACACGGTTGGTTCGTCGCATTGGCAAGTTGCAGCGACGAGTTGAGGCCGTGGCGGGAGGTGATTTTGATTCGCCCCTGTCCGACGACGTGTCCGACGACGTGGCGGATGAGATCGGCGTGTTAGGAGATGCCGTCGAGTCCATGGCGGATCAGCTTCAGCAGCTTTGGAAACAGATCAATCGGCAACAAAGCCAGAAATTGTTGCATCAAATTGCCGGCGGAATGGCACACCAGCTTCGCAACAGTTTGACCGGTGCGCGGATGGCCATCGAACTTCATGCTCAGGAACGCGGAATCGAAGACGACGAAGGCATCCGCGTCGCGATTCACCAAATCGAATTGTCAGAAGACTATGTTCGGCGACTGCTGTTGGTGGCGTCGGGACGGCAAGACAAGGATCGCCCGGCAAGTGTGCGGACTTGTTTGGACGATGTTCGAACCAGCCTTTCACCGATTGCCAAACACTTGCGAATCGACCTAACTTGGGAGCTGGATGAATCCTTGTCCGAATCCATGATCCAGGATGGACCGACTTGGGTGGCAGCCGTGACGAATCTGATTCACAACGCCATTCAGGTGAGCGATCACGTCACGGTGAAGGTGCGATCACCTCAGCAAGAAATGCTTCGGGTCACCGTCACGGACAATGGGCCTGGCGTTCCCGATGACATCGCCGAGAGCCTGTTCGAACCGTTTGTCACCTCCAAACCTGAAGGAATGGGATTAGGATTGCCGGTGGTGCAGCGTTCGGCGGAGTACCTTGGCGGGTCGGTTCGTTGGCGACGTGAAAACGACATGACGGTCTTTGAGCTGGACACACTGCTGCAAAACTGAAAACCAATTCATGACAGACCAACATAAAATTCTTGTCGTTGATGACGAGCCTTCGATCTGTTGGGCATTGGAGAAAATGCTCACGGGAGAAGGCCACGATGTCATCACAGGTTCCAGTGCTGAGGAAGGGCTGCGACTGGCGGCGGAAAACGAACTTTCGATGGTGATCCTTGACGTGCGTCTTCCCAAGCAAGATGGCATCTCGGCCTTGCCGCGATTTCTCGAAGTCACCGACAACGCACCGGTGATCATCATCACCGCTTTTGGGGATTTGGAAACGGCGGTCGCCGCGGTTCGCAATGGTGCGACGGACTACTTGACCAAGCCGTTCAAGCTGGAAGACGCGTTGCAGACTTGCCGAACCGCTTTGCAAAAGTCCTCTCGTCGGACGGCACCGGCCGCGACTCAACCGATGGATTTGGATCCTTCCGTGTTGGTCGGAACATCACCCGCGATGCAGCAGGTGTTTCGGCAAATTGCTTTGGTTGCGGATAGTGATTTGTCTGTGCTGATCACGGGGGAAACCGGCACCGGAAAAGAATTGGTGTCCGCCGCCATTCATCGTCACAGTCGCCGAAGCGATGGGCCGTACATCCCGATCGCGCCCGTCGCATTGAATCCGGATTTGATCGAAAGCGAGCTTTTTGGTCATGTCAAAGGTGCATTCACGGGAGCCAGTGACGACCGAGCGGGATTGTTTGAACGTGCCGAAGGCGGCACGGTGTTGCTGGATGAAATCGGTGATTTACCGCTGGGAACGCAGGTCAAATTGCTGCGTGTTTTGGAGCAAGGCCAGTATTGCCGCGTGGGCGATGTGAAGCCGCGAACGGCGAACGTTCGCATTCTCGCGGCAACCAACAGTGATCTGCACGAAGATGTCGCGAGCAACAAGTTTCGCGAAGATTTGTTTCATCGTTTGACTGGGGTGCAGATCCATCTGCCGCCGCTTCGCGATCGCTTGGAAGACGTGCTGCCGCTTTGTCGACACTTTCTAGCGTCCATGAAGTATCGCGACGTCGACACGGCATTGGACGATGAGTTGCTGGAGCAATTGAAAGCACGACCGTGGCACGGCAACATCCGCGAATTGAAGAATGCGATCGGACACGCCGCCGTGGTGGCACGCGGTCGGAAGCTGACGATCGATGATTTTCCGGAACCCAAACCCGGTCGCGAAAACGCGGGTGTCTCGCCGGTTCAGGGCGTTGAGAAAGCCATCCGAGCTTGGACGGAAAAGGCGATCGAAGAGTCACCCGACACGATGGATTTGCACAGTGATTTTCTAGCAGCAACCGAGCCGACGTTGCTTCGCACGGTGATGAAACATACCGGTGGGAACCGGGCGAAAGCGGCTGAAATGCTTGGCATCCATCGAGGCACGCTTCGCGATCGGATGCGTGCTTATCACTTGGACGATCCGTCCGCGAATTCCAATTCGTAACAGCGACCACTACGTCGCTGGTCAGCCAATCCGGCCAGCCAATCCGCTCAGCCAACGCGCCCCGCACGCAATAGGCTGAGCGGTTCCATGCGGCCGATGCGAAACGCGGGCCAAACGCTGGCCAACAAGCACAACCCAATCGTCATCGCGAATCCGAGAGACAGGTGCGACCAAGGGATGACGAAATTAGGTGGCCCGGCAAACCATCCACCGTACCGCGCCATGCCGACACCGCACCAACCTGCGATCAGCCCAAAGACCAGACTCAACACGCAGGCGGAAAGGCCGATCAAAACGGTTTCCGTGATGACCAGCCTCACCAGTTGTCCGCGGGTCACGCCAATCGATCGCATGATGCCAAATTCACGAGTCCTGGAACGAACCGATGCAATCACGGTATTCGCGATTGCGAGCGACATGATCGCGAGAGTGATCAGCGGCAAATAGCTCATGCCCCAAATCATGTCGTCGGCGCGAATCCGAATGGCTTGTCGAACCGTTTCGGTAGCGGTCAATCTGGCGTACGGACGATAGGCTTTGACGTCGCCCAACCCACTGGCGACAAAGGTTTCCCCCGAAGCCCGTTGGGCGATGGGTTGCAGGCTGGACTCCACCGAGGCCACGTCCGCGCCCGGTTGCAGGTCCATCCACAAGAACTCTGTTTTGGGAAGATGAAAATCTCGCTGCACATCGTTGCGGTTTGCAAACACCATCGTCGCGGTTCGAACAAAGTGTCGTCGCACGCCTGAAAACTTGGTGACCCAATGCCAACCGGGCAGCGAAACGATGCCGGCAACTCGATAGGTGACTTGCTCGTTTTCAGCCGTTGGTGGCGTGAAGCTCATCTCATCACCAACGTCCAGCCCCGAACTCATGTGGAAGTCTTCTGAGATCAGGCAGCTTCCGCCATCCAGCAACGCCTCCATCGCCGATTCACGGTCACCTCGGACAAAGTCGACGTCGACTAGTGGAGCATCACTGCCAAACGCGAACGACGGATCGACTCCGAACAGAACCGCGTTGTCGCGTGTGACCCGCGAAGGGGCATCCGCGTCGCCCCAGTCAAACCGGGACTGCTCGATCGCCAGCGGCATCACGCGTTGCGAATCGACACCCTCCAATTCACGGACTTGATCGATGCCCGCTTCATCGACGCCTCCCGGGTGAAAGGCCACCAGGGCATCAGGCAGCCAATCGCCCGGTGTGAAAGGCCTTAACATGGAATAGCCCCAGGTCTGGGTGGAGGCGTACAACCCCAGTCCGATGGACAGCGTCAGCGTGGCACCCGCCGTCCGCCACAGGTGAGTCGAAAGCTGCGTTTTCATCAGACGAGTGTCGATGCCCAGTGCTCGCGTGATCCATGGTCCAACGGTTTGTTCACAAAACACAATGATTGCGGGCGCCAACCCAATCATGCCGACCAGCAAGACCGGGTAGGCGAGGAAACTGAAAATCCAAGTTCGCCATTCGTCGGACATGGGCAAGGCGAATACGACGAGCGGAGTGAATGCGGACAGCAACGCACCGCCGACGGCCATGGGGACCCAGGCTCGACGCTGGGGCGGTTGGATTCGCGTCGACATGGCAGCCAATGGTTCAATTCGCGTGGCTCGCCAAGCCGGAACGAAGGCAGCGGCCAGCGAGCCGATCAGAACCGTGAACCCAGAGAGCATGACACATCCCCAGCCCAAGACGGCATCGCCGGTAAACCAGCCCGGAACGAACCAACGGCCAATCGACAGGACGCCCCATTCCGCAACCAAGCCGCCGACCCAACCGATGACCGCGAGCAACATACTTTCGATGGTGATGATGGCGGCGATTTGTTTTTTCGTCATGGCCACCGCGCGAAGCATCGCGAATTCTCGGGTTCGTTCGCTGACTCCCATGCTGAGCGTGGAGAAAATGATGAAGATGGCCGCCAGCGTTGCCATGCCCGTTGCCGCCCAAGCTTGCGAGCGTTGGCTGGAAACACTGCGCGTGGTTTCCATGCCTTCCCGAACCGTATCGAAGTCAATCAACTGCATCGGAGGGTGTCGCTCGGCCAAGCGTGACGCCCACACGTCAGCAAACTCGGACGCGTCGATGGTGTCGCGGATGGCAATCTGCAAAACGTTTGGTTGCGAAACGTAGCCGTTGATTTCGGCAGCTAGATTCGGGCGAACGTAAATGGCGTTGGCAGCGATCCCTTCGCTGAAGTTCTTGGGCATCCCCAGAACGGTTTTCGGCGAGAGGTCTTCCTTCGCGGCTGGATCGGCTCGTCGGTTTGTCGCACGTTCTCCAGGCGGTCCCTTGCTGAGCCGTTCTCCCTTTCCACCGCGTGGCGGGCCACCACGCCCACGTTGTGAAAGCGACGGGGCTTGAGGAGCTTGCTCAACAATTCCAACCACGCTTAGCCGCACATCGTTGGCAAGCGAGATGAGACGCAGCTCGTCACCCACCTTGAGTTGTTTCTCCTTTGCAACGAGTTCCCCGACGACGATCTCACGTGCTTGGTGGCTTTCGCTGAGCCATCGACCATCCACGACTTCGTAGGGTGATTCAGCGGCAGGCGTGCTGATCAACGTGGGGTCGATGGGCGGCGCACCATTGACCGGCGGTCGAGCACCAACGACGAGGCCCAGTGAAGTGGGTGCTTTGTCGGCAATCTCGCCTTCTGTCACCACGCGATGAACCGTGACGCGAGCCTGGCTAATGGGATTCACCTCCAACACGCCGGTATCGGCTTTCAATTCGTCGATCAAGTCCTGTTGAACGAAACGTGGTTCGGATCCCGGGGGACCAGATTTGGGAGCGATCAGCAAATCGTATCGGCCCAAATACTTTTTGCTGTTCTCATCGAACTGGCCAACCAAGGCATCGTATCCACTGACAACCCAAATCACCGCACAGGTGGAGGCGACGATGCCAAGCATCGTGATGAGGGCACGCCCCGGATTGAGCCGCATTTGCGAAATGACAAAGCGAGCAAGAAAGCGGAGCTGGTTCATGGACAGAGTGTTCGCAAGTGGGCGGAGGAGTGAAACGCAACCATGCGTGGACGTCATCGTGTGACGCTCAATGCAAGCTGTGGACCAACCGCCAAAACAGCGTTCAATGTTGTCTTTCTGCGGCGATCGATTCGCGAAGATCGAGTTCGGCGAAACTTTCGCGGCGGGTTTTTCACCGCCGAAGATGGTCTGCGCATCGCTGGTTCGGTTGCTCGTGCCGCGACGACGTGGATTGTTGAGAGAGGTTTACGGTGTCGGCAGAACACGCATCAATCCATCAGGAAGTGCGTGGCGCCAATGGAAGTAGCCGTGCCCACCGACAAACTCGGAGTACTGAACGTCGTAGCCCTTCGCTTCCAAACAGTTTCGGAAGTGGCGGTTGTCGGGAAGGATGTTGCTTGGCAATTCAAACGTTCCCGCTTGCAGAACAAACCGCACGGGCTGGCGTTTCGACTGCACGTATTGCCGGATCAACCAGTTGGGTTCGCTTGATTCGTTTCGTCCGAATTCGCCTCCGGGTGACCACCAATACGAGCCCGATTGGCTGAGAACGTTGCCGAATTTTTCCGGAGCTTTCAATGCGGCAAAGGACGACGCCAACCCGCCATAACTCGCACCCACAAGAACCGTTCGTTCGCGGGAGGCATGCAGCGACCGGGCATGGACGACGGGCATCAATTCGTCCGTCAGGAATCGGACAAAATCCTCGTTGCAAGGAAGTTCGATACCGCGTTGTTTGGGATCGGGGTTTGTCACAAGCACCGCCGCGGTGGGTGGGATTTTGTTGGCCGCAATCAGGTTGTCCAAGATCGTGGGAAGGCGGACATCTTCGAGATACCGGTTGCCATCAAAAACGATCAGCATTGCGTTGTCGGCGGCGTTTGGTTGGTACGACACCGGACGATAGAGGTGAACTTCGCGATCATTGTTGAGAATGTCGCTGTGCACTTGAATGGTTTGCACCGAACCCTTTAGCAAAGTGTTATTCGGCGTGGAGGCCGAGGCTTGGCTCCAGTGTGATGACGGTGCATCGGGCAAAGTCACGACGGACACGCCGTCGTAGATGTCGGTCGGATTGGCGGGTTCGTGATTCGGGTTCAGCGGGTCACGCTGGGCCGTTGCCAGAATCGCTCGCCGTCGTTGGCGATAGTCTGCATCAAAGACGGGAACATCCGGTGCCAATCGGTAGTCGATGCGAGCTTGCTTCGAGACGACATAGCTGCCGTACCAAACGTCGCTGTCGCCGAGTCGTGTCAATTCATCGTGGTCACCCGAGGGAGCTCCAAAGAGACGAACGTTCCGTTTGGCACCGCGATATAAGAACGTGACCAGCACCTCGTGTTCAGAAAGCGATCCGTCAGTGTTTTGTTCTTCGATCAGTGGCGTGCCGCCATCACGAAGTGAACGCCAAAACGCGTCGGTGGATTTGCCTCGTTGAAGATGCGATCGCAATTCCGCCAGACGTGGACTTTGCAAACTTGGTGATGGTGGCCGTTGATCCGACAGCGGAATGATTGAATCAACCGACAGAGCGTACTCGGACGAAGGCGGTCCAGAAACACTCAGCCGACAAGCCGGATCGTCCACCACAAAGTGAAATGTTTGCAGGATGCCTTCTCCCCGAGCGAGTTGCCGAATCGGTTCGCCATTGGGATTGGTCAACCAAACCAGACTGCCTGCACCACGGATGGACCCACGCACGTACGCTCCGGTGGTGGCGGATGCTGGCAAGGCAAAGTGAGTCTTAAGGGTGGCAGCAGGGATTCCAGTGGATTCGTCCGCCGGGTGTCGCGATTCATGAGGCATGCCTTCGCGGAGGACGATTGGCTTCGACTCCTCTGTGCCGGCCACTGCATTCAATGAACAAACGATCGTGAAGCCGAGCAAGCAACAAAGTGTGGCGTGACAACGAAGTGGATGGTCTGGCAGCATGACCTAGCAGCATGGAGTGGTTCACGGGGGAAGATTGTGACAACACCGGCTGATTCTGTTCGCCTGGCGGAAGGCGTCAAGCTCGATGGAATTTCATTCGGCGGCGATGGCCATTTCATCGTCGAGACGCAAGGCAAGCTCCTTCGTTGCTGCATGCTTGTTGAATCACGGGGGGAATCGACCGCGAAAAAGACGGGCGTTTTGGGAAAGCTTGGGATGAACTTCCGGCTGTGGCGAGCTTGTGGCACGACCGCTGCTTTAGGACGAGACGGCTTCGTCAGAGAACAATGCCATGGTCATTTGTCTTCACTGTTTCGTTCTCAATATCAAATTTGTTGTTGATGACTTCTTCCGAACCCGATTCGATTTCGGCTGCAAGCGTTGCATCTGTGTCAAAGACTTACCGTCAAGGAAGTCGAAGTGTGGATGCACTGCGCAATGTGTCGCTGGATGTCCCTCGAGGCCGGTTTGTTGCCGTGATGGGTGCCAGTGGCTCAGGCAAGAGCACGCTGTTGCACTTGATGAGCGGGTTGACACGCCCCAGTTCCGGCGAGGTGCAGGTCGATGGCCAAAGCATTGCGAGTTTGTCGGATCAGCAACTGACCTGTTTCCGCCGAAGCCGCATTGGTTTGGTGTTCCAGGCATTCAATTTGGTGTCGTCTCTGTCCGCCCGTGACAACATTCTGTTTCCGCTTTACGCGGCCGGTCGGTCTTTGGAAAGCGAAGATGTGCTCAGAGAACTTGCCGAGCAGCTTGGGATCGCTGATCGTCTGCACCATTTGCCCGACGCACTCAGTAGCGGCGAGCAGCAACGTGTGGCGATCGCCCGTTCCTTGATCACCGATCCCGCCATCGTTTTCGCGGATGAGCCGACGGGAAGTTTGGATTCGGCGACCGGCGAATCGATCTGCCGCCTGCTGCGAACGCTCTGTGATCAGCAAAAACGAACCATCGTGATGGTCACCCACGAACCATCCGTCGCGATCTGGGCGGACTCGGTGGTGGTGCTAAAAGATGGGGCGATCGTCGACCAATTCCCGACCCAAATCTGCGGCGACGCACAGTCCTTAGCCGCGAAATACCAAGAAATTCTGACTGGAGTGGCCGCCAAACTCGCCGAAACGGTCGGATAACCGTCAGGAACCCGCCAGGGCTCAAAATTCATATTTGAACTCGTTTTACCCCTTGATTGAGACCGGTGAAGTCAGCACTATATTGCGAATGACTCGCAGTAGCAGGTTTTTCGACGCAGCCAGCCGAGAGGTTTGAATTCCTCTAGCAAGCCACGTTCGTATTGCTCCTCGATTTCCCGGCCTTGTTTGCCGCGGCTGTCGATGGGTCGGTCCGTCCTCATGTTTGCCCTTTCGCTGGAGTAGTCGATGCTTGATTCAATGCGATTCCGCTGGCGGAATCTCTCACCCCGATTTGCGTCCTGCCTTTCGCCGCTCTGGCATCCGCGAACAACGTCCTTGTGTCGCATCGTGACTGGACTCACAAAGATCGAAAGATCCAGATGAGCTGCCATCAACCATGAACACAACTCGAGCGATGACGCATCGCTTGCAATCTCAACCACGCCGTCAATGAAAACACGTTGACGTTTGGTTCCCGCACGGTGCAGGAGCCTCTTTTTCACAACTCAGTCTTTGACCTAGCCAGCGACGGACCTTGTTCCTCAGCCAGCCAACCGTCGGAGCGAATTCGTTAATCGATACGCTACTTTTAGGAGTAACCGATGCGTTTTGCCATCCAAGCTGGCTCGCACAACACCCCCGCCCATCCCACGTTGATGGTGCCATCCCCGAAGTCGTCCGCGTCCAAGCGTGCATTCACCTTGGTCGAATTGTTGGTTGTCATCGCGATCATCGGGGTCTTGGTCGGGCTCTTGCTACCCGCCGTCCAGGCCGCTCGCGAGGCGGCTCGCTCGATGCAGTGCAGCAACAACATGAAGCAGATCGGGTTGGCCGTTCACAACTACGCATCGACCTATGCCGAAGCGTTTCCTAACAACGGTTTCAGCGGCCCGAATTATCCCAACGACTTTTCGCCGCAAGCCAAGATTCTGCCCTTTCTCGAGCAAGCTCAACTGCAGGACTTGATCGATTTCAGTATCCCTATGGGCCACCCTGCTCGGCACGATTTGCCGGTGGAACTGCGTGAGGCTGCGGCGACTCGGGTCCCCACCTATGAGTGCCCCAGCGATGTTGGTGCGGAACTGCATAGCCTGACGATGCCATCGGGTGATAGCATTCAAATTGCCGGCACCAGTTATTCGATGAACCAAGGCAGCGGCCAGGACGGTGTCTTTCACCCCGGAAATGGAACGCCTTCGGATGGGATGTGTTGGGTCAACGCCAAGCTGAAATTTCGCGACATCCTGGATGGCACCTCCAACACGATCTTGTTCGCGGAGACGACGATCGGTTCCGGAATTGACATCGCAACCGTCGACCCCAAGCCCGATCTTCGAGGTTACCGCGCGTCCGTCAGCTCCATCGCGACGACTGTTCTCGAAGCCGCTCAGCGCAGCGAATACCCACCGGTCGAAGCCGTCACGAACTCCTGGGACGGCAGCCGCAATCACTACTGGCTGCGAGGTTCGGTGCCAGACGGCGCGGTCATGAACGGCTACCTCACGCCGAACAGCCAGATTCCCGATTTGAGTTTCCGGTCCGCGAAAATCACCGGACCGCGTAGCTATCACACCGGATTGGTGAAGGTGTTGTTGGCGGACGGCAGCGTGCAAAACGTGACTGACTCCGTGAACCAAGAAATCTGGTACGCCAGTTGGACCCGAATGGGACGTGAGGTCGAGACGATTGCGTCTGATCGATAGTCCCAACAACCAACGTTTCGTATGAATCAGTCATCCGCGTCGTCCAGCAGCACGGCCACCATCCGAAAGAGCGGTTTTTCTTCCGCGATGTTGCGGATGGTGGTGCTGTGGCACTGGACCAGTTCGGCGGTTTGCTTGATTGGTATGTTGGGGTTTGCGATCACGGGAATCACGCTCAATCATGCTTCCCAGATTGAAACGGAACCCGATCGCGAATCGTTGGTTGAAACGTTGCCGGATGAATGGGTCGAGCGACTTGCCGCATCCGAGCAAACGGAACGAGCACCATTGCCTCGTGAGTTGGCGGATTGGCTGAGTCAGCGAGTCGGGAAATCCATCGGTGGACGACAGGCCGATTGGTCGGAGTTTGAAATCTATCTTTCGATGCCGGGCCCGGGTTCGGATGCTTGGTTGGCGATTGATCGCGAGACCGGTGAATTTGAATTCGAGTCCACTCAACGTGGATGGATTTCCTATGCCAATGATCTTCACAAGGGCCGCAACACGGGAGCCGCGTGGAAGTGGTTTTTGGATTTGTTTGCCATCGCGACGCTCGTGTTTTGCATCACCGGCTTGTTGTTGCTGGTGGAGCACGCACGGCGTCGCAAGATGACATGGCCGTTGGTGGGCTTAGGGCTGCTGTTGCCGTTTCTTGTCGCTGTATTGTTCATTCATTGATCGTTTCGTTTTCTTGTTGGTGTCATTCCTTATGTTGAAACGCATTTTATTGATCGTCGGCGTTGCCTTGTTCAGCGTCGGTCGTGCCAGATCCGAAGATTGGCAAGCATCCGTCGAAATTCCACGATTGAGCGTGTCGGAATATCACCGACCCTACGTCGCGATGTGGATCCAAGATGAGAAACGCAAGTGCGTTGCGAACCTTGCGGTTTGGTATCAGCAAACACGCTCCGGAGAAGGCGAAGGAACCAAGTGGTTGCCGGACCTTCGTCAATGGTGGCGACGTTCGGGACGCTCGCTTCAAATGCCGGTGGATGGGATTTCAGGTGCCACCCGTCCGGCCGGAAAACACGAACTGACGTTTGATGATCAGGACAATCGCTTCTCGGGCTTATCCGCCGGAAAGTACTCCGTTGTGGTGGAAGCGTCTCGTGAAGTGGGCGGTCGAGAACTGATCGAACTGCCATTCACCTGGCCCTCGGACAAGCCACAAAAACTGTCCGCATCCGGCAAAGAAGAGTTGGGGGAAATCACCTTCGTGATCCCCGCCACAGAATCGCTTTCGCAAAATTAAATTCACTTGAAGCTCACGACAAATCACCCCGTTCCATGAGAAAAGTTGCTATGAATCGTTTGGTCTTTTCGTTCTTGATGTTGTTGGTTGCCGTTCCGTCGACCAGTTTTGCGCACAAGGTTTGGCTGTTGCCATCGCAGACGGTGTTCTCGGGACCTGAGCCATGGTTGACCGTGGACGCTGCGGTTTCGAACGATCTGTTTTATTTCAATCACTTTCCGCTCGGGTTGGACAACCTTGTCGTCGTCGCTCCAGATGGAACGCAGGTCGAAGCGGAAAACAAATCCACCGGCAAGTATCGCAGCGTCTTTGATTTGCCTTTGACGCAGCAAGGCACCTATCGCGTGGCCGTCGTGAACAATGGTGCGTTTGCGAGCTGGGAAGAAAATGGCAAACGTCGCCGTTGGCGCGGAAGTGCTGATGCGATCGCCAGTGAAATTCCCGCGGACGCGTCGAACCTTCGAATCTCAGAAAGCGTCGGTCGCGTGGAAACGTTTGTGACCAACGGCGCACCAACAGAAGAATCGCTGCAGCCAACCGGTGTTGGCATCGAGTTGTTGCCGGTCACTCATCCTAACGATCTGTACGCGGGTGAGACCGCCACGTTCCGTTTCCTGGTCAACGGAAAGCCAGCGAAAGATTTGGAAATCAGCGTTGTTCAAGGCGGCACGCGCTATCGCAATTCGCAAGAAGAACAGCAGTTGAAGACCAATGAGAATGGTGAATTTGAAGTCGCCTTTGGTGACGCGGGAATGTACTGGATCGAAACCAGTCACCAAGACGAACAGACCAAGATCGAACGTGCTTCGTCTCGTCGCATGAGTTACGCGGGCACGCTGGAAGTTCTGCCTCAATGACGAAAGTCGTCAACGCCCTTTGCATCGCGAGTCTGATGCTCGCGGCTTGGGGATGTGCTCTGTGGACCGATGGCACGTGGTGGGTGGCTCCTCCGCGTGTCCAGCGGTGGTGGGTCGCCACGGGTGGTTCGGTGGCGTATGCCGTGTTGTGTGTTTGGTGCTTTCGTGACGTGCTGAGGAATCTGCCAACCGTTGTCGCGATTGACGGCGTTGCCGGTTCGCACGAACAAACGGATGCGGGCAAGTCGATCGGGCAACCCGCCCGACCAATCGCTCCCGTCTTGGTGGTTTACGCCAGCGAAACAGGTTTTGCCGAAGAGTTGGCACAGCAAACGGTGGATCTTTTGCAGACTTTGAATCGATCTGTTGAGCTGTTGCCGCTGGAAGAGGTGACCGAAGTAAAGTTGCAGCAAACATCCCAGGCGTTTTTTCTCGCCAGCACGGCGGGCGAAGGTGAGCCGCCGGGACATGCCTGCGAATTCCATGACACCATGATGCAGTCGGTTTGGTCGCTGTCTGGTTTGCGTTACGCCGTGCTCGCGTTGGGCGACAGCAGCTACGACGAATACTGCGCTTTCGGACGATCCGTTGACGCTTGGCTGCAGCGATGTGGTGCGGTGACCAGTTCCGATCGCATCGAGGTCGATGATGCGGATCCCATTGCATTGGCCAATTGGCAAGCCTCCGTGGAAGCAACCGTCCACGGCGAGTTGGTCGCTTCTTGATGAACGTCGAAAGCGGCCGCGATCAGCGGGGGCCGCTTTGATACCGAACCAAGTACCAACCGCGGCCGATCGGCGTGGCGAAATCCAATCGGTGCAATTCAAAGAGACCGTCGACGAAGGATTTCGGCCTGCTGCCTTCGGGGTGCCATTCTGCCCAGTCGCCACCATCGGTTCCGGTCAATTGGAGTTTGATCGAGCCATCGTCACCTCGTTCGATCGAACTGACGTAAACCGCCCGTTCAGTGACCCTCGGGGCTTGTAACAGCACCAACGTCTTGGGGCGGCCAAACGGATAAGCCATGAACGGGCCAACTTGTGAGACCTCGCCGTCTTGTTGTGGCCAGTCCGTTCGCAGAGGCGCCGCGATGGCTTCCAATTGGTCGACTCGTGCGACAAAGCGAATGCGTTTGCCCTGCCAGGCGATTGAATCCAAATGAATCAACATGCCGCACCAGGCGGCGGCCAAGGTTGTGATGGCGAGCAGTTGTGCCAACGATCGGCTCCGCATTCGCTGGTTGGATCGTGCTAGGAAGCGGACCAACAAAAGTAGCAAACTGCCGATGGCGAGTGCTGCGATGAGGACAAGAAGTGGAACACGCCAATGGTTGAGACCGACCTGCCAGGTCTGCCACGCTGACAAACGGGAAACCTTTGAAAACAAAGGATCCAACGCGGCCCAGATGGCCAATCCCAACAGCGAGATGGCCTGCGCGAGCCATAGCCACGACCACCCGGCACGACGCTGATGACGCCGTTTGGTCGTTGGGTTTGAACGAGCGTCGCTTGGTTCGCTCATTCCAGCCGTGTTCACGCAGGTGCTCATTCAGTTCCTTTGCCTCGCTATCACGGATCACCGCGATGTTGCTTTCCGGCGATCCCGTTTGTCTCAATCGCAATGGCCCAACGCCATCAAAGCGAAGCTGGTCGCGAGGTTTTTGTCATTCTCAAACCAACGCTGATTGTCATTGCTCCAAGAACCATCGTCATTTTGCCGTTCGGCCAACTCCGTGATTAGGTCGGCTTTCCAATCGTGCGTCTTGCCGTCCGCATCGACGACTTCCGTCAGTCCGGCGGCATCCAACGCGGCGGCAAAGGTGTGGTAGTAGTAATATAGACCCGCCGAACCCATGCCCGGATTCTTCTCCACGCTGTAGTGATCGGTGATCCACTGCAATGCAGCTTTCACTCGCGGGTCATCTTTCGTCAGACCGGCAAAGATCATGCTTTTCAGTCCCGTGTAGCCCATGCTGCCGTAGCTTCGAAGTCCGCCGTTGGGGGTGAAGCGTTCTTCCGAGGTGCTCGGGTCGATCTTTGTGGTGGGGATCTCGTAGTAGAAACCACCATCGTCGACCTTGTCCGCGAACTGCGTGTCGTTGAATTGGCTGTCGAGGTTTTGGCATCTGGAGATGAAGACCAAAGCACGCTGAATGGCGGGGTCGTTGGCAGGAGTCTCAACGGCACGCAGAGCCTCGACCATGTAAGCCGTGTTGGACAAGTCGGGGCGGCCGGCACCACCGTAGCCAACGCCACCGTACCAAGGGTCACTGGGGTCGCGAGCACCTTCGCCGTATTGAATGCCGGTGACAAACGCTTTGGCTCGTTGAAGCAGCGTGTTGTATTTGCCGGACGCGTTGGCTTCCGCAAAGCACACCATGGCGACGCAGGTTTCGTAGTTCTTCAGACGGCCATTTCCATAGATGCCGCCGTCCGGTTTGACATAACCTTCCAACGCGCGAAGTCCTTCGGCCACCATTGGGTCGTCGACACCCTTTCCATTGCGAAGGGCCGACGTGAGTGCCAACGCGGTCACGCCGGGACCGACGCGGTCAGAGAACGTGCCTTGATCGGATTGGCCCTCTTTGGCGAGGAAGGCCAACCCCTTGTTCACGATTTGCCGCCGCAACTCGTCGGTCTTGGAATCCTTCGATTCCGCCGTCGTGGTGGATGGGGTCTCTTGCGAGAAAAGTTGGTTGGATTGCAACGGCGAGATGGCGAGTGACGCAGCACACGCCATGACAAAAATTCGCCGGTCCCGACGGAAATTCCGACGTTCGATTCGTGGTTGGATCAAGCTCATCAGTCGCTCTTTGGTGGTGTGTGATGCGGGCAAGAAACACTGTTCACACGCAATTTCGATGCGTGTCAGCAGCGGTTTTCTACGAAGCAACGCCCGAAGCAGATTCCTCGAAAGCTTTGTTTCGCAAGCCTCATGCCGCACCGACGCAGCGTCGTGACGCCGTATTTTGCATGTGAAGAAAAAATGAAGGTTTTTTCGCGGCGGTTTCGAATCATGCCCGCAACGATGGTGTTGAAAGCCAATACAAACCCATTCGTTGCCCTGATTGAGAACACTATGTCTGTACCTTCCCGTCATCGCTCGCGAATCGTTCGGCGGTCGATCGTTCTGTCTGCTTTGACCGCCTTGGCATGCGGCCCCGGTTGTTCGCCGAATCTTCAGGCTCAACCACCCGGGGGTGGGCCAGGTGGATTTGGTGGCCAGGATCAAGAATTGGTCGACAAGTTCGATCGTGATGACAACGGCTGGTTGAATGACGAGGAACGTGTGGAAGCACGTGAGTTTCTCAAGACCAATCGCTCGGCTGAAGAAGGCCGCGGTGGCCGTCGAGGTGGTGATCGTCCTGGCCCTGGGTTCGGTGGCGGATTTGGACCTCCGCCCGGCGGTGGCGAAGACGGATTTGGCCCGGGTGGATTTGGTCCCGGCGGATTTGGTCCAGGACCTGGTGAAGGCCCGCCACCGGGAGGTCCCGGTTTTGGACCGCCCGGAGGATTCGGTCCGCCGGAAGGTGGCGGTCCACCGGAAGCCGATCGTGGCCGACGAGGTGGACCGGGACGTGGTGGCCCTCCGGGGATGAACCGAAATCGACCCGAGGCAAAACCGGGACAGCAGGTTTCCAAAGATTCGGTTCAGCCAGCCGAAGGTGATCTGTATGACACCGGTGTCGTTCGGACCTTGTTCATGGACTTCACCGTTCAGGACTGGGAAGACGAACTGGAAACCTTTCACCGGACGGACATCGAGGTTCCCGCGACGATCACGATCGACGGTGTTGCCTATCCAAATTGTGGTATCAGTTTCCGTGGTGCGAGTTCATATGGCATGGTGCCACGCGGCTACAAACGATCGTTCAACATCTCGGTCGATTTGGCGGACGACGATCAAACCATCGGTGGATACAAAACACTGAACCTGCTCAACGGTTCCAGTGATGATTCGATGATGAGCACCGTGCTCTACTCGCACATCGCCAACCAATACATCCCTGCACCGCGAGCCAACTTTGTTCGGGTGGTCGTCAACGGAGAAGATTGGGGCGTGTTCACCAACGTGGAGCAGTTCAACAAAGACTTCGTCAAGCGGAACTTCGGAAGCGGCAAGGGAGCCCGTTGGAAAGTTGCCGGCTCACCTCGCGGTGGAGGCGGGCTCGAGTACCACGGGGAAGACTTGGAACAATACCGTCACCCGTTCGAACAAAAGAAAGGTGACGATGAAGACCTGCGGCGTTTGGTCGACTTGTGCCGCGTGTTGAACGAAACACCAACGGAGCAACTGCCCGCCGCTTTGGAACCCATGGTCGACATCGACAATCTGCTTTGGTTCTTGGCGCTCGACAACGTGCTCATGAACTCGGATGGATATTGGATTCGAGCGAGTGACTACAGCATCGTGTTGGACAAGGACAACGTGTTCCACTTTGTGCCACACGATATGAACGAGGCATTCCGTGCTGCGGGAGGACCGGGAGGACCCGGCGGTCGTGGTGGCCCGGGCGGTCGCGGTGGACGTGGAGGTTTTGATCGGGGTGGTTTCGATCGGGGTGGCTTCGATCGAGGCGGATTTGCAGGACCGCAGCGTGACAACGCTCGAGGCGGTGGGCGTCCCGATGACAGCGCATCGTCGTCTCCGTTGGGCTTGGATCCATTGATTGGATTGAACGATCCGAGCAAACCGCTTCGCAGCAAAGTGTTGGCAGTGCCTGCGTACAAGGAAGCCTACTTGTCGAAGGTAAGACAAATCGCGGAAGAGTCGTTGGACTGGAAAACGATCGGACCGTTCGTTCAATCGCAAGCCTCGAAAATCGAGCCGTTGCTGAAAGTCGATACCCGTAAGCTGGGGACTTTTGAATCGTTCCAAGCGATGACTGGTGAGAGCGACGTCGCACATGAACCACAGGGACGAGGCCATGGCTCGATGAACATCAAGCAATTCGCCGACGGACGACGCGAATTTTTGCTGAAGTAGGACGTCCCTCGAATTCTCCTTTGAAGTCAAACGCCTTGGTGCTGCATCCACACGGTGCTCCATCCGCCGGCAGTGCCGAGGCGTTTGTTTGTATCAACCATCTTGCAAGCAGCGTCATGAAAGACAAGCGAATCGAACTGAAGTATCAACTGGAGCCTTGTTTGGCAGCGGATGTCAAACAGTGGGCTCGCGAACATTTGGCGGCAGATCCACATTGCGATTCAGGTGACACCTATGACGTGAACACGTTGTATCTGGATTCGCCTGACTTGGATCTCTTTCACGAGACCGGAGTGGTGGGGAAGAAGAAGTATCGCATCCGCCGCTATGGCAGCGAGTCGAAGCTTTGGCTGGAGAGCAAACGCAAAAAGAAGTGCGAAGTCAACAAGACTCGAGTGGTCGGTGATGAAACGGAAATTCGAAATCAGTTGGAGCATCGATTGAACACCGAGCGGCCATGCCGTCTGTTGTCGATCGAGGATTCATCGTCGGAAGAATGGTTTGGTGATTGGTTCATCACCAAAACGCAGTTGCATCGATTGCAGCCCACGACGCAAGTCCACTACCAACGGTTTGCTCGGATGGCGGATGCCTCGGGCCAAAACATTCGTTTGACCATCGACAGCCATCTGCACGCCAGCCCGGCTCGCGGTTGGCAGGTGGCCAGGGAAGACGACGCACATGAGCGAGCTCATCGAGTGCAGGCGACGGAGTATGAGATTTTGGAACTGAAGTTTCATCGCTACATGCCGCACGTTTTCAAAGAGCTGCTTCGAACGTTTCCGATCCCGGTGACTGGTTTCTCGAAGTACCGGGCGGCGGTGCGTTGCTGGAACTTGGATCAAGAGGTCCCGGTGTGCGAAGCTCCCACCGAATTGTCTTCGCGATCGGAGCGTTTGTTGTATGCCTGATTGGTTACCTCCGATCTCGACCCAGGTGGACGCCGATCTTTCGGTGCTGGCGCTGCGTTTGGTTCTGTCATGGTTGTGCGGTTGGTGCGTTGCGTTGATCGCGCGGATCAAGTCCGCTCCGGATTCCGGGCAGCATCTCACGCTGACGTTGGTTTTGATGAGTGTGCTGATCGCGATGGCGACACAGATCATCGGCGACAACATTGCTCGCGCCTTCAGTCTCGTGGGCGCGCTGTCGATCGTTCGCTTCCGTGCCGCGGTGTCTTCCACTCGGGACGTTGCGTTTGTACTGGCAGCCGTCGTGGTCGGCATGGCCATCGGCGCCGGTCAGTACTGGGTCGCGTTCCTTGGATTGATCACCCTGACCTGGGCGACTCAGTTCAATGGAGAGCGTCCTGCGAACAAGGCGAGCGAATCAACCACCAAGACGAAGAACCAGTGGCGGTTGACGATGAAGGTTGGTCTGCACTCGATTGGTGGATGGGAAGACGAATTGAAACGGCTGACCAAGAGCTACGAAATCGTTTCGGCTGAAACCGCTCGTCGTGGTGGATCGTTGGAGTTGGTGTATCGCTATGAACCATTGGAAGGCTCGGATGCGAGCCAACTGATTGCGGCGCTCAATGCAATTCCAACCGTTGAATCGCTGGCCACCAAGCCGCTTTGAGAACCTTGCTGCTGAGCAATTGGTTTCCGAGCGAAAGTTCAATCGGTGCGGAGCGATTCGATGGGGACCACCGCCATCTCCGCGCTGTTCAAGTTGGCCGAGCGACCTCCGTTGTTGGAGTAGCCAACATACAAATGCCCGTCATGTTCGATTGCATACGGGTAAGACAGGCTGAGTCGTTTGGCGGACTCACCCGGGGCATTGGGCTGCATGGCACGGCGAAGGACCAGCACTTTCGAAAACACGTTCTCACCTGGGCGTGAGATCGCGATGGTCAGGGGCATGCGTCTTCCACCATTCTCAGCGGCCGTTGTGCAGACCAGATAACGCTGCCCCGTGCTCAAGACTCCTGCGGCGGGTTTGGATGTCGCCATGGGAAGGTTGCTGATCTTCGATGGGGACCAAGTCCTGCCGTAATCATCGCTGGTTGCCAGCAACGCTTTCGCGTCGTCACCAAAACGTGAGACGTTGAAGACGTTCTCGCCTGATACCCACAGACTGGATTCGCCCCACATTTGATGGATGTTTTTGTCGACCGGGATTCGAACGAGGTCCCACTTTTCAAAATGGTTGCCGTGACTGATTGCGACCGCCGCCGGAAAGGCTTGGTTGCTGTCGTAACGTTTGCCGAGCAGTCCGGGCATGATCCAGTTTCCATCCTCCATCCGCACGGGTTGGTTCATCGGCCAGAACCCCTCGCCGATCACACGTCCCAATGGAGTCCATTGATCACTGTTCTCGTCGTATCGGTACGCTCGCGTGTGGATGTCTTCCATGCGTCCGTAGTAGGAACCGTGAAACGCCCAGAGCGAATTTCCTTCCGATAGAAAGACACCATGGCTGACGGCCAGATTTTCTTCTTCTCCATGATCGATGATGTGAAGTGGCCCCCAGCTCATTCCTTGATCGTCACTGATTCGGTAGTGAGCCTCTTCGGTGACCGTGTTCTCGTCGCCTTGGTTGTGACCGAAGGATGCGAACAGACGACCGCGATGAAATTGCAACGCAACACCGTGCAAAAACCGATACCCATCCACGGGTTCATTCCAAGTTTGAATGACGTGGAATTTCACATCGTCAGCCGGTGTCAAATTGCTCGCCGTCGGAAGTGCTTCGGACTCGTCCCACAATGTTTCCAGTTGCGGTGGTTCGGGAAGAGCGTGCTTCGAGGTGACGGGGCGGTAGAACTGTTTCACGTCGGCTTCGGTCAATGACTTTGGCAGCAATTGGACTTCATCAATGGCACCGACGAGGGTCTGCCGCAGGTTGCCATTGTCATTCACTCCTCCGACGGTCACGGGAGCGTTGGTGGTTGCGAGAGCGTTGATGGAAAGCTCCCCCTGTTTCTCACCATCGACGTAAAACGTGATCTCATTCGCATTCCGAACAAAGATCAGTTGGTGCCAGCTGCCTGGGCGAGCGTCGGGACCCGAGATCGTACGCCAGCCTTCTTCTCGGACGTACAGGCGGAATCGACGATCGGTATCCAGCATCAGTGTCCATTCGCGTTCACCAAGCGAATACCGATTCTTAGCGGCGATCGCCTGTTGATTTCGATTCAGCGTGTGTGGATTGACCCAGACAACCAGGGTGAAATGCTTGCTGTCAGGAAGACCGCTTGCGCCGTCAAGTTCCAAAACAGTGTTGCCATCAAACGCAGAGCAGTGCCCTTCGACACCGTCTCGATACGCAGGCGTTTTGCCAACCAAAAGCGTGTTCGGTGAGGATGAATCCATCGACCAGCGTGCCGTGTCCTCGGCGAATGTGATCGAAACGTTGCCAATGACAACCAACAACAAAGCACGGAGTGGCGTTCCAAACAGATGCATCGAGGTTTTTATCAAGCGTAACGAGCGTGGGGCAAAGAATGATCTCACGCCACAGCATCGTCGCTGTCGACACGTGGTGCAACGATTCGGGGGCAACAATCTGGGCTGTCTGGTTGGTTCAGAGGCACCACCGCGGATCGCTTCGCGTTCCGGCATCAGTCAACCGGACGAGTCATCGCGTGAAAGGTTCGCCGATCAATTCGTTCCAGATCCGTCGTTGCTGAGGCGTCAGGATCTCCATGATTTTTTCGACGGTGTATCGAGTCGCGTCGGATCGCCACATGTCACTCGGGCCGCGAAAGTCTGGACGTCCGCCGCCCATGCCGGGAAAGCCGCCTCGTTCTGACGGCGGCCCCTCGCGACCGGGCCCCTCGCGACCGGGCCCCTCGCGACCGGGCCCCTCACGACCGGGACCGTCCATGCGAAATTGCTCGAAGAAACCAAAGTCGAAACCTGGTCCGGGTTTGTCTCGCCGGTCGTCGTCTCGCCGACGTTCACGATCCCCACGTTCATGATGCATCGGGCCGCCACGGAACGGTCGTGTTTCCTGGATGATTCGGTTGATGGCGGTACGTTGTTCTCGGCTCAGGTTCAAAGCCGTGACCACCTCGGCGGATTTAAACGTGAACGGCAGGCGTCGTTGTCTTGCGATTTGACGCAAACGCTCCAGTTGAGGCGGGCTCAGTTGGTCCGTCAAATACGCATCGAAATCGCTCAGCAGCGTCGTCAGTTGTTCGCTGCTGGCGGTTTCGGATCCCGGCGTCTGGCGTGCGATGAGTTGTCGTTCGGTTTGCAGTTTTTGGATCGCTCGCGTGATCTGTTCGGCACGCTCCGAATCGATTCCAAGTTCCGCCTGCACCGGGGGCTCGGCGAGTTGCATCAACGGACCGATGTCCTCTAGCAATTGCAGTTCCTCGACCATGGATTCGACCCGCGCCGACGTGGCGGCCAATTCGGTCTTCAAGTCGGGATCGTCCGCTCGCAATTCGAGGAAGTCGCGATAGAAGGACAACGATGTTTCCAGGAAACTACGACGTAAATCCTGCATGTCACCGCGATAGGCGAGTTCGCTTTCGCTGAGTGTGCTGAAAGCATCGACGGCCGCGCGGGCCTGTTGAAAGCTTTCTTCCGCCAATTCCCTTTGGTTCGTTTCTCGGTCGAGTGCCAACTGCGTGCGTTGTTGTGCTCGCCAAACCAAGAACACGGTCACCAGCAACGCCGCTGAGGCGACAAGCAACATTCCAAAGGCGGCCGCGACCAGTCCGCTGTTTCGGCGACGCCATTTCGCAAGCCTTTCCAACGTCGTTGGTGGCTTGGCTTGGATCGGTTTGTCATCGAGCCAGCATTGCAAATCATCCGCCAGAGCTTTCATCGATGCGTAGCGTTCCGAAGGCTGCTTGGCGATCGCTTTACGAACGATGGTGTCCAGTTCCGCGGGAAGACTGGGGATGATCGAAATGGGGGAAGGTGGCTCGACTTCGATGACCGCATTGAGCAAATCGCGAAAGCCATTGCCTTGGATCGCGGGACGCAGCGTCAGCAGTTCGTACAGCGTCACACCGAAGGAATACACATCGGTGCGATGGTCCATCACCATTCGGTTTCCTGATGCCTGTTCCGGCGAGGCGTAACGCAACGTGCCCATCGGGTCGCCGGTTCGCGTCAAGTTGTTGGTGTCGGATTCGATGTGAGCCAAGCCAAAGTCGGTGACCCAAACTTTTCCCGCACGATCGATCAGCAGATTTCCCGGTTTGATATCGCGATGGATGACTCCGTATTGATGAGCATGTTCGATCGCGACGGCGGCTTCGTGGGCCATCCGCACGAGCGTTTCGTAGTGACGCCTTCGGCCGGCGGTGGTCCCGAGTGCCGTTGTGTTATTCAAACGTGTGTTTGGGCTACGAGACGAAGCAACCGCCGGTGTGTCGTCCGCTTTGGTCAACGCATGATCGCGACGCATTTCCTCAATCAGATCCGCCAGGGTTCTGCCGTCGATCAACTGCATGGCGTAGTAGTGCACACCTCGATCGCTGCCGACCGCGTATACCGGAACGATGTTGGTGTGGTGCAATGCCGCCGCGGCATGAGCCTCGTTGCGAAAACGTTGCAAACGGACTTCGTCCAAACCGCTCGCAAACGGAAGGACTTTCAGCGCAACCTTCCGTCCGAGCGAGAGCTGCACGGCTTCGTAGACAACTCCCATACCCCCGCGACCAATCTCGCCCACGATTTGAAAGTCGCCGATGGGCTTGGCTGTGAATTCGTCGTCCGGTGCAACCGCGGCGGATGCTTTGTCCGAGGAGGCACCCGCACCGTGCAACATCGCCAGTCCTTCCAAGGCGGGACGCAACTCGTCCTGGATCGATGCATGTTGTGAGAGAAAGGCTTCGATGGTCGGAGCGTTTCCTTGTTCAAGCAAACGCATGTAGTCTTTGACCGCAGCAACGACGCCATTGTCGTTGGTATCATCGAACGTGGTCATGGACGACTCCCTGTTGCGTTGTGAGCAATCGGCTCAATGCAGTGCATTCGATCACGTCATCATGGTTCGTAGTTTGGCCAATGCTCGAACCCAAAGTTTTTCTACGCTGTCGACACTCTTGCCCATGGCGTTGGCAACTTCCGCGAAGGGAAGTCCCTCGACGTGTCGTAGCACGATGACTTGTCGGTAATGTTCCGGTAGCGACTCGAGCGATGCGGCGAGCTGCAGAAAAGCTTCGTTGCGAGCAAATTGCTGGCTGGGCGAGGTCATGTCCGCCGCCAATTTGGATTGCAGAAAACCCGAAGCGTTGGCGAGCGTGGCATTGAGATGCTGTTCCATACGAGGATCCCGTTTTTGCGTGCCCAAGTACTTTCGAAGGTGCATCGCCAAGATGTTGGACAGAATTCCTCGCAACCACCCTGCGAACTCTTCGGGGGAATTGCCTCGGAACTCGCCAATGTTCCCCTGCGCCGCAATGCAAACTTCCTGTGCCAAATCCGAAGGATCGGCTTTGCCCTGCAAGTGATTGTGCAGCCCGGATCGAGCCAAAAAGACCACGAACTTGCGGTAATTTTCCAGCAGCTCACCCAAGGCGTCTTGATTGCCGCCTTGTGCTTCGGAGATCAGATTCGCGATGTGCGTCTGAGTCGAGTTTCCGGGGGGATTTTCATTCATGGTCATTGCCCGCGGGAACGCTCGGCGTGAGGTTGTGCCGCGATGCACCCGTGGATGCCAAAGGAAGAGTTGCCGCGCAAGGATGAAACCGCCGCGAAAAATCTCACTTTATCAGAGCCACCCCGAAGGAAGGATGCTCGCGGTTCATTTCGATGTGCCGTTCACGCTCGAATTTTTCGATTCCGCGTTTGCAATGTTCTGACGAGCCGCCAGCAGAATGCGGTTCAACGATTGCAAATCTTCGGCAGCGACTTCGCCCAACAAGGATCGATGCAGCGTTTGAATCGGCTCGTCCAGCTCGGACAGCAACTCGAGCCCCTGACTCGTGACCGTGACCAAGTGGACGCGGCGATCCGTGCTGGATTGCTGCTTCACAATCAGATCACGACTTTGCAACTGATCGACGACTCGCGTGATCGCGGGAGCAACCTGAATCATCCGCTGGGCGACTTCCAAACACGGCATGGGTTTGCCCTCGCCCCGCATGATCCGCATGGCATTGTATTGCGACGGAGTGAGATTGAATTCACGAAGCAAACGTGCCAATCGATTTTCCAGCAAGTCGCTGGTGCGCAGGATCGCCAGCATCGCTTCTTGTTCAAGCGATTCAAATGGACCTCTTTTCTTCAGTTCTTCTCGAAGAGAACTCATCAGCCGGGATCGATCTTAAGGGCATTCGATTGACCAAGACACTTGAGTCCCGCTCCCATGGAGTCCCCGTCAATCAAGGGGGGAAGCGGAACAGAGCCTCGTTCGGAGTTGCAGCGTCCGGATCATGATCTCAAACGAACGGATCACACCAACTTCGATGGAGTGCGACCAGTCATTCGGGAAATGCTGCATCTGACATCTTGCACGTCCATCGATTGTAAATCGGTTCAAAGATGGAGGTACAATTTGAAACTCAGGGCAGGCCTGACAAAAGATCTAACGGCATTTGATATCGCATCCGGTAGTTCGTTAAGTCCACGCCGCGGCAGCAAACCGTTTGCGTGGCAACGCATTGAAAACCTTGCGACTCAAAGAATGGCTTGGCGGTGATGCTGGCTTCCGTTTCGATTCGCGTGCAACCTGCAGCGGCAGCACGCCGGCGCATCTCGATCCAAAGCGAACGAGCGATGCCAACACGTTGGTGGTCGGCCGAGACAAAGAGACGGTCCAGATAGCCATCCGGTCGAAGATCGACGAAACCGACGATTGAGTTGGTGGCCGTCGCCGGAGTCGCGTCCGGCGAAGACCATTCAGCTACCAAAGCGATGTTGCCTCGAAAACGGTCGGTCCATTGAGTCAGATCCGTTTGACGCGGAGCCCACGCGTTGACGGCTCGCTCGTCGTAGTCGCGAATGTTCACTCGATGCACCGTGTCGTGAAACAGTTGCCAGCAGGCTGAGGCGTCCTTGCCCGACCATTCTCGGATCTGGTATTGCACGGCGGGAGAGCTTTGCGAATTCAGATGTCCGGACATGATTACCCATTACGACAATGCGGTTTGAATCGGGATACGCATGCGAGATTCAAGGACCGTGACTGCGGATCCCGTCAACAAGACTCGATCGGATTGAACTTCGCATCGGACGTACCCGCCGCGTTGGGATGCTTGGTATCCAATCAACTCATCTTTCTGAAGCCGCTGCGACCAATAGGGAGCCAATGCGCAATGAGCCGAACCAGTGACGGGGTCTTCAGCGATGCCGCACTGCGGAGCAAAAAAACGAGACACAAAATCAGACTGGCTCGACTCAGCCGGTGCCGTGACCATCACCCCGCGAGTTGGGATGGTTTGCAACAAAGCCAAGTTAGGAACCAGTTCGTGCACAGAAGATGCTCGGTCGAAAACGAGCATCAAATCGAACTCCGTTTCGTGGATTGCTGCTCGCTGCACCTCGTCTGAATGGCTCGGAAACGCCGCTGCAAGTTGTTCTCGTAGCTCTTGATTGGCATCGTCCAGCTTTCGGAGAGAGCTGACTGGAAAATCCAACGTGATGCCGTGTTCACCGCCAAGGCATGTCAGGTCACCGCTTCGCGTTTCGAATACCAGGGGTTCGGTCAGATTCCAACGTCCTTGTTCGTTCAAGACGTGAGCGGCTGCGAGCGTTGCGTGCCCGCAAAGGTCGACTTCCGTGTTGGGAGTGAACCAACGCAGTTGGAAGCGAGTCGCGGTTTCACCCGGCACAACATACGCCGTTTCCGACAAATTGATTTCACCCGCCAGGCTCTGCATCCAGTCGTCACAGGGGAAATCTTCCAACACACAAATCGCGGCCGGATTGCCTTCAAATGGACGGGAGGCGAAAGCGTCGACTTGCCACAGGTTAGGTTTCATTGGAATGGTCGATAGAAGAAAATTGGAATCGGGGAAGCGTGCTGTTGGGGTTTAAACAATTTTCTTGTAGCGAGGTGATTTCGTTCGGAAAGGTTCAGGCTGGCATAAAACTAAGAGTGAACGAGGTCTCCGCGAGAGGAGGCGAAACGACTACGATTCGACCATGAAAACATCATTGGAAATTGTCGACGAAGTCGCATCCATCGTTCACCAGCGAATGGCGGGGCAGCAAGCGGGGCACGGTGTCGACCACGTGCGACGTGTTCATCGGAATGCTTGCGAGATACAGGCCGCCTCGGGAGGAGACCGATTCGTGGTGGAATTGGCTGCGTGGCTGCACGACGTGGGAGATGCCAAATTTCACGACGGGGTTGAGCGTAGCGGCGAGTTCTCCGAAGAGATTCTTTGCCAACTGGGGGTGGAGCCGGCGATTGTTCAGCACGTGGTGCACATCGTCGACAATCTTTCGTTTCGCAAACGTGACTCAGCGGAACCTCTGTCGTTGGAAGGCCAGATCGTCCAGGATGCCGATCGATTGGATGCCATAGGAGCCATCGGGATTGTGCGAACGATTGAATTCGGCGCCGCGTTTGGACAGCCTTTTCATCTCAGCGGGGCGGATCCGACGGACCCCAATTCACCCAAGACCGGAATGAGACATTTCTACGACAAGCTGTTTCGACTGAAAGGCTTGCTGAACACCGACGCGGCAAAACAAATCGCGGAACAGCGAGAGCAGTTCATGCATTCGTTCGTGGACCAATTTCGACGCGAATCTGAAGGTTGAGATTCTCGCGATTCGCGTTGCCTGCATCATGGGTTCTGCGTCGGATGCGGAACCGGCGCGACACGAAAGGTTTCGACCAGGATCGCGTAGAACGCTGGAACGATGAACAGCGTGAGCGTGGTGGTCAGCAACAAGCCAACGATCATGCACCAGGCCAAGCCTTCCCAAAGTGGCCCGCCGCTGAGTGCCAATGGAATCAAACCGCCCACCGTTGTCGCGGTGGTCAAAAAGATCGGCAGCATGCGTTGCTTGCCTGCTTCGATCAAACAATCACGAAATTCTTCTCGCGTTAGACCGGCGAGATGCCCTTCGGTTTGTTCCTCCGGTGTTTTCTGATTCGCACGTTCGGCGATCAAGATGTCAGCGAATTCGATGAAGATGATCGCTGTGTTCAGCACGATCCCAAACAACGCCAAAATTCCGAGCTGCGGCATGAACCCGAGTGATTTGTCCGACAAAAACAGGCCCAGCCATGCACCCACCAATGCCAATGGCAAGGTGGAAAGAATGATCAGAGGTTTGGACCAATTGTTGTATTGAAAGATTAGACACAAAATGATCAACAGAAACGAGGTCGCGAACGATTTCATCATCTGCCCACCAGCTTTGGCACTTTCTTCATACGCTCCACCGGGTTCGATCCAGTAGCCCGTCGGCAACTCCGATTGGATCTGCTGCATCTCGTCTGACTTCAATACGCGAGCGACCACATCGTTGCCCGTCACGCCCGGTTCCATTTGAGAGCTGACTTCGATGGTGCGATTCATTTTGCGACGTTCGATCTTGGCAATCTCAAAACGTGGTTGCAGCACCGCGATTGACGAGAGCGGGATCTTACCGCGGTCGCCCTCCACAAAAGCTTCTTGAAAACCACGAATCGATTTGCGTTCACTGGCTTTCAAGCGGAAGTAGATTGGCACCTGATGGTCGCCTTCCCGAAAGGTTGTCAGTTGCAAACCGGAGTAATACGAGTTCAGTGTTCGGGCGATTTGTGAGTTGGTGACTCCGGCGAGCACCGCACGATCTTGTTGAACATCGACTTGAATTTGATAGCCATCGACACCCCAAGAATCATTGACGTCCCAAGTTTCCGGCTGAGCGGCAACGAGACGTTTGACTTTGTCGGCGGTCTGTCGCAGCACACGAGGATCGGCAAAACCGTTCCCGGAAATTCGAAACACCAACGGATCCGCAGGCGGTCCCAAGGCCAAGCGAACGGGAATGATCCGTGCACCCACGATTGGTTCCAGCCCCAAATCGGCGTCGCCTTTTTCCGCAATTTCTCGAACGCGTTGGGCGTAGTGTCGTGTCACCGATGTGTCCGTTGTGCGGACCAAGACCTCCGCGAAAAATCGTGATTTGGGTTCGGGCTCCCAACCCAAATGCCATCGGGAACCACCACCGCCGATCAGACTTCGATACACACGCAAAGGTGGTTGTGAGAAACCGCTGTCCTCGGAGGAATCTTTGGCGAGTCGCCGCAGGATTGTTTCGACTTGCCGGGTGACTTGATCGGTTTGTTCGATGGTGGCGGTTTCGGGAAGGATCACCTTCACCGCGAACTGAGTTCCCGCGGCGTCGGGGAAGAATTCCGAGCTGACCGGCAGCGACAAGATACCAACCATCAATGCCAACGTCGCCAAAGCGGTCAACCATTTGAACTTCACCGCCATGCCGCCGAAGACACCGTAAAGACGAAACGCAAGGTTCTCGCTTCGTTTGGGGTTCGTCGTGGCATTGGTGGAAGCCGCGTTTCGTTTTCTGCGTGGCAACCATCCCGCAATTCGGTTCCAGACGCCGACCACGGGCGAACCGGATTGATCCGCTTTGGGGCCTCGTATGAACATGCCGGCCAGGATCACACACAGAGTCATCGCCAACACCCAGCTCAATGCCAATGTGGTCGAAACCGTCACGGGCAAGCTGTAAACATACTCTTTGCCACCACCTTCCAGGCTGAACAACATGGGCACGAAGGCCGCCATGGTGGTCAAGGTTCCAACCAACATGGGAACCGCCAACGTGTTCGCACCTTCAATCGCGGCTTGGAACGGTGTCATCCCCGCGATTTGATTCGATCGAGCTTGATCGCAAACTTGGACTGCGTTGTCGACCAGCAACCCCAGCGAGATGATCAGAGCGGCCAAGGAAATTTGTTCAAGCTGCACACCGAACACTGCGATCATTCCAACGCTCACCACCACCACGATTGGAATGTTGGCTGCCATGACAAACGACGTGCGGAACCCGACCACCAAGTAAACCACGACGACGACAATCAAAACCGCCTCGACCACGTTGATGATCACATCACGGATTTTGTTGGCCACGCTTTCGCTTTGATCGGACACCGCGGTGACGGCAATGTCCGGTGGCAAGCGTTGCTCGACATCGGACATTTCACGAACTCGGTTTTTCGCGGCTTCGCAGACATCGATGATGTTGGAACCCGACTTCATGGTGATGCCCAGCATCACCGCGGGCGTGCTGCCTTCCGCGTCGCCGACTCGGCAGATGTAGTTCGCGGGGTCTTCGTAATCGCGGGTGACGGTCAATCCAAGTTCCGCCAGCGTGACGCTGTTGTCGCCGCTTTGAGTCCGAACGGTGCTGGCGATTTGAGTGATCTCGTCAACCGCGTTGAACTCGCCTTCGGTTTTGACGGAAAAGTGACCCGCGTCGGTATCGATTTCACCACCGGCTTGAATGATGTTGCGATCATCCGCCAACGATTCCAATTGGTTGGTGGTCAGCTCGAGTTGGGCCCAGTTTCCCAGATCGGTTTCGATGTAGATTGCTTCGGATCGTTGCCCGAACATGTCCACTTTGGCGACACCGGGTAGCAATCGCAGCGTGTCCTGGACGTCCTCCGCGTACTGTTCCAATTCGCGAAGAGTGTACCGGTCCCGTTCTCGGATCGTTTCACGACCTTTGGCTGGCGTTTGATGGATCCCCAGTAGCAGAACCGCCGTGTCACCGAACTCGTCATTGACGATCGGACGAACGTTCTCCGCCGGCATGGGAACCAAATCGACACGAGCGCGGACCTTGTCCCAGACATTTTGGATGTCTTGTGGCGCGATGTTGTCTTCCAACTCAACGAATACCGTCGATTGGCCGGTGAGTGTGGTGGATCGCGTGAGTTTGACCTCTTCGATGCTGGTCAGGTTTTGTTCGATCTTGTCCGTGATCAGTTCCTCGACCGTTTCGGCGGGAGCCCCCGGCCAAGTCGTGGAGACCACACACACGCGGATCGTGAACTCAGGGTCTTCGCGTCGCGGAATGGTCACATAGGTAATCGCACCCCAAGCCATCGCGAGGATTGCGAGGGAAAAGACGATCGGGCGGTACTTCACCGCCAAAGCGGGCAAATTCATTCTTGGACTCCCTCCACCACCATTGGTGGCATGGGATTGCCGGGCAGATGGCCTTCTTCCATTTCGTCCAATCGTTGCGCCTCGCCCACCACGCGAACGTTTTCGCCATCGGTGAGATAATGCACGCCGCGAATGACGACCTGCATGCCTTCTTGCAATTCAGGCGATTTGACTTCGATCATCGAGCCCGTGTCCAGGTTGTCTCGGTCCATCACTTGAACCGGAATCTGCTTGGCAACACCTTCGGAAACGATGTAGAGAAAGATCTGGTCGGCTTCTTCATCCAAAGCGTCAAATGGAACGAAAAAGCCTTCGCTGGTGTCTTGGTCCGCCAAGTCAACCGTCACCAACTCGCCGGGGCGCAGCATCCATTCGGAACCCGGTGCGACGACGACGGATTTACCATCCCAATTTGCCGGCGCTGTTCCACCGGGCGTGGGATCTTCGGAGGTAACGGTTGACGAGCTGATCCATTTTCCCGTGTAGATGCTGTCCAGATCAATGTCGGTGGGTTGGCCGTTGTCGTCCAACATGGTCACGCTGCAGAACGTCCAGTTTCCAAGAAAAGGGACTCGCATGTCTTGTTCGACGATGCGTTGACGACGAACCTTGATGATTGGCGGCAGCTTGTCTCGCAGTTTGCCATTGGTGACCAAATAGATGTAGGCACCTTGGTTGTCGCGATGGATGGATTCCTCTTCCACCAACAACACATCCTCGGGCGTGCCCATCATGCGATTCAAACGAAGCGGCCAAAGGTCGCTTGTGCGAGCGATTTTGTCTTCTGGCAATCCATTCGGCAGTCGGTCTTGCAGTTGTTCGTTCAATAGCAGCAAAGTCATGGTGAATGTGCGCGTGTCAGGATCCGCACTGGCATCGACGTTGTACACATAGCCATTGGTGTGTCGTTTCGTTCCATCGGGCAACGAATGGGTCACCGGCATTTGATGGCGTTGCCGCATCGACCGAGATTGTTTGGCGGAAAGTTCAACTTCGACCTTGATCGGATTGGTCATCTGTAGGGTCAGCACGGGATCGCCCGCGTCGATCACGCTGCCTGGGACGACGTTCACGGCGGAGACCTGGCCCTGGTAGGACGCGTAGAGCGTGGTGTGTTCCAGGTCGCGACGAGCATCACGCAGAGTTTGCTGAGCCCGACGGATTTGTGATTCGGCTGACTTCAGTTCGGCTCGCGTTTGCTTTTCGGTGGCGATCAATCCATTCAATGCTGCCAAGCGAGTTTGGACTTGGTTTCTCGCTTGGTCGTACTCGCTTTTGGAGGCCGCGTTCTGTTCTTTAAGGTTGCTGATGCGAGCGAACTCCATCTCGGCGAGCGCTAGGTTGGCGCGGGCGGATTCGAGTTCCGCTGGCATGGATTCTTCCAACCGAATTTGGATGCTCTCTTGATTCAGCTGCGCCACCTCGAGATCGGCTTCGGCGGATTGCACCGCAATCTCGTAGCGGTCCGGTTCGATCTGAGCCAGCGGCGTGCCGGACTGAATCAAGTCACCGTCGGCGTCAACGATCCGACCGTCGATGTTCTCGCCGGGTTCCAGCACCCACAGGACTTTGCCGCTGACCTCAAACCCGAGGTCCTCGGTTTTCCATGATTGAACACTCCCGGAAGCGGTGTAGGACGAGACCGGGATGGATCTCGTCAGCGTCATTGCTTCGACCGGACGGGGTGATTTCTCAAAAGAGACTTCCTCATCCGATTGGCATCCGGGCAGGCAACCGAAGGCGATCCAAACCAAGAGCGGGACTGTGCGAAGTCGCGAATGCAAGAACCGAGTTGCCATGGAATCCATCGATAAAGGAGCTGAAGAGGGACGCTGAAATGGGAACGGAGATCAAGCGTTAGCGGCGCGGTTTTACCACGTTTTGAAATTCATCAAAGCGTCAAACGGGGTGCTGGCAGATGGCCCGAGCGACCGTCAAAGTCAGTTGTTCGTCGCGGTCGTTCTTGGGCGGATCAATCGCGAAACGAGTTGGCGAAGTGTAATCACATGCCGAAGAGTCATTGGAGGCCGCGCAGGTGTGGTTTGACGCGTCCAGCCACGATGTTCATCCGAAGTCCCCATCCGCCAATGCGTTGAAATGTCAGGTGCGACACTTGGTGCCCGTCCGGGTTAAAGAGTGGGGGACTCACTTGGTCTCGTGCCCATGTGACAATCCGCCACCGAAGAAAGCTCTGTCGAGTCCATGGGTTTCGGTCGAAAATGGAGTCATCGACTCGATTGGAATCGCTTCTCAAGAAACGGACCATCCAGTGGATGATTTCGTCACTCCCACGCAACGCTATCCGATGGCAAAGCTCAGCAGTGCAGAATGATGTCTGAACTTCGTACGATCCAGTTCGCTCACTTGCGTGACGCCGTCGTGGACGCTCGGTCTTTGTTGGAAACCGGCTACGAGCCGATGGGCAATTGGTCGTTGGGGCAAATCTGCCTCCATCTGAAACTGGTCCAAGACCCCAGCGTGCACGGCTACCCAGGCTGGATGTCGTTGTTCGCATTTCTGCGACCAGCCATGAGGCGTTGGCTGTTGCCGAAGATCCGACGTCCCGATTCGCCGCGCGGAATAAAAACGGCGGGCATGTTTGTTCCGCCGCAGGATGTTGACGATGACCAAGCCATCGACGCATTTGCGGAGAGCGTGGAGCAGTTTCTTTCACACCCAGGTGATTACTCACCGCATCCGGCGTTTGGGCGTTTGAGCCGTTCCGAATTCGAAGAGATTCATCGTTTGCACGCTGCTCATCATCTAAGGTTTTTGCGACCCCGAAAAGCTGAAGCGGACCGCTGATCCGAACTCAAGCTTCTCATCATCTTGGGTGAAAGGATCATGGGCGGGAGGTTGTTTGGTCCACCGTCGTCGACGCATTGTCGCCCGTGTGCGGTGATGCGAGTTTCAGACCGACGATTCCCGCCACAATCAACCCGATGCATAGCAAGCGAACCACATCCTTGGGTTCGTTGAATAGCACGATGCCCGCGATGGCAGTCCCGACCGCTCCGATGCCAGTCCAAACGGCGTAGCCAGTCCCCAGCGGAATCTCACGCAGGGCCAGCGACAGCGTGAAGAAGCTTGCGATCATGATCACAACCGTGATCAAGGTTGGCACCGGACGAGAAAAACCCTCGGTGTACTTCAGGCCGACCGCCCAGCCAATCTCCAACAATCCCGCAACCAACAAAAACAACCAAGCCATTCTGATTCCTTGATGAAGTCTGCCCATTGGTAGTCCACGCGTTCCTTTGGCGTGTCCCCGTTGCAACAGCAACTCCGAAGGACAGCAATGTTCAAAGGAGCGACGAGTCCGAACAGGCATGCTGAATTGGATGCCCGTTTTCGGAATGACTCAGTGGTCTTTGGTTACCAAAACCGACGGTTCGAGGGAATCCGTTGATCCCGTGACGATGGTGACCAGCTATCAAGCGATCGATCGGTCCTGGTAGGCTTCGTCGAATCGTTGGTCGAACTCGGCGAACAGTTTCACCAGTTCGGGTTGGCGGAGTGCCTCTTCGACACGTTCGGCGGATTCGTTGATGGCTTTGTCGCCTTGCAATTGATCTTCGGAAGGTGTGTGGGATTGGTCGCCGGACAAACTGGTGGCCATGTCCTTGGCCGATTCTTTCCAGTCCTGGACGTTGGCGAGTGCGTCGGACATGGCCGCGCGGGCCACGCGAAAATCCATTCTTGCAAACGCGATGTTGAAGGACTCCCTCATTGCCAGCACCTGTTGGGTTGAAACCGTTTTTCCCAATACCTCGTCGCGAAGCATGCGATCCAGAGTGCGGCCGAGCAAAATGGTTCGGATCACTTCCAAAGGGACGCCACGCACAGAAGTGAACAGCGCGACAATTTTCCGAATTGGAAACAGAATCAGCTTCAGGGGAGCCTTGGCGAGCATGCCAAGACAGCCCGCCACGCAGCCCGCATCGCTCGAGTGGTAGGCACGCAGTTCTTTCTTCAGATCCGAACGGTCGTGCGCTTCCAAGGTCCGGGCGACGACGTAACGGCGACATTGATCTTGGATCACATCATCGACGAACGGGATCGGGACAAAGCGTGCCGCCGAGGAAACAAGTCCCGCGACAATCCATTGGTGCAAGAGCCAATTCATGAGAGGTCGTTCTGGCAAGAGAGGCTGTGTGGTTGAAATTGGGTAGCGAATGTTTCGGGCTCGCTTCTCAACGGAGTCGAGCGTCGAAACGAAGCACCACTATCGCATCTTCCATGCCGCCGAAGGGCGGGAAGCAACAAGCCCGTGGATGCCGAGGCGAGTCTGCTAGCGATAGTTCGGCATGGAATCTGCGTCGCTTGGCATTCACTCGATCATTCGAGCGTCTGGTTTTCGCGAAATGATGAAGGCCAAACGGGACCCGTTTACACCTCAGGTGAACCAGAGAAGAAACATGGACACTCATCCCAACGCCCTCGTCACGGGAGCCTCCTCCGGAATCGGCCGCGAAATTGCGAAACAGTTTGCCAGCGAAGGCTACGACCTGATCCTGGTGGCTCGTCGTGAAGAAAAACTGCGTGAATTGGCTTCGGAAATCGAATCCATCCACGCGAGAAACGCGACGGTCTTGACCTGCGATTTGTCGCAACCCCAAGCGGTCGACGGGCTCTGCGATCAACTGCAGCAGCAATCGCTGCAAGTCGACACGCTAGTGAACAACGCGGGCTTTGGTGCGCTGGGACGGTTTTCGGAACTGTCGGCGGATCGGCAAACGGACATGGTAATGGTCAATGTGGTGGCGCTGACGCGGCTAACTCGCATGTTGCTTCCGTCCATGATCCAACGCAATCGCGGCGGCGTCCTGAATGTCGGCTCGATCGCGGCTCATCAGGCCGGTCCCAACATGGCGGTTTACTACGCGACGAAGGCCTATGTCTTGTCATTCACGGAAGGCTTGCGTGAGGAACTGTCGGGTACGGCCGTCCACGTGACTTGTTTGGAACCCGGGCCCACCGAAACAGGCTTCGGCGAAGATTCCGGAATGGGCAAGTTGGACATGTTCTCTTCCGCAGCCATGTCCGCTGAGGATGTGGCTCGCGCCGGGGTGCGTGGCTATCTGAAAAACGAGGACGTGGTGATCCCCGGTTGGATGAACCGTTTGATGGTCACCTCCACCGGCTTCTTGCCTCGAAGTGCGACACGGAAGTTGGTCGGCAAGATGCAATCCGCCTGAGAGCATCGCTCGCCTCGCCTTACCGGGAACGTGAACGGCACGTTTTCGCTTCTCTATCAATGAACTCAATGAAGGTTTCCCCATGTCAATTGTCAGTGTCAATCCAGCCAACAACCAAACCATCCGTGAATACGAACCGCTGCATAAAGAAGCGGCGATGGACGCCATCGAGAAAGCTCACAAGGCGTTTGGGGCGTGGCGAAAGACGTCGTTCGATGAACGCAAGAGGTGTCTACTGAAGTTTGCCAAGTTGCTTCGCGAAGATGCCGACGAGTTCGCTCGTACAATCACGTTGGACATGGGAAAACGGATCTCTGAGAGTAAATACGAGATCGACTACTGTGCCGACATCGCTGAGTTCTATGCCAACGGGGCGGAGGAATTTCTGGCTGATCAGCCGATGGAACGAGTCGACGCCAACGCGTATTTGCACTTGGAGCCAATCGGCGTCTTGATGGGTGTGATGCCCTGGAATTTCCCGTTCTATCAAGTCGTTCGCTTCGCGACGCCAAACATCATGGCGGGCAACACCGTGATGGTGAAACACGCTAGCAACGTTCCCCAATGTGCCGCGGCGATTGAAGAGTTGTTTGAAGAGTGCGGGCTGCCGGACGGTGTCTATCAAAACCTTTTCATCCCTTCCGAGTTCGTGGATCCAATCGTTGCAGATTCCCGAGTTCAAGGCGTGTCGTTAACCGGCAGCGAACCCGCGGGACGTGCGGTCGCGGCATCGGCAGGAAAGAATCTGAAACGCAGCGTCTTGGAGCTGGGTGGCAACGATCCTTTCATCGTTCTGGATGACGCCGACATGGATTTGGTGTTGGAACAGGCGGTCAAGGGACGCATGGTCAACGCGGGACAGTCCTGTGTGGCTTCCAAGCGATTCATCGTTCTGAAATCTGTCGCGGACACCTTCGTGGATGGTCTGAGAAAACAATTCCAGGAACTGAAGATGGGCGATCCTATGGACGAGGAGACGACGCTTGCTCCCTTGTCGACGGAAGACGCCGCAAAAAAGTTGTTGGTGCAGGTCCAGTCTTCGATTGATGCGGGCGCGAAAGTCATTCTTGGTGGCGATCGTCCCGACCGTGACGGAGCCTTCTTCAATCCGACCATTTTGACGGAAGTCACTCCTGACATGCCAACGTTCGACCAAGAGCTGTTTGGCCCTGTCGCAACTGTCTACATCGTCCCGGATGAGCAGGCCGCCATTGAGCTTGCGAATGATTCCTCCTATGGGCTGGGAGGAAGTGTCTACACGCGAGACGTCGAGCGAGGTCGCCGCGTCGCGGAGCAGATTGAAACGGGAATGATGTTCTTGAACCAGCCCACCAATTCCCAAGCGGAGTTGCCATTCGGTGGCATCAAAAATTCCGGCTACGGTCGCGAATTGTCGCACCTTGGGATTTTGGAATTCGTTAACAAAAAACTGATCCACCTCGGTGAAAAGGAAACGTCATGAGCACTGCAACCACCCAACAAGTCGAATCCAAACAGATCGAATTGGTTTCGCGACCGAGCGGCCGTCCGACCCGAGACAATTTTGCCTTGCGGACAGTGAAGGTTGGGCCAATCGAAGAGGGCGAAATTCTGGTGCGAAATCACTGGATGTCGGTGGACCCTTACATGCGAGGACGTATGAAAGACACCGATAGCTATGTTCCTCCGTTCCAAATTGACGAACCACTGGAAGGCGGTTGCATCGGTGAGGTGATTCAATCGCGGAATCCGGACTTTCAAGAAGGCGACACGGTGCTCGGCAATTTGGGTTGGCGGGAGTATTGGGTGTCGGGCGGTGAGAATGTCACCACGGTCGATCCAGAGCTCGCTCCCGTGCAAGCATATCTCGGTGCGTTGGGCATGACCGGCATGACCGCCTGGGTGGGGTTGCACCATATTGCGAAGCTGCAGAAGGGGCAAACCGTGTTTGTTTCCGCCGCATCAGGTGCGGTTGGTTCGATCGTTTGCCAGCTCGCCAAAGCCATGGGCTGTCGCGTGATCGGCAGTGCCGGCAAGTCGGAAAAGATCGACTGGTTGAAAGCTAAGACAGGCATCGATGCGGTGATCAACTACAAGGAAGTCGATGACCTCAGTCAGACGCTGTCGGAACATGCTCCCGATGGTGTGGATGTTTACTTCGACAACGTTGGAGCGGAACACCTCGAAGCCGCTATCGACAACATGAACGACAATGGTGTTTGCGTGGAGTGCGGAATGATCGCGACTTACAACGCCACCGAAGCACCATCGGCTCCCCGCAATTTGTTCAAGGTCATCGCCAAACGTCTGCGATTGGAAGGCTTCATCGTTCGCGATCACATGGATGCGAAGGACGAATTTGTGAGTGACATGTCAGGGTTGATTCAGGACGACAAGGTCGTCTGGGAAGAGACCGTCACCGAAGGAATTGAAAACGCCCCAGACGCATTCATGGGACTTTTCGACGGAGACAATCTTGGTAAGCAGTTGGTCAAGATCAACTGATTCGAAGGGGCCGTTGTTGTGGCCGGATGAGATGATTCAAGTCATGTCATCCGGTCGAAATCGGCTCCTTTTTTCCAATGCCTACTTCAGTAGCACGTGGCCGATCAAGCCAAGCAGGAAACCGAACACGGCTCCGATCGCTGGAGCCCGCTGATTATCCGTTTTGGCTTGTGGTGCCAGGTCTTGAAACGTGAGATAGAGAATACCGCTGGCGGCGAGCAGCATGATGAAGTCGACCGCACGCGGGTAGTTCGACAGGTATTCGTATCCGAGCCATCCTGAGAAAGGGCCAAGCGGAACGCAGGCTGCCAGGTACGCCACGATTTTCTTCCTCGGGATCTTGGAGGAGGCTTCAAGTTCTCGGAATGCGTTGAACCCTTCCGGTAGGTTTTGCAATCCGATGAGCACGGCGAGCAGAAGGCCCGCACTTTCTCCCGTTGCGAAGGCGGCGCCCAAGGCGATTGCTTCCGGAATGAAATCAGACAACATCGCGATCAATTGAGACATTGAGCCCTTCATTTGGGCGAGCAGAGTTTCCAGCCCCCAGAACAGAAGTCCGCCCAGTACGAACGCCGTTACGATCCAAGGTAGCGATAGTTCCTTGATTCCATCCGGAACGAGCACCAACGCCACGGCAGACACGAGCACGCCTCCGCCAAAGGCGATCACGCTGTGGCGAAATTCGTTCTCCAGCCACTCCGGCGAGATGCGTTCGATCATGGCAATCAGACCGCCGACGGGAATCGCCGCACCTGCCAGCGTTGTGAGCGACAAGACTTGAATGAGTTCAGTCAATTGGATTCTCGGCGGCTGAAGTCATGATTCACTGCGTGAGATGCGAAGGTCAGTCTAACGTTTTCGCCTCGGGCAACAGTCTAACGTTTTGGACATCAAAAAAAGCCGGCCGACGTCCTCTGCTGGGACATCGACCGGCTTTCTGTGATTCGTCTCAATTCGCAAAGGGCTGGCTGCAAGAAGAAATATCAGCGACACCCAATTTGCGTTCTGCGATCAGTTCCAAGACTGGCTTTTCAATCGTTCCCAGCGTGAGGGCTCGGGTTTCTGGTGCAACCACAAGGCGGTGACCGTGACGCCGAGAATCAAGCCGGCTGCAAAGCTAGCCAGCACCGATTGAGTGGGACGTTCCGCGATGCATTCGTCGGCACGCATCACAGCGAAACGGGCTGATTCGCTTGCTCGTCCCACCTGATCCGTTGCGTTGTGGCTGATTCGATCGATGAGCGATTCATGCGGAGCGAACTCACGCACGACCGACTCAATCTCCTCCTGGGAATCACTGACTCGCTTGCTCACGAAGTCCGTCAGGTGATCCAGGTTGTTGGGGCATTGAGCCAACTCCTGCTTGTTGATCTCGGGCCAACGTTTCTGAATCGCGTCACGAACGCGAACCCACTGCAACCCTTCCACTTCTTTTAACTCCGTCGACATCATCTTTCCTTTCTTTCTGAGTGCTTCCGATCCGCCGACGTTTTGAATCAACGTTTTCGGCGTATGGCTTCGATCAATTCCGATTTGTTCATCTTGCTTCGGCCTTCGACTTTCAACTCCGAGGCCAAGTTGTGAAGTTCATCCACCGTTCGGTCTTCCAGGGAGGTGTGTGGATTGCCCGTCCCCTGTGTTATTTGATTGGGAGTACGACCCTCTTTCCGTCGTTGCTTGTTGACGGTCCGAGCGGCGATTTCTTCCGCGGACTCTTCGTCTTTCCCACGATCAAGCTCATTTTCCTTGATGTGTTCGTACTGACGTTCGTCTTTGTCTGTCCACGTGGCCATGTGACTCCTGCATTGCCAATTGATGTTTGGTAAAGAAATCCGGCGTGAAGTAAGTCGATCAGCCAGCTTGCTGAAATGCGATCGCTGACGGAGAGAGTTTTGCTCGCCCGTCAGCAGTCCTGTTCAGGCATCGGTGGCCGAGCTGATGTTGGCTGGTTTGGCTGGCGAGTCATCCGAAGGAGACTTGCTTTCCCAACGCTGCAACGATCCAAACTTCTGGCTCAATCGCGATGTTAAAGCGGTCAATTCGCCGCCACGGTGCATGGCCGTGTCGCCGCAGCGATCTTTCACTCGCCGCTCGACTTCGGTCATCACCGTTTCATCCGATTTCCAATGATGTCCGCTCATCAGAAGCGTCTTCAGAAGTCCGTCTTGTCGATGAACTAAATCATCGCCTTCATTTTTCAATGATTGGCAAACAAGATCGGCCAGTTCGTCCAACGCTTGTTCCGATTGCGGGTTGAGTTCCTGACTCATCTCAGTTCCTTGATGGAGGTTTGCTATGGACCGTTCCGAAAGTCCCAACGTCGCTTAGACCGTTGGTCCGCGACGTCCCATCACCAATCCAATGACGAACAGCACGAGGAAGACGATGAACAAAATTTTCGCGACACTGGCGGCGGTTCCAGCCAAGCCACCGAATCCCAACGCGGCTGCGATGAGTGCGATTACCAAAAACGTCAAAGCCCAACCCAACATGATCTTTCTCCAGGTTTTAGTTTGTTGACGCGAAGCACGTGCATCGTGCTTGACGCGTTGTTACCTGAGGAGAAAGCGATTCCCGTGCCGAAGCATTTCAGAATCGGTCGATGCAGACGAAATCGCTGAGAAATCGATGCTGGACCACGAGCCCGTCCGAGTTCGCCAATTGCAAACGCACGTTCCAACGAAGATAAACCACTGAGTTGATTGCTGGGCACTCAATTCGTTTGTTTTTCGACCGCAGGTCGCAGTGATTGACGGTGAGAGAAGACCGGAGCTCGGCCGCGGCGCGGTCGTCAATCATGCGATTGACCGCGTTGGTGGATGATCAACCGCCCAGGTCAGGCAGGATGAAGCGTTTGCCCGCGTGTTCACCAACGAAACGCTGCAGACCTTTGGCTTGTTCTTGAACACCTTCTTCTGCTGACTTTTGAACTTCACGGTCGGCTCGCCCGGTGAAGGCTTTGGGAACAGTGACGCGGACTTCCAAAGACACGCTTAGTTCCACGTTGGTCTTTTGCCCGCTGGGCGTCGCACGCAAAGTTGTTGCGTAGGATTCCAGATTCTCAGCAGCGGCAACCGACTGAGTGATCACTTCCATCGAGGTGTTTTGAATGTCCGCTCGTTGGCGGAGCATCAGTTCGTCGGCTTCGATGTGAGGGTCATCCAAAGAAACTCGCAATCGTTTGACAGCTTGCACTTCCGCTTTGGATTGGCCGCGAATGGCGTTCAGGAGTGGTCGGTCGTCTTGTTGTGTGTCCAGTTGAAGGTCTTCTAGTTTTTCTTCCAGTAGCTTCATTCCGGTTTGTTCAACGATCGCCGCGGTTGCGTTTTTGCGAACCATGATCTGCCGAAACTTTTCGTACTCGCAGTCCAGCAACACGGTGTGCGTCGCTGAGCCTTTCGCGAGATGTTCGATCGAGCTGAGCGAAAGAAAACCAATGGTGGCGGCGACCGCCAAAAGAACGATCGCAGCCAGAGCGACCACGAGGCGCGTGGATATTCCGAGGGGATGACGCATCGAACAACTCGATCCAAAAGAAAAAATGCTTGGCAGCCCAACGACCACCAAGCATTTGCAAGGTTGAACTATCAGAACGACAGCGGGATCATTCGGCTTCGACTTCGTCGATTTCTTCGAGACGATCTGCTTTCTGTTCACCAGCGTCTTCCAACGCGTCGGCTTTTTGCTCGCCTTGACTTTCCGTTTGGTCAGCCTTGGTCTCGCCTCGCTCCTCAATCTTATCAGCTCGGTTTTCCGCTGCATCCTCCGCGTTTTCGGGAGCATTTTCAGCTTGGTTTCGGATGGCTTCTGCCTTTTGCTGAGCTTGTTCACGTGTTTGTTCAGCGGCGGCCTGGGATTGGTCCCGGATGTCTTCGGCCTGTTCTTGGGTGGCGTCACGAAGGGCGTCGGCTTCCTGGTCGAAAGCGGACTCGTCGCAGCCGATGGCAAACATCATGCACGCGGCCAACATCAAAGAGGTGATTGATTTCATGGTTTGTTCCTCGAGTGAGAGAAGGAGAGATGGGCCCACAGTGGGGAGGTGTTCCAGCGTTCGCAAAAGCGAGCTTTGCAGTGGGGCTCAAATGGCAATTCGCATACCAATTCAACGAACTGGTTTTGGCCGAAAATGCGAATTTGTGTCAAGGAAAAGTTAGGGGGCTAATGGACGTTTTGGCTGTTGGGACCAGCAGCCATTGGTCCACGAAAAAAGGCGGAAGTCGAAACTCCCGCCTTCTCAGCTAGTGGGTTGTCGTGATGGCAATCAGCGGATGGTTCCACCGGCAGCGCTTGCCGCGGATGCTTCCGCTTGACCTGCTGCGCCAGCGGCGGTGTTGGCGGTTCCCGTGGTTGCCGCTTGAGTGTTGAGTTGTCCATTGGCTTGAACCGAACCGTTCACCGAGGAAGCGGCGCTCAATTGCTCTTGGGTGGTCGCTTGCAATTCTTGTGAAGTCGATTGTGCGGAGACGAGTGCCTCTTGTTGCGCGGTCGCGAAGGCGTCCAGTTGTGCTTCCATCGCATCGGCCTGGGCGAGCAATTCCGCGTTGGCTGATGCCAAAGCTTGATCACGCATTTGAGCGATTTCAGCACGACGTTGGCGAGCGGCGACACGAATCAACGACGAGAAGTCGACGTCCGAAGCCAGCACACCGGCGACGCCAAAGTTGCCGTTGGCTTGCGAAGCAACCGCTGCGACGCCGCGAGCACGGGCGTTGGCATTGCCCAGCAAAGAGCCACCGGCGAATTCAGGAGTCTCGGGTGACTGAGGGCCGGTCGTTTCGGGAGCGGAAGGTTGCTCGGGTGCAGGATTGGATGGCGACGAAGGCGAAGTGGGGGCTTCGCTTCGCGCGACGGTTGACTGCCGTGCGTTGGCAGCGGCTTGCAAGACGGCGGACGAACGGAGCGGATTGAATTGTCCGAAGACCGAATCGTAGGCTTGCACTTCCGCGTTGCTGATTTGGATGGGTGCCGCGAAGCGAGCGGAGGTGCCCAGCGAGGTACCCAGGGCGGTGTTGCTGTTGGCTCGGTTGCCAGCAACGTTTGCGTTGGCGTTGGCCTGCACATTGATGTTGGCGTTTGCATTCACGTTGGTTCGTGAAGCTTGGTTTGTTGTTGCGCGAGCCTGGGCTTGTGCACGAGCTGCCAGACCGGCGGCCGTTTGAACGGAAGCTTGGATCTGGTTTCCGACGCGAGCTTGGATGCCATTGGCAACGTTGGCTTGGATCCGCTGCTGAACCTGGCTTTGGACGTTGGCTTGGACTTGGTTTTGAACGCGAGCCTGAACGCGTTGTTGCACTTGGCTTTGAACGTTTTGCTGAACTTGAGATTGAACTCGCGAAAGAGCTCCGTCCAGACCTTGGGCTTGCACCGACCCTGCGCTCACGATGCATGCGAAGGCCAAAGCTTTGGTGGTGTGACGTTTCATCCGTGAATCGACTCCATTTGAGTTTCTCGATGCCGGCGACTGGGGCCCTTCCACACGACCGTCGTATTTCGGGGTGGCGACCGTTGAGCATCAGTGTTTACAAATCGCGAGCGAACGGACGTTCACCCTCGGATCAGCGGCACACTAAGCAAACCATTCGCCGCGTTGCCAGAGGAATTGCTGACTTCGCCAAAGCGTCGTCCGTTTGATGTCTCCACTGAAAACACTGCCTATTGCTGCCCCAATGCTTGATTGGAAGGTCCTGATGAAAGCTCGCACGACTCGGCAATGGTTAATCGCCGTGTGCGTGGGAACATGTTTTTGGATGGGCACACAAATCGAGGCCGTCGCAGCCGAGGCAATCGCAGCCGAGCAGGCATTGCCGAGCGTGCCAGCATCGCCCGCCGCGCCGTCTGACGCTCAGCTACGCATGTTGGAAATGTTGCTGGCGAAGGTGCAAAGCAATCCAGGGCATTCCGATTCATGGCGAAGCTTGGGGCGAATGCAAAAAGCGTTGGGGCAAACGGACGAGGCGGTGACGTCGACTCGCAAAGCCCTTGAGTTGGATCCATACAACGCGGCGGCTCACTTCGACTTGGGAACCTTGCTCCAACAGGTGTCTCGTGGTGAAGCAGCGAAGCAACATTTTCAAGAGGTGTTGGCGATCGCACCCGAGAGCACCTATGCGGACCAAGTTCGAGCGATGGGTTTGGAGATTCCGGAGAACGTGTCGGTTCCGTCGCATGCGGTTGCGCAACTGGGAATGCCAACGACCGATGGATCGGCTCCCGCGATCTTGCCCGGTTCACCCGTGATCTCAACCGGTTCACCTGCAAGCTTGCCGATGTCCAGCGGGCTGCCCGACACTGCGATGCAAGCGGATCCATTGCCCGCGTACGACCCGTTTTCGCAATCACCGACCGCCAATCCGCTCACGCAGACCGTCGGCTACGAGATCCAAACGTTCGACGGATCGGATGATCTCGAGAATCGATTGAGGCAGTTGGAAGAGGAAGCAGAGGCACCCGGCAATGCGTTTCGCATCTATTTGGAAACAGGATTGCTTTACAACACCAACGTCACGTTGACACCCATCAGCCGAGACTTGGCGCAGGACGAGCAAGCCAGTTTCCAGTGGTACGCCAGCCCTGATATGGACTGGAAACTGTTTCGCAATGAAACTTCGCGTGCGGGCGTCCTGTTTCGAGGTTACTTCACCGCCAACGAAAGCCAATTTCAAGAATTCAATCTCGCGAGCTTTCAACCCGGTGCGTTCGCAGAACGAGACTTCACCTTCGGTGGCAACGAGGTCATCGGAAGAATGGAATACGTTTTCTCGAATGACTTCTTCGACGGAAACCAGGTCGGCAATCGGCACGCGGGAACCGCTTCCGTCACCGTGATCCGTCCAGACTTGAATGCCTGGTACGGCTACACCACGGTGGCTCAGTCAGACTTCGAGGACGACGGGGTGACGCCGGACCAGACTTCCTTGGACGGGACAACGATTACTTTCGGCGGAAGCCATTTCAAACGGACCGCTTGGGAATCGTTGCCCATGCTCGTGTTGGGCACGGACTTGGAATATGCCAATACCAAGGGAGACGACTACCGTTATCTGTCAGTCAACTTGCACGGATCAACCGATTGGTCGTTCTGGGACCGCTGGACATTCACTCCCACCTGGGGCGTTGGCTATCGAAACTACCCTGACTTCACGGATCCGATTGGCCGTGATGAGATTTTTTGGCGGGTGCACGGAAAGCTAACCTATCAGTGGACAGAGCAGTGGTCCGTTTCCACTGTGGCCGGACATGATCGGTTCGCATCCGACAACGAGAGTTTCGACACGGAGCGATCCGAAGTTGGATTCTTTGTTGGATTCAAACGCTGAAGAAGCGTTCCCGCGATCGACCAATAAACGAGCAACCATTGGCGATCGTGTTCGCCGCTTAGACGGGATGATCGCGATCAGCGAAGCGGGCGGGCGGTGCGGTGGCTTCGATTGCCATGATGGGTTCGAGAACCCGATAGCGATGGTTGGCGCCGGCCGGCACCAACCAAGAGTCGCCGGAGTTCATCGTCGCGATGCCACCATCAAATTCAATTTCCAATACGCCGCTCAGCAGATAGCCCACGGTTTCATATTCGCGATTGGTGGGCGGACCGAATCCTCCGGGAGCTTCTTGCCATTGCCGCAACGCGACTTGCTTTCCGGTTGCCAAATAGATTTGTCCCATTGCCCCTTTCTCTGCGGTGGCCTTGGGAGTGATTTGAGGGATGTCCATGATGATGTGTGACCTTTTGGATTGACGTGCGGCGTTCGGAATCGACGTGCAATGGGACGCGAGAGTCAGTCCTGCACGTCAACAGAAAGCGATCCGTCGTCGATGTCACGATTGACTTCCACACCGCCGTCCGGTGTGTCAACGTCGAGCACGGTTTCTTTGTTGTCGCAACCGGAAACGATGAAGCCGGCAACCATGGCTGCGGTCAGCAGCAAAAAGTGAATGAGGTCTCGAGTTTGGCGCATGGGATTGCCTAACGATGGGAACTGGAATTGCATCTCGCGACGACGTTCGTGGCGATCGCAAAAGCCACAGAGAAGCGAATCAGGTGCCAAAGCCGTTCGGTACGAGTCTGAGCCGGGACCACAAATCCGATTGCGAGCATGCCGACGCGGTCGTCGCTCGGCGATGTGACTGAGTTGGTTGCTCAGCGACCGAAGACCGGGTGGTTTGGACGCTAAACGAACAGTCGCGGTGGCAATCTGAGATTGACGAAGTGTTTGCAACGACGCGTCGATTGACCACCAAGTCCTTCTGGCGTCCAATCTCCGTCCTTGGTCGTTTGTAAGGTTTGATTCTTTGGAGCGTTTCCATGAGCACACAGCATCGCACAGAGACTTTCACAGAGACTCGCACTGAGCACTGTGCTCCCTGCTTCGATGGTTGGTATCGAGTCGGTGAAGCGGCCGCGTTTCTCGGCGTTAGCAAAGAGACGCTTCGGAACTGGGACAAATCAGGGCGTTTGGTCCCGCAGAAGAACCGTTTGACCGGCTATCGCTATTACCGCCCGGAAGATCTGGAGTTGTTCTTGGAACAGGCAATTGCCGAGCGACAATCATGATCATCCGCCGCGCCGTCGCCATCAAAATTGAGTCCGCCCCGCTCGCGATCTTCCGTGAGCTTTCTCTTGTTGCTCCCGCTGAGGGACAGAGTCAACTTCCTTGAGCGAACCACAAACACGATCGAAATCACTGGTGGTCGGTGTGGGAGCCGGCGCCGGTGGACTGGAAGCTCTGCAAGAGTTTTTGGCGGCGTTGGGTGATTCGCCCAATTTGTCGGTGGTATTCGTCGCGCAGGATCAATCGGAGTTGCAGTCCCCGTTGGCTCTTCGCTTGGCCGAGACAACGTCTCTGCACCTGGTGGAGGTGAACTCTCGTAAATTGTTGAAGCCCAACCACGTTTATCTATGTCCACCGAACAGTTTGTTGTCGATCAGTCGCACGTCTCGATTGGTGGTCAAGCAGGCGACGAACGAGTCAACCGCGACGCCGATCGATTACTTCTTCCATTCGATTGCCGAAACCCAAGGTGACATGGGGGTTGGCGTGATCCTTTCGGGGATGGGAACGGATGGAACGCTGGGGCTGAAGTCAATCAGCGACGCGGGCGGGATGACTTTCGCGCAAACATCCAGCTCCGCTCGATTTGATTCGATGCCCCGGAACGCCGCCACCACCGGTGTTGCCGATCACGTGCTGACACCGGAGAGCATTGCACATGAACTGAAAGACTATGTTCGCTACTTGACCCATCAGTCCGAAGAGATTGGTGACGGAACGATCCTGCAACAAATCGAGCATGCGATCCCGGAAGTCGCTGACGTGTTGTATGCGGCGACGAAGCACAACTTTCGGCATTACAAAGTCGGGACGTTGACTCGTCGCATCCTGCGGCGGATGCAGGTGCTGCAAATTCCCAGCGTGGCGGATTACCTCACGCGAATGAGGGATGACCAAGAAGAAGCACAGAATCTGTTTCGAGAATTGCTGATTGGCGTCACGACATTCTTTCGCGACCCAGAGTCGTTCGAGCGTCTGGCGGAGAATGTGCTGCCGCGGATCTTTCAAGGTCGTTCGCCGGCGGATCCCGTACGAATTTGGGTTCCTGGATGCGCGACGGGAGAGGAGGCCTACACCTTGGCCATGTTGTGCTACGAGCATTTAGATCGATGGCAGACGCAGCGAAGCGAATCAAACGATGAGATTGAACTGCCTACCTTTCAAATCATCGCCAGTGACATTGACGAGCGAGCGTTGGCGACGGCGCGGCAGGGCGTTTACTCACTGGGGATCGCCGAACATGTGTCCGACGAGCGGCTGAAGCGTTTCTTTGTGAAGCGAGGAAAACGCTATCACGTTAAACGTGATTTGCGTGAGTCGATTCTGTTTTCATTGCACAACCTGATCAGTGACGCTCCGTTCTCTCGACAGGATCTGATTTCCTGCCGAAATCTGTTGATTTACTTGGGGCCTCATCTGCAGAAGAAGCTCATCCCGCTGTTCCACTACGCACTACGCCCCAATGGCTTTTTGTTCCTCGGACCCAGCGAGACGATTTCGTCGCATGGCGAGCTATTTCGCAGCGTGAATTCGACCCATCGAATCAACCAGCGCCGCGGCAGTGCAACGTTGGAATCCAGCAGCGATTCACGAGGTTTCTTGAGTGCGGTGGAAGCGGCGCGTCCCGCAGCAATTTTGCCATCGGGTGATGACAGCCAAGAAATCCATCAGGTCTTGCAGCGAATTGTCTTGGATGAGTTCGCACCGAAGTCGGTGGTGGTCGACCTCGAAGGCCAAGTGGTGTGCTCGTTGGCAGACACCAGTCCTTATCTTTCCAGCGGTGAGGGACTGTTTCAGAACAATCTCATTAAGATGGCCAGTCGTGGTCTGCGGATCGGTTTGCGGAGTGCGTTCGCGGAAGCCAAGGTCAATCGGCGGCGTGTGGTTCGTGAGGACCTGTATCTGGCCACCGACAAAGGCCACCAACGAGTCAAGCTGACGATTCAGCCCATGATGCAATTGGGCCACGAATCGGAATTGTTCATGGTCGTCTTCCAGGACATCGGTGTGCCGGTGTTGGAAAAAGATGGTTCCACCGACACGAGCGAAGGTCTGCCACCACGAGAGTTTTCCAACGAGGAAGCTCAACACCTGATCGAACAATTGGAACAGGAGCTTGCGACCACGCGAGATGACCTGGAACGCTCGATGCAGGAGATGGAAGCGACCAACGAGGAGTTGAAGTCTTCCTACGACGAGTTACTGGCCATGAACCGCGGGCTGCAAGCCGCGAATGAAAAACTGGAAAACTCAAAAGAGGAAATCCGCACCACCAGCGAAGCGGTCGCCCGAGCCAATTCGGACCTGGAGAATCTATTGCGGAGCACTCGCATCGCCACCATTTTCTTGGACGATGACTTGTCGATCCGTAGTTTCACTCCCGCGGCGACGGAAATTTATGGATTGATCGCCACGGACATCGGACGTCCGCTGACGCAAATTGTGCCCAATGTTCACGACATGCCTGCCCTGCCGGCCTGGGATGAGCTGGTGAAATCCGATGGGATGGAAGACACCATCGTGGCAAACTCAGGAAAAGCATTCATTCGCCGAGTGCTGCCGTACCGATCCCACACGGGCAATCTCGACGGGATCGTTTTGACCTTCACGGATGTGACGCAGCTCAGTGAAAGCGAAGAACTGTTCCAAACGTTGGTCCGTGCCTCGGCACAGATCGTTTGGATCACGGATGCGGCCGGCACGGTGCAATCGGATTCGCCCAGTTGGCGGGAATACACCGGCCAAACTTATGAACAGTGGATAGGCGATGGTTGGTTGAATGCGATTCATCCAGACGATCGCGAATTGACATGGAAACTTTGGACCGATGCCGTGGCGAAAGGCAGTCCTTTGGTCATGGAGTATCGGCTGCTCAGTCGTTTCGGTGATTACCGATGGTTCCAAGTCCGAACCGCGCCGCAGCGGGGACCGGACGGCAGCGTCGCGCGTTGGGTCGGGATGAACATTGATGTTCACGATCAAAAGCAAAGTCGTATCGAGTTGGCTGGACGCGAGGCTCACCTTCGACGCGTGATCAACAATCAATTGGGGCTGGTCGGCGTGATCGATCGGGACGGGTTGTTGGTGGAGGTGGACGATCGGTCACTGGCGATCGCGAAAGTGCAGCGAGACGACGTCATCGGAAAACCGTTCGCGGAAGCACCTTGGTGGAGCTACGACGCCGCGGTGCAGAAGCAAATGCAAGATGCAATGCAGAAGGCGTTTGAGGGCGAACCGGTACGCTTTGACGTGTCACTGTTCTCGGCTGGTGAGGAAGGGGTGTTGATTGATTTCATGATCGCACCCGTCTTCGATGATCAGGGCGAGATTGAATATCTGATCCCCTCCGGTGTGGACATTCGAGACCGAAAGAAGGCCGAGCTTGAAAATCGCGAAATTGCGGTGCGTTTGGAAGCAATCTTCAACACGGCGGTCGATGGGATCATCACCATCGATCGACGCGGAATCATCAACTCAGTCAATGTCGCGGCGACCAAGATATTTGGGTTCGAGTTGGATGAATTGATCGGCAAAAACATCAACATGCTGATGCCCGAGCCCGAACACAGCGAACACGACGGCTATTTAAAGACTTACGACCGAACCGGGCAGCAGCACATCATTGGCCATCAACGACAGGTCATCGGTCGTCGCAAAGACGGTTCCACGTTCGATTTGGATTTGTCGGTCAGCGAAACGTCCTTGTCCGGCGAACACAAGTACGTCGGAATCGTTCGTGATGTGACGGATCGCGTGAAGTCCGAACAGGCCAAAAAGAACGCGTCGCGTCGAATGCAAATGGCGTTGCGAGCCGGCGGCATGGCGGCGTGGGAATGGACTCCGAAGAAAAGCTATTGGACCAAGGAACTGTACGAGTTGCTTGGGCTGCAGCCGGAAGACGGAGCCAATCCCGACCTGCTGTTCTCACTGGTGCACCCCGAGGATCTCGCAGGACTGAAAGAACACTGGGAGGAAGCAACCCAAGGCGAATGCGATTACGAGTTTGAGTTTCGGATTGTGAAGCCGGATGGTGAGTTGCGATGGATCACCGGCATGGGCGAAATTGTCCGAGGAAAATCGGGCAAGGTGACTCGCATGTACGGCGTGAACTGGGATAGCACGCAGGAACATGTCCAAGCCGAGACGCTTCGGGAAAGTGAACGACGTGCGAACGAGGCCAGCGCATCCAAAAGTGCCTTCTTGGCCAACATGTCTCACGAAATTCGCACGCCGATGACGGCCATCTTGGGGTATGCCGAGTTGCTGCAGGAATTCATTCATGACGAAGAGGCGTCGCATCACCTGCAAACCATTCGTCGCAATGGGGATTACTTGCTGGACATCATCAACGACATCTTGGATCTTTCGAAGATCGAAGCAGGCAAGTTGGACGTCGAGCAAGAGCGGTTTGATCCCTGTCGTTTGATCGAAGACGTTCGCAGCATCATGGAGGTCCGTGCGAAGGAAGCCGGTTTGGAACTGACGGTCCAATACGACGATCAGTTGCCACAATTCATCCAATCCGATTCAAAGCGATTGAAACAGGTTCTGATCAACTTGGTCGGCAATGCAATCAAGTTCACACCGTCGGGAAGCGTGACTTTGGCGGTACGCATGAAGTCGTCGCCCGATCGGTTGTGCATGGACGTGATCGACACGGGCATTGGTATCTCAGACGACCAGCAATCGCAGTTGTTCCAGCCGTTTTCGCAGGGCGATAGCAGTGTCAGCCGCACCTTTGGCGGCACGGGTTTGGGGCTGACGATCAGTCAACGATTGGCGGAAATGCTGGGGGGCGAGATTTCGTTCCGCAGCCAGCTGGGAGAAGGCAGCACGTTCACGCTCTGTGTGTCGACCGGCGATTTGACGGACGTCGAATTGGTGGATCATCGGGATGATCACCATGAAGCTGTCGCGGCACTTGCGGGATCATCGGACGCCACCATCAGCTTGGACTGCTACGCTTTGATCGTGGACGATCGCCGAGACATTCGGTTTCTGAGTAAACGAATTTTGACCAAGGCGGGGGCCACGGTCGATGAATGTGAAGACGGTCAACAAGCGGTGGACACGGTGATCCGATGCATGGAAGAGGACAACTGTCCGGACGTGATCGTGCTGGACATGCAAATGCCAACGTTGGACGGATATGCCACCGCCAAAAAATTACGTGAACTCGGGTTTGAAGGTCCCATCATCGCGCTGACGGCGGATGCGATGCAGGGCGACATGAACCTGTGCCTGGAAGCGGGATGCAACGACTACCTGAGTAAACCGATTGACGCAGCAAAACTCATTCAATTGGTAAACAAACTGACATGAGTGAACTTACCACCTCAGAACAACAACTTCGGTTGGCACTTTCGATGTCATCGATCGGTGTCATTCACATCGACTACGCCACGCAATTGGCGTCGGCGGACGAACATGCTGCCAAACTGTTCGACCTGCCCTACGGCGAAAAGATCAGCCGTGACGATGTGCATTCGAAGTTTCACCCGGACGACCGTGCCGAGATCGAAGCCTGTTTGGCGGATTCGATGGACCCGAAGGGAGTCGGTGAATTCTCGATGGAGCATCGGATCATTCATCGCTCAGGCGAAGTCCGCTGGTTAAGTATTCGTAAGAGGATTGTGTTTGAAGAAACGGGGGGCGAACGCAAACCAGTTTCGTCCCTCTTGGCGGCGGTCGACATCACGCCACAGAAGAACGCGGAGGAGGTGCTGAAGCGTTCCCAGGAGACTTTTGAGAGCTTGGTTCAGAACAGCCCCTTTGGGATTTACGTTGTCGATTCCAATTTAAAGATGCGATATGTCAGCAACGGAACAAAAGAGGTCTTTCGCCAGTTTCAGCCGATTGAGGGTTACGACTTCAAAACCATCATGCACACGTTATGGCGTTCGGATTTCGCTGCGGAGATCGTCGAGCATTTTCAACACACGTTGAAGACCGGAGAGCGATATCAGGCACCGGGTTTTGTCGAGCATCGTAACGACACCTCTGAAATCGAAGCGTACGAATGGGAAATTGAACGCACAACTTTGCCGGACGGCAGTCACGGTGTCGTGTGTTACTTCTACGACGCGACGGAGCATGAGCAGATCGCTGAATCAATCCGCCGACGCGAACAGTATTTTCGCGAAATGACCGACGCGGCGCCGGCGATGTTGTGGGTGACCGACGTGAACCACGCCTGCACTTTTCTTTCGCGAGGTTGGCAGGACTACACCGGTCAATCGCAGATGGATGGCCTGGGGACCGGATGGTTGGACATGGTGCATCCCGATGACCGCGAGGAAACTCGTGAGATCATCATGTCGTCCTTGAATAGCCGTCGACCGTTTGAGCACGATTATCGCCTTCGCACTTCCAAAGGGACCTATCGATGGGCGATCGATGCGGGGCGGCCAAAGTTTGATGCCAAAGGCAACTTCGAAGGCTACATCGGCAGCGTGATCGATGTACACGACCGCCACGTCGCCGAAGAATCGCTGCGTCAGCGTGCTGCCGATATTGAAGCAAGTGAAAGTCGATTGCGTTTGGCAGCCGAGACCACCGGATTCGGAACCTACGACATTCACGAAACCGATGCGTTGAGTGTTTGGTCCGACGAACTGTTTCGCATTCTTGGTTTGCCACCCGAAGGAAACCCGAGTGCGGACCGTTACCTTTCGCTGATTCACCCCAAAGACCGCGAAGCGTTTCAAGAAGTGCTGGATCAATCCATGGCTGCGGATGGTCCCGAAAAACACTCGATTGAGTTTCGGATTGTTCGGCCCGACGGAGAGACCCGCTGGTTGATCGACACCGGCCGTACGTTTCGAGAGGGCAACGCAGACAACCGCCGCGTCATTCGTCGCGTGGGCACGGTCCAAGACATCACGGATCGAAAACTATTCGAACAGTCACTTCAGCAAGCCAAACAATCCGCCGAGATGGCCAACCGTTCTCGCGGTGAATTCTTGGCCAACATGTCGCACGAAATTCGCACGCCCATGTCCGCGATTCTCGGGCACGCTGACATCTTGATTGATCACCTGAAGGATCCCGACAACTTGTTGGTCGTTGAGACCATCCGGCGCAATGGCAACTTCTTGTTGACGATCATCAACGACATTTTGGACCTGTCGAAGATTGACGCTGGAAAGATGGAGTTGCAAGAACAACCGATTCGTCCGGATTCGATCGTCGGCGACGTTCGATCATTGATGGATGTCCGGGCAGCGGAAAAGGATCTGCCGCTGAAGATCACGTTTGCAGGACCGATCCCCGAAACCATTCGCACGGACGCGATTCGGTTGCGGCAAATTTTGTTGAACCTGGTTGGCAATGCGATCAAGTTCACCAATGACGGTGAAGTGCATTTGCACGTCCGTTACGACGAACGTTCGAGTTTGTTGTACTTCGACATCATCGATACGGGCGTGGGGATTCCAAAGGAGAAGTTGGATTCGCTGTTCGAGCCCTTCACGCAGTTGGACAACACTTCCACCCGTTCTTATGGCGGGACCGGATTGGGACTGACGATCTGCCGTCGATTGTCGCACGCGTTGGGCGGCCAGATCGATGTTTCCAGTCAGCCCGGTCGCGGCAGTCGATTCACGCTGAGCTTGAAGGTGAAAGCGGCTGACAAGTTGATCCAACCCAACCTGAACACCCAACCGGAGAAGAAAGCTCCGAAGTCCGACATTCGATTGACAGCCAATGTGTTGGTGGTCGATGACCGGCGTGACATTCGCTATCTGGCTCAGCACTTCATTGAGAAAGCCGGTAGCACGGTTTACACCGCCACCAATGGCAAGGAGGCGATTGACTTCATCGAGTCCAAGGAATCTCCGCCGGTTGATCTGATCGTGATGGACATGCAAATGCCCGTCATGGATGGCTACGAAGCCACGGCGGAATTGAGACGTCGTGATTGCAAGTTGCCGATCATCGCGTTGACGGCCAATGCGATGAAGAGCGACCGCGAAGAGTGTCTGGCCGCGGGATGCACCGACTACACGACCAAGCCGCTGGATCAACAAAAGCTGATCCAGATGATTTCGCGTCTGACCTCCTGAGATCCCGCGACGTTGCGGCGTCGCTGGTTGTCTGAGCAAGGTGCTCTGAACCAGTTCATTGGAACTGTCGGCTTGCTTACCGCGCCGGTTTGCTTACCGTGTTCACTGTCGGCGGTCCCTGCGGTTTGCACACGTGGAACGATCGTGTTCTAGGTTTTGAGCCGCATCGCTGCCTGCCGCAACTTGTCTGCTTCTCGTCTCGTTTTTGTGTCGAACAGTTTCCTATGAGTCATTCCCGAGCATCCATCCTGGCTGGTTTTGAGAAAAAGCGTGCCTCCGGTCAGCCGATCATCGGCGGCGGAGCTGGAACGGGGATCTCGGCGAAGTGCGAAGAAGCGGCCGGGATCGATTTGATCGTCGTTTACAACTCGGGGCGTTACCGGATGGCGGGACGGGGATCCTTGTCGGGCTTGTTGCCTTACGGAAACGCGAATGAAATCGTGAAGGAGTTGGCACCGGAGGTTTTGACCGCGGTGAAGCACACGCCGGTCTTGGCGGGGGTTTGCGGCACCGATCCTTTTCTGTTGCGAGATCACTTTCTGCATGAGCTGAAATCACTGGGCTATGCGGGCGTGCAGAACTTCCCGACCGTTGGTTTGATCGATGGAACCTTCCGCGCGAACTTGGAAGAGACCGGGATGAGTTTCGCTTTGGAGATCGAATGCATCGCGGCGGCGCACAACATGGACTTGCTGACCACGCCGTACGCATTTGATGCTTCGCAGGCTCGCGAGCTGACTTCGGTGGGAGCGGATGTGATCGTCGCTCACATGGGGCTGACGACCTCGGGAACCATTGGAGCTCAAACCGCGATGACGTTGGACGACAGTGTTCGAGCGGTGAACGAAATTGCAGAAGCCGCGAGATCCGTTCGGTCGAATGTGTATGTGTTGTGTCACGGAGGGCCGATTGCCGAGCCTGACGACGCTCAGTACGTGATGGATCGCTGTCCGATTGACGGGTTCTACGGTGCCAGTTCGATGGAACGCTTGCCGACCGAGCGTGCGATCACGGAGCAAGTTCGACGATTCGTGGAGCTGAAACTCACTCCCTGACAAAGTGGGCAATTTGACGACGCGAAAATTCGTCGCTTTGGATTGATCCCGTCAAACGGAACCCGATTCTCGGTCGATAGACGTGCAGGGCACTTCTCACGCGACAGTTGGAATCTCAAGTGCGAATCGACCATCGACAAACCGGACCGGTGACGTTGGATGACCATCGGCGGGTTCAAAACCAAAACGTTCAGAGCGTGTTCAGCGAGGTTCTGAATCAATTCGGACGAGATGGTTACGCGAACGCTGAACCGTTGTCCTCCGACGTGCCACTCGAATCCCAGATCGAGCAGTCGTGGACGGATTGGTATCGCGTGGAGCGTTTGGGACGCTACCAGGCAACTGAGGACGCGGATGCATTGGGCGTTTCGTTCGCCGGTGTCCTGTCGGACGCCTATGAACAAGGTGGGTACGCGGCGCCAAAGAAGTTCCTCGGCGGTCTCGATCAGGAATCGCTCGAGACCGTGCAGGCAATTCATGGATTGGTCGACCCGATTCAAGTGAACTCGTTGAGTGAAGAGGGCGCATTGAACCTGCTGGTGCCGCCGGCGGCTCAAGTTGACTTGAATCGCGATGGCATCACTCAGTCCGGAATTGCCAACTCGATCCGGTTCCCGGACAGCACGACATCACCGGAGGTCACGGCGGCTTGGGACGAGGCCACGGAGGGCATGTCGTGGGGTGAGCGGGCGATCTATGAATTGCGAATGAAGCTGCCGGTGCTGACGGCGAATTTCATCACCAATGGTGACGGCCAGATCGTGGGACAACGTGAACCCGGCGATCCTGATTGGGTCAATCCGATGACCGATCCAGGGTACTCGTACGTCGATGAGGCTCAGGGCTGGATCGACTATCTGGACTATTTCAAGAATCAAATGGATCCGGATCAGTACGCGAAGGACCGAAGCTTTTTCCAGTCTTTCAAGGACAAGCTGGTGAAGCACGGAGCGGCGTGAAACGGGACTGAGGGTGCGACGTTGTCGGAATGAGTTTCACACCGCTGTGTCGTGAAATTCACGAATCAGTTTCACGACGAAATTTCTTCCTGCAAACTTGATTGAAGTTCATGCGAGTGGGCGTATTCGCCTTGTGGCACGCCAGGAACCATTGGTAGAGACGGGGAGATACTCGTTTCTCGTGCCACGGAACTGGCTGCTCATGCCGTCTCGACTCTCTTGCTGCAACTTCGCAAAAGGCCGTCTCATCGCGGGTTTTGTGTGCTGCGTGGCCATCGCCTGCTCACCCAAGACGCTGCATGCCCAATTCGGTGGCGGCGGTATGGGCGGTGGACAAGCTCAAGCTCCCGCAGCGGAAACCAAACCCAAATTTCGCGACCACATCCACAACCGCGACGGCATGGCCCTGCGTCGTGAAGATGGTGATGCGATCGTGGCCGACGTTCGAGTGATCGGCAACCAAGTCATCAGCACGACCACCATTCTTGCTGAGCTGCAAACTCGCAAAGGTCGGTTCTACAGCGAAGAAACGGTGTTGTCCGATGTCGGTCGATTGAACGACATGGGATCCTTCGACAACGTCACGTTCGAGATCGAAGAACGGCACACGCAATCCAACGGATCAAACCCGGCCCCGCAAAAAGGCGTCTTGGTGACGTTCTACTTGCGTGAACGAGCACTGGTTTCCCAAGTGATTTACCACGGCAACTATCGCATGAATGATCGCGAATTGTCGGGGCGTTCTGGAATCAATGATGGCGATCCGCTGAGCCAGTTTTCCATCGAAACCGGCAAGCGTCGATTGATGGATTACTACCACGAAGAAGGTTTCAACCAAGCATCCATCGTGGCGTCGGTGGGTTTGCCCGACGACGCCAACGCGGTGGTCTTTCGAATCAATGAAGGCCCCAAAGAACGCATCGCGGACATCAAGATCGAAGGTTGTTCGATCGTCAGCGAATCACGGCTGAAGAAAGTCATTCAAAGCCGGGGTCCGATGCTCGGATTCATGAGCTATCTCGGTAACGTCGCGGACATCAAAAAGATCGACGGCGACGTGGATGTGTTGGCATCCTACTACCACAACCTTGGCTTTTTGACCGCCACGGTGGGACGACGTTTCGAGTACGACGACACCGGCAAATGGTTGACGGTGGTCTATGTCGTCAACGAAGGACCTCGTTTCAGCATCGGCGACGTTCAAATCGTTGGGAATGAATACATCACCGAAGAATCATTGCGGCGAAGAATGGAGTTGAAGGCCGGAGACGTCTTCAGCGGCACCGCAATGCGAAAAGATATCGGCGAGATCGTTTATGGCTATGGCGAGTTGGGCTTCATCTACGCCGAAGTCGATCCCAAGACCATCATGCGTGATGAGAGCGGGATTGTGGATCTGGTCTACGAAATCACCGAAGGCGATCAATGGAAGGTTGGCAGCATCCGCGTCGAAATCGATGGCGAACCCCATTTGATGAAAGAGACCACCATGCTGAACTTGCTGGAGTTGCGAGAAGGCGACCTCATTGATCGACGCGAATTGGAAACGGGGCGAAACCGAATCGAACGTAGCAACCTGTTGGAAACCAACCCATCGATCGCTGCTCCCCCGGACATCATTGTGAAGCCGTTGGAGGGATCGCTGCGATGAACCCGAAGACCAACCCGTTTCACCGACCATTCAAGTTCCGCTTCATGTCATGGATGCGTGCTGTGACCCCACCGAATGAATCAGACGCCTCCGACTCGGTCAACGACAATCCGTCATTGGCCCAGACGTTGATCTCCGCCAGCACGCCGTTTGCCAAAACGGAAGCTTTCGCGAGACGACGTGGCGTGATTGCATTCCTTGCGACAATCATGGTTTTTTCGCAGGGTGTGATCTCACCGGTCAATGACGCCAACGCACAAACCAGTTATCCGGCTCCAGCTCCGCCATCGTCCTACGCGGCCCCGCCATCGCTGCAAGGATCCGCTGGGGCCAGTACCTACGGCCAATCCGCTTACGGTCAATCGGCCTATGGGACTCAGCCCACCTACGGGGCTCCTCAGCAAAGTTACGGTGAAGCTCAGCCTAGCTATGGTGCGGCACAACCGGGTTACGGTGCGGCACAACCCAGCTACGGTGCTGCACAACCAGGTGCGTCCAATCCCTACGCGGCACCGACCTATTCCGGAGGCACGACCTACCAAGGCGGAGGGACGTTGTCCGGGCCGCTCCAGGATTCGTTCCCGTCTTCGCCCAATTTGGCTCCACCAGTTGTCACGCAGCCCACGGTTCGTGAAGCGGACTTGATCATCCAAGGTTATCCGGCTCGCACCGGACGTTTGATGTTTGGTGGTGCCGTCAACAGCGACGCCGGTGTCACCGGCCAGATCACCATTGACGAACGCAACTTCGACATCAGTCGTTGGCCGCGTTCGTTCAGCGACATGTTCAGCGGCACCGCATTTCGTGGTGCCGGCCAAACGTTCCGATTGGAAGCGGCACCCGGTAGCGACTTTCAACGGTACACCTTGCAGTTCGCAGATCCGAACTTGTTGGGTTACTTGCCCATCAGCATGTCGCTCAGTGGTTTTCTCTACGACCGAAACTTCAACGATTGGGACGAGAACCGCTTGGGTGGTCGTGCCAGCTTTGGGTATCGTGTGACGCCTGACCTTTCGGTATCAGTCGGCTTCAGCGGGCAAAATGTCGAGATCAGCGATCCTCGCGTGAATACAGTTCAGCAACTGAACGATGTGGTCGGCGACAACGCTCTGTATTCGGGCATGGCGTCGCTGATCCATGACACTCGCAATAGTCCGCTGCAACCCAGTCGCGGCCACTACTTTGAATTGAGCTTCGAACAAACGTTCGGTGATTTCGACTACTCGACTTTTGAAGCGGAGTATCGCAAATACTTCTTGCTGAGAGAGCGGGCGGATGGTTCGGGAAAACAAACCTTGTCGTTTGGAACTCAACTCGGGTTCAGCGGCGATGAAACGCCTATCTTCGAAAACTATTTCGCCGGTGGTTATTCAACGATTCGTGGTTTCGATTTCCGTGGTGCCAGTCCCGTCATCAACGGCGTCGAAGTCGGTGGTCGGTTCCAATGGCTGAACACGGTCGAGTACATGTTCCCGCTGACGGCAGACGATGCATTTCGCGGAGTCGCCTTTGTGGACTTTGGCACGGTGGAGCAAGACATCGAAATCGATGCGGACAATTTCCGAGTCGCACCTGGTTTTGGTTTCCGCGTCGCAATTCCGATGTTGGGGCCGGCACCTTTGGCGTTTGACTTCGCGTTCCCCGTCGCCAAATCCGAATTCGACGACGAGCGAATGTTCAGCTTCTACATGAGTGCGATTCGATAATCTTGCCAGCGGGCAACGTGACGCTTCACGGTTTGGTGGGCGATGGGTTGGTCGCTTGATTCGCGGAAGCTTTCTCTTCCGCGGCGCTGGGGCGAAAGTACTCCGGCAAAACGGACATGGGATCCGTGACATCGCCCGCCTGGAACTTGGGTTCGGCGATTCGAGCCAATGTTTCGGCGTAGATCTCGGTCGGTGGAAAATGTTTCAGGTGATCGATCGGAAGGTCTTCTTTGACAGCGTCCCCGGTGATCAGGCTTTTGGTTGGAGTCGCTTTCAGACGGTCCAGCCAGGCTGGTCGGCTGAGAAGTTCGATGGGTCCGTTCAACTTCCAAATGGGGCGAGACGATTTCGCCAGCGTCAACCGGAATGAAGCTGCGAACGTTTGTCCGCGGTAGGCATCCAAGCCAACGAGCAACTCGGGGGCGGTTTCCGGTTCCAGTTCGGATGATTCGATCGCGTTGGCCAAAACGGAAAGCGAGTCGATGGTCACGACGGGGATGCCCCAGGCATAAGCCAGCGTTTTGGCTGTGGCTGCGGCGATCCGCAGTCCCGTGAAAGAACCCGGGCCATTCGCCACGGCGACGAAGTCCACGGGCGGCGACTCGTCGCTGCTCTTGCCTGCCTTTTCTCCGTTTCCATGGCTGTGTTGATCGAGCAGTCGTTGCAGTGCCGGCGTCAACGAAGCGGTCGCGCGCGTTTCGGGCGGTAGGTTCTCCGCATGAGTGATGCGTCCGCTTTCAATTCGGGCGACGGAGCCTTCGCGGCCGATGACTTCGAGTGCTAATCCGACGCCGGCCAAAGCTGCGCTGTGGTGCGATGAGGTCTCGCGGGATGGCGAAGATTCGTCGGGGCGAGAATTCATTGGAAGAGAATGAAGGGAAGCGGTTGCGTGGGATTGTCGTGCAAATTTAGTCCAGACTACAATGATCGTTGTTCAGGCCAGCATCCAGGTGAGGTGACCGAGGAATTTTGTGAAGCGAGCGTTGATCAGCGACATCCACGGGAACCTGGAAGCTCTGCAGGCGGTTCTGGAAGACATCGACACGGTCGGTGTTCAGGAAGTTGTGTGCCTGGGCGATATCATCGGCTACGGCCCCAACCCGTGCGAGTGCTTGGATCTGGTGATGCGTCGCTGCAAGCACACCATCCTTGGCAACCACGATCAAGCCGCCTTGTTTGATCCTGACGGGTTCAATCCGATGGCGTTGCGAGCGATTTATTGGACTCGCGATGAGCTGGATAGCGGCAAAGGTGGCCCGGCTCAGATGAACGCTCGTTGGGATTTCTTGGGCGAGTTGCCACGCTACTTCAACGACGGCGACTACAAGTTTGTACACGGTTCCCCCCGGGATCCAACCAACGAATACGTGTTCCCGGAATACGTCTATGATGCCCGCAAAATGGAGATTCTGTTCGGCAAAGTCGAACAGTATTGCTTCATGGGGCACACTCACCTTCCCGGCGTGTTCACGACCGAATGTGAATTCATCACGCCGGATGAGAGTGACCATGTCTTTCGGTTGGGCAACCAGAAGTTGATGTTCAACGTCGGCAGTGTTGGTCAGCCTCGCGACGAAAACAATCGTTCATGCTACGTGGTGCTCGATACCGACGAGAAGACGGTCACCTATCGCCGAGTGGAATACGACATCGAGCAAACGGCCAAGAAAATCTACGCACAACCCGATCTGGACGATGCCTTGGGCGATCGTTTGAAACGAGGGCATTGATCGGGTGACACGTACCGCCATTCTGAGTGACATTCACGGCAACCTGTCCGCACTGGAAGCCGTCCTCGCCGATATCGAAACGCAAAAAGTTGACCGCATCGTGTGTTTGGGCGATGTGGTGGGTTACGGCCCGGAACCATGTGCTTGTCTCGACACGGTCATGGGGTTTGATTTTTGCGTGCTGGGCAACCACGACAGCAGTTCGCTATTTGACCCGGAAGGATTCAATGTGGCCGCCGAGCAGGCCATTTTTTGGACCCGCAGCAAATTGGAAGAGCCCGGTGACGACCCCGGTGCCAGTCGCCGACGCGTTGAGTATCTGTGTGGGTTGCCGCGAACGGTTCGTGAGGATCACTGGTTGTTCGTGCACGGTTCACCTCGTGGGCCCACGAACGAATATGTCTTTCCGGAAGACGCCCAGAACTCAAAGAAGATGGAGAAGCTGTTTTCGCTCGTGCCGCGAGTTTGCTTCCAAGGGCACACGCACGTGCCGGGAGTGTTCACGATGGAGCAGCGATTTGTGCGGCCCGCCGATACCGGAACGGGTTATTCGTTGGCGGACCCCAATGCGAAGTTGATGATCAATGTCGGCAGCGTCGGGCAGCCGCGCGACGGTGATCCACGAAGTTGCTACGTCGTTGTTGAACCGGATGTAGTGATGTTCCGCCGAGTCGAATATGACATCGAGCGAACGGTTCAGGCGATCGAAGCAGAAGCGGAACTCGATAACTTCCTGGGCTATCGCCTTCGCGAAGGCCGCTGAGCTCGCGGTTGAAGAAATGTCCCGCTGGATAAGGGACTTGCTGAATCGCGGAGCCTCTTGCTCAACGCGATGTCGCGTCCTCAGACTCGGACGTCAATGTGGCCGCTGGCCAATTGCTTTTGAACGTCGACGACTTCGCTGATCATTTGGACGATCGCATCGCCGGTTTGCTTCTGCACGTCCAGATTCTGTCCGAGCAAAGCGACATCGATTTGCGTCTGAGTCGCGTCCTGGCGTGCCTGCAAGACTTGCTGGACCGCGGGAGGAATGGCGTTCATGGTCAAACTCTTCAAGAGATTGGCTGGGCGCAATGAGCCACACACTTTGGCTCGCTAAGCAAACCTACGTCACGTTTCGAACGTTCGGGTGGTGTGGCTCCGGCCGAGCTGAACAAAACAGTGGCCCTTGCACGGCGACCGATCCGATCGCAACGGTTGTATCGATCCGACGAACGGTCGTACCCGCCTTGGCAAAACAACGACGCGTCAATTCGCGTTTTGAAGAATGGCTGGAATGGGTTTGCCCGCCAGTTCGTCCATGATCCCTTGGCTTCGCTCTTGGGCGTTGAGCACTTCCATTTTTCCAACGAACAACATCACCTCGCCTCCCTCGGGAATTGCTTCTTGGATCAGTTTCCCCGCGGCGCGTCCGGCGAGGTAATTGCTGGTGCCCAAATAAAATTCCCGTCGGGATGCTGGGGCGTCGCTGTCTTGGCAGATCACCGTGGTGGCCTGGCAAGCTTCGTTGATCATGGCGACTTGGTTTTCGGGGTCGATCGGGCTGATTGCAATTCCATCAACTTTGGCGGCCACGTTGGATTCCAGGAATCGTTTTTGTTCTTCGATGGTCCCAGTGGACGGCATTTGCACGTCGACCTCGCAGCCAAAGGTTTCGGCGGCTCGTTTGCAGCCCGCATCGGCGAGAGTCCAAAACGGATCGAGTGAGTTCGTGATGTAAGCAACGCGAATGCCTTTGCCGTCGATCGTTTCGTCACCCGACAAGATCGGACCTTCGCCCGATTTCATCTTCTCGACGTCGGCCGCGAATTCACTGACGTTGTCGGCGGTGATGGATCGGTGAGGGATGATGATCATTCCGCTGTCGGGAACTTCGACCTGGCCTCCGGTGGCGAGCGTCGTCAGCCATTGCACACTTCGGAAACCAAACGCGTAAGGTTGTTGGACCACCGTTCCATAAACGGATTGTTCTCGAATGCCCGCCAAAGTGTCGGGGTGTTCGTCAAATCCAACAACCTGAACCTTGCCCAGAGCGTCGCTGCTTCGCAAAGCGGCCAAAATCATCGGCGTGTTCTGGCTCCAGAGTCCGACCATGCACGCGACGTCGGGATGTCGAAGCAAGGTGGTTTCGGCGTTCTCTTTGGCTTTCGAATTGTCTTGGTTGTCCGTCAGGATTCCCAGCACGGTGTAGTTGCCGCATTGTTTGGGGAAACCGTCGGCATCCACCACTTCCGCCGCGGTATCGCCGCCACCTTCAGCCGTGCTCACCGAAGTGGAATTTGATTTGCTGCATCCAACGAGCAAGATCAAACCAACGCATCCCAACCAAATTCGAACCATGCCGATCAATCGAAAAAGAGGAAAAGTCTGTTAAACGCTTGGCCACGATTTTGGGATTCCGCACTGCCCGTGTCCCGGTCGACTCAGGTGATGCTCATCCGATGGATCGTGAGAAACGCTCAGTTTAGCAGAGTCGCTCGATCGAGATTGCTTGCAGTTGAAGCGGCCGTTTCGTGGAAATTGGCTGTCTGGATTTCAGGTTTTCAGGCGAGAGTTCGGTATCAATTGGCGGGGAAATGCGTTGTTGCGGTCATTTCTTAAGAGGACCGTCGTGGTCGTCACGCCTAAAATGGCGAACGGTACGGCGACGGGCATGTCTGCTGTTTCTTCTCTTTTTGTCGAGGTTTGCAATGAACACTTTTCTACAAACGCGGCCGCGTTTCAGCTCGAAATTCACGTGGGTGGGCGGGCTCGCGGTGGCAGTCGTTGCCAGCGTGGTTCTGTCGCAGGATGCTTCGGCACAGGGCTATCGATATGGAATTCAGAGCAACGGATTTGATCGTGGCGGTAGCAGCATCATTTCTCAGCGAGGAGGGCTGCCGCAGAATAACTACACGGTGCAGCGTCCCGCGGTCACGCCTCGTTCCACCGGCAGCGGATACACCTATACCAACCGGATTCCCCGCCGGGTTTTGAATCGAATTCCGACCTACGGATACGGTGGTTACAGCGGATACGGGTATCGCAGCTATGGATACGGATACGTACCTGGATCGGTCAGTGGGACTGGATTCCGTGTGGGGCCCGGAGGCACGATCGGATTCGGGACCGGGACCTACTATGTCGCGCCTGGTTATTACGGCGTTGGTCGGCCCTATTACTACCCTTGAGCAGGCAGCTTATTCGGGCACCCGACCGATCGTGAAGGCGACGCGATTTGAGGGCGAAAGTGATTCATTTTCAGCGGTTGGCTCAAACGCTGAGAATGAGGCGTTCGCCCTTTGCCTGCTGCGGGGCTGTGACCATAATGTCGGCCCCTCATTTCATCGCATCAGGATCTCCTCATGTCACTCGCCGTCGAGTCCCAGCCCAACGTGGATCACCAAACCACCTATTTTCGTTGCATTTCAGGTTGCAGCGGCAAACACTCGATCTACGACGTGATCTACACCTGCCCTAGTTGCGGCAGTCTGCTGGAGGTCTATCACGAGCGAGAACCTCTGAAAAAACGCAACGCCTACCAGTGGCAGCAACTCTTTGATTCGCGTGCCAGCACTTCCAAGTGGCCGTACGGCAGCGGTGTTTGGGGAATGCGGGAATGGGTGGTGCCATCATTGGCCGACGAGAATGTCGTCAGCATGTTCGAGGGCAACACCAACTTGTTCTGGGCGGAGCGTCTCGGTGACCAGCTCGGCGTACCCGATCTGTGGATCAAATTGTGTGGCAACAGCCACACGGGCAGCTTCAAGGACTTGGGCATGACGGTGCTGGTCAGCGTCGTTAAACAAATGATGGCGCAGGGAAGCAGCGTCAAAGCGGTGGCATGTGCGAGCACGGGCGACACCAGCGCGGCACTGGCGGCCTACGCGGCTTATGCCGGAATCCCCGCGGTCATCTTCTTGCCCGCGGGAAAAGTCAGCACGGCCCAGTTGATTCAGCCGGTCGCCAATGGGGCTCACGTGTTGGCTCTGGACACCGACTTCGATGGTTGCATGAAAATCGTGCAAGAAGTCACCAGGGACAATTCGATCTACCTGGCAAACTCGATGAACAGCCTGCGGATCGAAGGTCAGAAGACCGTCGGCATCGAAATGGTGCGTCAGTTTCAATGGGAAGTGCCTGATTGGATCATCATTCCCGTGGGTAACCTGGGGAATATCAGTGCGCTCTACAAAGGGTTCCAGTTGATGATGGATCTGGGGCTGATCAATCGGATGCCTCGTTTGGTCGCGGCTCAGGCCGAACGTGCCAACCCGTTCTACGAGGCTTACAAACAGGGATTCAAAGAAAAGGTCAGCGTCACCGCTCAAGACACGCTGGCCAACGCGATTCGAATCGGTGATCCGGTCAGCTACGCGAAAGCGGTCAAGGCCGTCAAAGAAACCGACGGGATTGTGGAGCAAGCCAGCGAGGGTGAATTGGCCGATGCTTGTGCTCGAGCGGACCTGACCGGCATGTTTACCTGCCCGCATACCGGTGTTGCTTTGGCGGTGCTGAAGAAGCTGATCGATCGTGGAACGATCAAGTCGCAAGACAAGACCGTGGTGATTAGCACGGCTCACGGGTTGAAGTTCACGGACTTTAAGGTTGGTTATCACGAATCAAAGCTGGAGGGCATCGATTGCAACCTTGCCAACCCAGCCACTCACCTGCCCGCGGATGCCAACGCGGTGAAAGATGAGATCGCTCGCCGTTTAGAAAGCCACGCTTCCTAGTTGTCTGGCACAGCGGCTGAAAAATGAATCCTGACTCTCGATGCCGCCGTTTGCTGGTGTCGAGAAGCAGGGGCCTTCGTTCATCAACGTCGCGTCTTGGGCGGGAGCCTTGTTACTCCTGGATGCGGAGTCCCTCGATGAAGCGTATCCAGCTACAATGTGGCGATGACACTTATCCTTGGAATCTCTGCCTTCTACCACGACTCCGCGGTGGCGCTGGTGGAGGACGGCAAGGTGGTGGCGGCCGCAAGTGAAGAACGATTCACTCGGAAGAAGCATGATGCTGCCTTTCCGTCGCTCGCGCTCGAAGGGTGTCTGAATGAGATTGGGGCCAGCGTCTCTGATATCGATTACGTCGGTTTCTATGAAAAACCGTTGTTGAAGTTCGAGCGTCTGCTCGAAACCTATCTGGCCTACGCTCCACGTGGTTACCGCTCGTTTTCGCGAGCCATGCCGTCTTGGTTGCAGACCAAACTTCATCTTCCCCGCGAAATTCGAAAGCAGCTTGGCGGAAAGACTCAGCGCCGCATCGTGTTTTGCGAGCACCACGAATCGCACGCGGCGAGTGCATACTATCCCAGTCCGTTTGAGCGGGCCGCCGTGCTGACGATTGATGGTGTTGGCGAGTGGGCAACCACGAGTTGGGGTGTTGGTGAAGGGGCGCGTTTGCGTTTGAAGCAAGAGATTCGCTTTCCGCATTCGCTTGGATTGTTGTATTCCGCTTTCACCTATTTCTGTGGGTTCCGCGTCAACTCCGGCGAATACAAACTGATGGGGTTGGCACCTTACGGCGAGCCAAAATTCGCGGAGGTCATTCGTGATCGATTGGTATGCCAGCACGAGGATGGCAGCTATTCATTGAACATGGACTTCTTCACGTTTCCGCACACGCTGCGGATGACGGGTGCTGCACTGGAACGTTTGCTGAGCGTGCAGCGTCGTGAACCGGAGGCTCCGGTCCGGCAAGTCGACATGGATATCGCCGCGAGTATTCAGTTGGTCACGGAAGAGTTGGTGCTTGGATTGGCGAGATACGTCCACGAACAAACCAAGTTACATTCGTTGTGCTTGGCAGGTGGTGTCGCATTGAATTGTGTCGCCAACGGACGATTGCTTCGTGAAGGTCCGTTCGACCGGATCTGGGTTCAACCGGCTGCGGGCGACGCCGGTGGCGCGCTAGGCGTGGCTTGGTTGATCTGGCATGAATTGCTGCGGAACGAACGTGCCGTCAATCCCTCGGACGCTCAGCGGGGAACTCTGTTGGGACCCGCCATTGATGAAGACGAAGAGATCCAGCAACTGAAGTCACAGGGCGCCGTTGTGAGATCGTTCGACGATCCCGCGAATTTGGATCGTGAAGTTGCCGAGCTATTGGCCACGGGAAACGTGGTGGGTTGGGTTCAAGGAAAGATGGAATTTGGTCCGAGGTCCTTGGGAGCCCGCAGCATTTTGGGAGATCCCCGCGATTCTGAAATGCAGACGACGATGAATTTGAAGATCAAGTATCGAGAATCCTTCCGTCCATTCGCACCGTCGGTGTTGAAGGAGCATGCTTCGGAGTGTTTTGAAGTGCCCGAAGATGTCGAGAGCCCTTACATGCTGTTCACGTTCGATGTGAATCCTGATCGTCGAAAGTCGACCGCGGAGGCAAGTGGAATCGAACGAGTCAAACAAGTGCGGAGTGATTTGCCAGCGATCACCCACCTCGACTACTCCGCACGCGTCCAAACGGTCAGCCAACAGCGGCACCCAAGGTTTCATGCCTTGTTGAAAGCGTTTCACGATCGGACCGGTTGCCCAGCGTTGATCAACACCAGTTTCAACGTTCGTGGCGAGCCGATCGTTCGCACGGCAGCGGACGCCTATCGTTGTTTTCTGGCAACGCAGATGGATGCTTTGGTGGTTGGTAACCATTTGATGCTCCGGAGTGAGCAGCCGACTGCGGCGGTGGAGTCCAGTCAGACCTACCTGAGTGATCTTGCCCCGGATTGAGGTCTCGTCATGCCTTTGATTGATCTATCGGCCGCGCCCAGTCCATCCATGCGACGGTGGTTTGGAGCTTCGCTGGGGTTGCTATTGCTGATATTCGCTTGGTTGTCGCGGTCGTTGGGTGTTTGGCCCTCGGCGTTGTTGGTTGGATGCGCCGTGGTCACGACCTCGGTGTACTATGCACTGCCCGCCACCCAGGAAAAAATCATTCGCGGTTGGCAGTGGCTCACCTTCCCGCTCGCGTTTTTGGTCGGGCATCTGTTGTTTGGTGCCATCTACTTCGTCGTGTTGACACCTTTGGCAATGGCGCTGCGTGTGGTGGGGCATGATGCGTTGCGTTTGCGTGAGAGACACCACGCGAGCACCTGGCAAGACCGAAAACAAGACGTCGCCGCAGAACAATACTTCAAGCAATTCTGACGAATCCATGACCGACAACGAATCGCCATCTGAATCCAATTCGTCCGATGCCTTCGAACGAGAATCCCAGCAACAGGAGGTGGGATTGGTGCAGGAGTTCTTCTTCTTTTTGCGGGAGAACAAGAAGTGGTGGCTGATCCCGTTGCTTGGTTCACTGTTGCTGGTCGGGGTGATCAGCATCATGGCAACCAGCGGTGCCGCCCCATTCATCTACACGCTGTTTTAAGCCATCCGAAACTTGCGTTCAGGTCACGATGGATGGCAGCGTTAGCACGATTGGTCGACACATTGCGTTGATGGATTGTTCGATTGAGCGTCCCGGTTGCTCGACATGCCTTCCGCCGGAATCCAGATGTCGAACTGAGTCCCGTTGGATCCGTCCGATGTCACTTCCATGGTTCCTCCGTGGCGGTCCACGATGATTTGATAGGCGATCGAGAGACCCTGCCCCGTGCCTTGTCCCACGGGTTTGGTGGTGAAGAACTGTTCGAAGCAGCGTCGGCGGACGGATTCGGGCATCCCGTTTCCGGTGTCCGAAATCGCGATTTTCAGTCCGTTGCTGTCGACGGTTGTCACCACGCGAATTTCACCGAGGCAATCGCTATTCTGTTCACGCATTTTCTCACGAATGGCGTCCCCAGCGTTGACAAACAGGTTGCAGAAAACTTGGGCCAGTTCGTTGGCATGGCATTCGATCAGCGGTTCCGATTCACACAAGCCCCAGTGAATCGCGGCTGCGTCTCGCCAGCGGGGACGTGAAATTGCGGCGGCATTGCGGATGACTTCGTTCAGGTTCGCGCTGGCCTTTGTGTTCGCGCCGGGATGAGTGAGCACTCGCATCGCGTTGACGATGCTGACAATTCGACCGATGGAATCTTGTGTTTCTTCGAGAGCCTCCCCGCTTTCGTTGATCCATCGCGACCAACGCCGAGTTCCGATCTGCGATGCCAATTCTTTGCGTTGAGCATCGCTGCAGGTCGGGGCCGAAAGTTCCGTCAGAATGTGTTGGATGTTTGACTGGAAGTCTTGAATGAACTCGACGTTTCCAGTGATGCTTTGGAGAGGCGTGTTGATTTCGTGGGCAATTCCTGATGCGAGCAGCCCAATGGCTTCCATCTTCTCCGCCGCATGCAGACGCTCCTTCATCTGTTCTTGGTCAGTCATGTCGACCGTCAAAATGACGAGGACTTGCTGGTCGAGGAAATCAGCGTGTTGCACGCTGATTGAGGCCGGGTAGTTCGAGCCATCTTTCCGGAGGGCACTCACGGTCCGTTGAGTGAAGGCTCGGTCGCCGTTGAATTCGGAGTGGCGGAATTCTTGGAGTGTTTGAAAACCCGTCTCGAACAAGTCTTCGAACATGAGTTCAGGGAGTTCGTCTTCGTCCCACTGCATGTTCGCTCTGGCACCGCAGTTCATGCTGACGATTCGTCCCGTTTCCGCATGAATGATCACAATCTCGTTGGGCGATTCGTCCAAGATCACGGTGAGCGATTCCGCTCGTTGGGTGGCTGCCTCGAGAGCTGATTGATCGTTGCAGATCTGGTCGACCATTTGGTTGAAGCTTGCGATCAAATCTCCCACCGCCGTGCCGAACTCCGGTGCGATTTTGCAATCCGGATGCAAGCGTTTCAATTTGGCCGCTGAATCCATGCTGACTGCCAGGTCCAGCAGGCGACTGGAGGCATTGTGTTCGACCACGTTCAGCCCGATTTGTTCCGTTTTGGCTTTGACTCGCAACGGATAGCACCACTGCAGCAAACGAAGCAAGCCATAGATTCCACCGAAGACATACGCAAACGTTGCCGTCACACCGAGGGACTGAATCGAGAAGAATTCCCAGCGGCTCGTGTGTGCGGGAAGGGATTCCTCGTGGATGAAAGCCGCCAATGCGATGGTGCCCCAGGCTCCACAAAAACCATGGACAGGAATCGCCCCAACAGCATCGTCGATCTTGAACTTCAGCAGTAGCCACTCTGACAAAATTACGATTACACCCGCGATGGCGCCGATGATGGCGGCCGATCGGGGGTCGATCATGTTGCCTGCCGCGGTGATGGACACGAGTCCGCCAAGCAATCCATTGCAAATGGATTTTGGTTCTGGCACTCCGAGTCGCAACGAAGAGATCAACACCGCTGAGATGCCTCCGAAACATCCTCCGAGCAATGTGTTGACCGCGATGGGCGCGATGTCGCGATTGACTTGCAGCGTGCTGCCGCAGTTGAATCCGAACCAGCCAAAGAAAAGGATGAACGTTCCCAGATATGCCAATGTCAAATTGCTGGGTTGAATTTCGCGAACCCGACCGTTCCCGCGAAATCTTCCCAGACGAGGCCCGATCGCGATGCAAGCTGCGAGGGCTGCCCATCCGCCAACCGAGTGCACCACGGTACTGCCAGCGAAGTCGCGGAAGCCGATGTTCTCTAGCCAGCCTTGGTTGACGCCGTCCACTCCACTGGCCCATGCCCAGTGTCCCACCACGGGATAGATGAAGACTGCAATCAAAGCACAGGTCAGCAGGTATCCGTGGAAACGCATGCGTTCCGCGACCGCACCCGAGACAATCGTGGCTGCCGTTCCACAAAACATCGCTTGGAACAGAAAAAAAGCGGCCAAAGATTCAGTGGACGAGAAGTCAGGCATCCACTGACCCGTCCCCACCAAACCCAACGAGGTTGTGCCGAACATCAAGGCGAATCCGGCGATCCAATAGAAACACACCGAGACCAGCAGGTCCGTCAGGTTTTTCACTGCGGTATTGATGGAGTTCTTTTCTCGCACCAACCCTGATTCCAAGCACATGAAGCCGGCTTGCATCAGCAGCACGATGGCGGCGCAAAGAACGAGCCAATCTGCTTGGTGGTTTTCGTTGCTGAAAGAGTCGGCTTGCGCGAGAGCGCGCATCGCGTTTGGGAAAGACAAATGCCCCATCGTTCTCTGCTCGTGCTTTGTGCTCTGTTGGATTCAGATCACACAAAGGCTGCTCCGCCCTCGCCGCCACAAGTGACCAACGAACGCTTCAATACGAACGGCGGGACAGCGCAAGAATCGCCGGATGCATCCATCGAAATCGTCCTCGGCCGCGAGACTGTGCGGGTTGTAGCGACAGAGGACGGACGCTTGGCGCAAGCAGGCCTTCCAGGAGAGGGGGGGGCTATTCCGGCCGAAGGACCGGGAACAGGATCACGTCTCGGATGGACTTCTGGTTGGTGAGCACCATCACCAAGCGATCGATCCCGATTCCCAGGCCGCCTGCGGGAGGCATGCCGTAGCGGAGGGCGCGGACAAAGTCGTGGTCCATCTTGGCCATCGAGTCCTCGTCGTCTTGGCCTTCAAGCTGAGTCTTGAACAACTCTTCCTGCAGGTCCGGATCGTTCAGTTCGGTGTACGCGTTGGCCAGTTCCATCCCGCAAATGAACATTTCAAATCGTTCGGCGATTTCGGGATTGTCCGTTTTGCGTTTGGTCAGTGGGCAGATGCTTGCCGGGTAATCGGTGACGAAGATTGGGCCCTGCAGCGAGTCTTCCACTTTTTCCTCGAAGATCTCGTTGCGGATCACGTCGGGGTGTTTACCTTCGGTTTCCAGCTTCAAGCTCTTGGCGTAGGTCTTCACCGCGTCTTCGTCGGCCGGGTCAACGCCGGTCGCTTTCTGAAACAACTCGGCGTACGTCGCGCGTTCAAACGGCGGCGTGAAGTCAAGCATCGTGCCGTTGTATTCGCGTTTGTAGCCGCCACCGATCTTGTCGATCGCATCGCAAATGATTTTCTCGGTCAAGTCCATCATGGACTCGTAGTTGCCGTAAGCCTGATAGGTTTCCAGCATGGTGAACTCAGGATTGTGCCGCGGCGACAGTCCTTCGTTTCGATACACGCGGCCCAGTTCGTAAACGCGTTCCATGCCGCCGACCATCAATCGCTTGAGGTGCAGTTCCAGCGCGATCCGCATGGTCAGCTTCATGTCCAACGCGTTGTGATGCGTTTCAAACGGACGAGCCGCCGCGCCACCGGGAACCGTGTGCAGCGTTGGGCCCTCGACCTCGCAGAAGCCTTCGCCGTCCAACGTGGAGCGAACGCTTTTGATGATCTTGGTTCGATCGAGGAAGGTTTGCATCACACCGTCGTTGAACGCCAAATCGGCATAACGCATGCGTTGACGCAGGTCTTGGTTGGTCATCCCCGCGTGCTTTTCGGGCGGGACTTCCAGCATCTTGGTCAACAGGAAAAGCTCCTCGGCGAAGACCGTCAGTTCTCCGGTGTTGGTCCGGCCCAAGCGTCCTTGAACGCCGATCAAGTCACCCAGGTCAAACAGTTTGGCCAAGTCAAAGTTCTCGTCGCCGACTTGCTTCTTGCCAACGAAGATCTGGATGTCGCCTGTCCAGTCGCGAATGTTCAGGAAGATCAGTTTGCCCGTTGGCCGCGAAAGCAGGATTCGACCGGCGACGCGAACGATCGGGCCGATTTCCTCGCCGGGCCCGTTGTCAGCCTTCCATTGGCGGTAGTCGACGTCTTCGCTTTCAACATCAGGCAATGCGATTGTGTCGCCGTCCTTTTTCTGCCACTGGATCTCGGCAATACGGTCGCGGCACTGGCCTACCAGCAAGCGGTCGTCAAAACGTTGACCCCATGGATCAATGCCTTTGGCGGCGATTTCTTCCAATTTGTGCCGGCGAGCCGCGTGGGGGTCGGTCAAGTCGAGGTCAGCAGCGTTGGAAGGCGTATCGGTCACGGAAAATGTGCTCGGTAAGGTGAAAGAAATCGAACGGACCGACGATTGTGAATTTGACCGATCATTCACGCAAGGGAGCCGGTTTTTGTGCTTCGTCACGGTTGATCGCTCGGACTTCAGGAGCACCGCCCCGAGCAGATTTTCTGGTGCTTGGTCCGGAATTTCGCGAAGGATCACCGGGCCGGTGGGCACTGGTCAGGCAGCACCGCCGACGAGCCGGGATTTTCGCCCGCGTTGAGCGGAGTTCCCCGCGGCGATCCACGGCGAGATCGGGGATGGTTTGATCTCGTTTGTAAATTGCGAAAATGCGGGTTTGTGTTCTAATGGAGGGCTTCTCACACGATCCTGCGGGCCGTTTTTTCCCGCGTTTGGCTTCCTTTTCCTCGACGACAGAATTCGTTTGATGCAACTTCCCATTCTCCCGCAAAACAACGTAACGGTCGCATCACCGGGGACCAGCCCGGCGAACGAATCGGAAGCGGGCTCCTCGCGGGGGCGTTACGCAGTCGTGTCGTTGGGGTGTCCCAAGAATTTGGTCGATACCGAGCAGATGCTGGGGCGTTTGGATGCCGACGGCTACCAGATGGTGGACTCCGTCGAAGGAGCCGACTTTGTGGTGGTCAATACCTGCGGGTTCATTGATTCCGCACGCGATGAGTCGATGGCTGCGATCGACGAGATGTTGACGCTGAAGCGAGATGGCAAGCTTCGCAACGTTGTCGTGACGGGGTGCTTGGCCGAACGCCAGCAAGACAAGCTGCTGCAGGCTCGCCCCGATATCGATGCACTGGTTGGTGTGTTTGGTCGCAACGACATTGTGTCGGTGGTCGACGATCTGTATTCGGGACTACAAGAACAACGCACGATCTTCAAACCCGCGGCGGTCAACCCACTCAGCGATGCGATGCGAGCCGCTGTGACGCCGCGTCACTTTGCCTATCTGAAAATCAGCGAGGGCTGCGATCGTCTGTGTACGTTTTGCGCGATTCCCAAGATGCGAGGCAAGCACTTCAGCAAGCCGATCGAACAAGTCGTCGAGGAGGCTCGACGGTTGGGCGACAGCGGTGTTCGCGAAGTGGTGATCGTGGCTCAAGACACGACGTACTACGGCATGGATCGTTACGGCGAACCACGTTTGAACCAGTTGCTAAAGGAACTCGACAAGATCGATTCGATCGACTGGATTCGTTTGATGTATTTCTATCCGATGTACATCGATGACGCCTTGATTGACACGTTGGCGTCGGCGAAACGAATTGTGCCCTACATCGATATGCCGCTGCAGCACGCCAGTGACAAGATGCTGAAACGGATGGCTCGTAAAACCACGCGGGCGTTGCAAACCGAGATCGTGCAGAAGCTCCGTTCGCGAATCGATTCGTTGGTGATGCGAACCACCATGATCACGGGCTTCCCCGGTGAAACCGAAGAGGACTTCCAGGAATTGATGGACTTCGTGCAGGAGTCACGCTTCGAAAACTTGGGGGTCTTCACTTACAGCATCGAAGAAGACACACCCGCGGCCCGATTGCCCAACCGCGTCGATCCCGAGGTTGCCGCGCGGCGCCGCGATGACCTGATGGAGCTGCAACAAAAAATCGCGTTTGATTGGAACGATTCACGGGTCGGTGGAACCGAGGAAATTTTGATCGACGCCGAAATGCCTGAACAAGAAAACGTGTTCATTGGACGCTCTCGCAGTGAAGCACCCGACGTGGACGGATTGATTTACGTCTCGCAGGTTGATCCGGATTCTCCCGTTGAAATCGGGCAGATCCGACCTTGCGAAATTGTCGCTTCGCAGGGTTATGACTTGGTGGCCGCTGCAACCTAAGACCACGACTCCATGATTTCTCATCCCCTTTGATTTTGGTCGCCTTATGGCTGGTCCCTCGATCTACAACGTCCCCAATGCTTTGACGACCGCGCGGTTTGTGTTGGCAATCGCGGTGATGGCGTTGATTCCATCCGGAATGCCTTTGGCCGCGATGATCGTGTTCTTGATTGCCGCGTCAACCGATTGGATGGACGGCTATTGGGCTCGCAAGTATGGACAAGTCACCAAGCTGGGACGCATCTTTGATCCCTTTGTGGACAAGATCATCATCTGCGGATCGTTCATTGCATTGGTGGAAGTGCCTGATAGTCCTGTGGCTTCGTGGATGGCGACGATCGTTGTCGCTCGTGAATTGTTGGTGACCAGTCTGCGTGGCATCATCGAGGGTGCTGGAGGCGACTTTTCAGCGAGCTGGTTGGGCAAATGGAAGATGGTGCTGCAGTGTGCGGCGGTTGTTGCCGTGCTGCTAACCTATATCGTGTCGCCAGTTCCCGTTTGGTTGGATTGGACCAGTTGGGGGCTGTTGTGGGCCGCCATCGCGTTGACCGTTTACTCCGGCGTCGACTACACCATGATTGCGGCACGTGTGATGCAGTCCGATGCGGGATTGGAAGTCCCCGCGGAACCTTCCGTCCACACCAGCACTGATTCAGCAACTGACACCATGCACCTGACCAATGATCGCCTTTCCGATCCAGATGAGACATCATCGTTGGTCGACGAAGACACCTATCGAGTCACCTCAACCGAAATGCCCACACGATGAAATTGGAGGGCTTGGTTGAGCAAGGTTGGATGAGCTTTGGATTCGCGCAGGCGGAGTTGGCGGAGGCAACCGAAGACATTGCCGAGGTCACGGAGATCGGCCCGGCTGAATTGGCACTCACCATGGTGTCGTTGCTGTTGCTGATGGCGTTTGGTGCTTCCATGGTGAATTGGATTCGCTTGCTGGCCAGTGGACGACGACCATTCGGTATGAAAGCGTTTGTGCCGGTGCGGCCTCGGCATCTGCCTTTCTGGTCGGTGATCTACTTCTTCGTGTTTGCGGGAGCGTTGCTATTCAGTGCGTCGCTTCTGCAAGGTGTGTTTCTGTTTGCTGGTTGGATCGATCCGCCCGCTCAGATGGCCGACGATTTGTTGGATCCTCAGTCGGAGCCCTTGGTCGCGACCGATCCGCTGTCGGAATCCGCCGATGAAACGTTGCCCGCCGAACCGGACGAGACGAGTGAGCAACCGTTGGAGGTGGAAGGTCCGGTTGCAGACGAAACGGAATCGCCTGCTGTCGAAGCACCCGCCATCTCGGTTCCTCAGTTGGCACTGAGTTCGATGGGCATGATGTCAGCAACGCTGATCACGTTGCTGCTGTTGATGTTGAATCACCGCCAAACCATTTCGCGAGTTGGTTTGGTTCCTCAACGTGGTGATGTGTGGTTGGGCTTTCGTTCCGCGTTAATGATTTTGCCGCCGACCATGGTGATCATGGGAGTCGTCTCCGCGTTGCAGGAATATTCGCATCCGGTGTTGGATGCCTTGCAGCCCGAAGACGCCGAAGCTGGACCCGACTATGCCGTGTTTGGTTTGTTGTTCGTGACGACGGCGTTGGTGACCCCGGTGGTCGAGGAGTTTTGGATTCGAGGATTGTTGCAGGGAGGATTGCAGCGATTGGCGGATTGGCGGTTTGAACGCGTGCAACAAGCATTCGCGGGAAGTCCTACTCCCGCCGATTCGCAGACGGGGGAATCGACTCCGTACGCCGTGGGTGTCGAAGAAACTGACGACACGTTTGCGGAGGAAGTTGCGGCCGAGGCGGAAGTCGTGACGCCGGAAGCACCGCGGGAAATGGATCCGAGCGATTGGACTCCCAAGGCGGTCTGGCCCATCGTCATTGCCAGTCTCGTTTTTGCATTGATGCATTGGGGGCAAGGCTTGGCACCCATCCCGCTGTTCTTTTTGTCGCTCGGTTTGGGATATTTGTATCGCCAAACCGGATCCTTGGTTCCGCCGATCATCGTCCACTTCGTTCTCAACGGACTGACGATGGTGATGACGTTGATCGAGATGTCTCGAACATGATCTCGGCAGCGGCGGACAATCTGATTCGGATTCGTGGCGCACGCGTTCACAACCTGCGCGATTTGGATGTTGATATCCCACGTGATGCGATCACGGTGATTTCCGGGGTGTCAGGAAGCGGCAAAAGCTCACTCGCGTTTGACACCTTGTTCGCTGAGGGCCAACGTCAATACATCGACAGTTTGTCGACCTACGCTCGGCAGTATTTGGATGCGATTCCTCGTCCCGACGTGGATTGGATCGATGGATTGGCACCCACGCTGTCCATCGATCAGAAGAGCGGAACACATTCGGCTCGCAGCACCGTGGCGACCATCACTGAGATCTACGATTACCTGCGTCTGTTGTACGCTCGCGTCGGCGTTCCGCATTGCGTTTCCTGTGGCAGCACAATCAGCACGCAGACTCCGGACCGAATTGTCGCCACGCTGTCGGCGTTGCCGGAGCGTACCAAGCTGACTCTGATGAGCCCGATGGTTCGCGGACGCAAAGGTGCTCACGCCGACGTGCTGGAGCAAATCGGTGGCCATGGGTTGGTCCGAGCCCGAGTCGATGGCGAGATGTATCTGCTGGAGGACGTGCCGCCGTTGGCCGTGCGCAAGAACCACACCATCGAGGCGGTGGTCGATCGACTCGTCATCAAAGACGGCGTGGAGTCCCGATTGGATGAGTCCACTCGGCTGGCACTTCGATTGGCGGGAGGCATGTGTTCGGCGCTGATCGATCATGGCGACGGCGAACCGGAAACGAAGCTGTTCAGCACGTCGATGACCTGTTTGGAATGCGGTGAAAGCTTCGAGGAACTCGAGCCGCGAACCTTTAGCTTCAACAGTCCTTACGGCGCGTGCCCGACCTGCCAAGGTTTGGGCAAGGTGGCGGATCCGGATGACGAAACGCATCAGGTCACGTGCCCCGCATGCGAAGGAGGCCGGCTGCGAGCCTCGTCGTTAGCGGTGACGATTCACGATGTCGCGATCGACGCCCTTTGCCGAATGCCTTTGGCCGAGGCACAAAACTGGATGGAGAACATTGCGAAGCCGTTGGATGCTTTGCAACAGAAGGTCGCTGCACCGATCCAGTCCGAAGTGGTCCGTCGAATTGAATTCCTGCGACGAGTTGGGGTCGACTACCTGACGTTGGATCGATCCGCTGAAACGCTCAGTGGTGGTGAACTTCAGCGAGTTCGCCTGGCGACCAGCATCGGCAGCGGGCTGGTGGGTGTTTGCTACGTTTTGGACGAACCGTCGATTGGTTTGCACCCGGCGGATCATCACCGCTTGCTCGAAGCGATCAAAGAGTTGCAAGTTGCCGGCAATACGATCGTGATTGTCGAACATGACGAGGACACAATTCGCGCTGCGGATCACGTGATCGAGATTGGTCCTGGTGCGGGGCAACATGGCGGACGACTAGTCAGCCAAGGGACTGCCGATGAGGTTGCCGCTGATCCGACCAGTCCGACTGGAAATTACTTGTCCGGTCAGTCGAGCATTGGACTGGATCGTCCGCGCAGACAACCACGAAAGTCGCATCAGCTGACGTTGACCGGTGCGACGTTGAACAATTTGCAGAACGTGACGGCCAAGATCCCCTTGGGGTGCTTGGTGGGAGTCAGTGGCGTTTCCGGCAGCGGCAAAAGCTCCCTGATCGTTGACACGCTCTATCCCGCTTTGGCGGAGAAGCTGGGGTTGGTTGCGGACAAGCCCGGACCTCACAAACGTCTCTCCGGCGCACAGCACATCGATAAGTTGGTGCCGATTGATCAAACGCCGATTGGGCGGACGACGCGAAGCTGTCCGGCCACTTATGCCGGGGTGCTGGATCCGATTCGACAGGTCTACGCCAGCACGCGTGAAGCCAAGACGCTTGGCTTTGCAGCGAACCGTTTCAGTTTCAATAGTCCGGCGGGACGTTGTGATGTTTGCAAGGGAAATGGTTTCGAACGCATCGAGATGAACTTCCTCAGCGACTTGTTGATTGAGTGTTCACGCTGTGGCGGAAAACGCTTCAACCGCCAAACGTTGCAAGTGCGTTTCAAAGGAGCCACCATCGCGGACGTGCTCAACATGACCATCGAGTCGGCTCAGCAGTTCTTCGAGAACGTTCCCAAGGTGCATCACTTGCTGACTTCGCTGGTCGATGTCGGACTGGGCTACGTGACGCTGGGACAGTCCAGCACAACGCTCAGCGGTGGTGAAGCTCAACGGATCAAACTCGCGACCGAACTCGCTCGGCCGGCGACTGGAAACACCTTCTACGTCCTGGACGAACCCACGACCGGTCTGCATTTCGCGGACGTCCAACGGCTCTTGGTCGTGCTGGACCGCTTGGTCGAAGCTGGCAATACAGTGCTGGTTATCGAACACCAATCGGATCTGCTGGCAGCTTGCGATTGGCTGCTCGATCTCGGCCCCGGTGGCGGTTCCAATGGAGGCCAACTGATCACCGAAGGCCCCCCAGAAACCATCGCCGCCTGCCCCGAATCCGCGACGGGAAAGTATTTGCGAATCTCATAAGAACGATTGGACTCAGGCGAGAAGCCACTCCATCAGTGGCTGCGTTCGTAAAGGCGGGTTCCTTCTGCGAGCGACATGATTAGGCTTGCATCGGCTTCCATACCGTATTCTGACCTCGTGCCAACGATTCCATGACTCAACCCGAAAGCATTTTGGTGACCGGCGCTACCGGGATGATTGGTGCGCCGGTGGTTCGGCGAGCGATTGCGGAGGGACATCATGTCCGTGCGGTTGTTCGTTCCGGATCGGACCGTTCGGTGTTGGATGGGTTCGATGTCGAATGGATCACGGCTGATCTCACGGACCCAGGGCCTGACTATCAAAACGCGATTCGCAAGAGCGATGTGATCGTCCACACCGCGGCCTACGTCGGTGATTGGGGGCCGGTCTCGACCTATCGTCCAATCAATCTGGACGCGGTCAGCGAACTGGTGCGTTTCGCATCAGGATCGGATCGCCTGCGGCGGCTAGTTCATTTGAGCGCGCTCGGGGTCTATCAAGCGACGCATCATTTTGGAACCGATGAAACGACCCCGGTCGACTTGAGAGGGTTCGATGGGTACACGCACACCAAGGCTCTCGCCGAAGGCGTCATTGCTGCCGCTCATCGTGAAACCGGTATGCCCACCGTGATCGCTCGTCCGGGATTCACCTATGGGGAAGGAGACCGGCGGATTCTGCCGCGATTGATGCGACGATTCCGAAACGGAACGATTCGCATGATCGGTGACGGCCAGCGGAAGCTCAACAATACCTGCATCGACAACTTGATCGACGGTCTGTTCTTGTGCATGCAACGAGACGAGGCCGTGGGCGAAACGTTCAACATTCGGGATGAGCGTTTGGTCACTCGGGAAGAGTTTCTCGGCGCGGTGGCCGACTACTTGGAGCTGCCACCGCCCAAACGCGTTCCGTTGTGGTTCGCGAAAATGGCTCGTCCGGTATTGGAAACCTACGGTCGCCTGCGTGGTGCCAGTGAACCGCCGTTGTTGACCGGAGCGACCATGAAATTCATGACGCTCAATTTGGACTTCAGCATCGAAAAGGCGAAGCGATTGTTGGGCTATCAACCGAAGGTCGATTTTCGCGAAGGAATCCAAGACGCTTTGAAGTGGGCGGACGAAAATGCGAGTTGCTGAGCTCACGGCGTACTTGGTGCCGCTACCGCTCAAACGCGAAATCAAGCATGCATCGTTCACTCGCACGGAAAGCATCAACCTGCTGATTCGATGTCGATTAGCGGACGGAACGATCGGTTGGGGAGAAGGCGTTCCGCGACCGTATGTCACCGGCGAAACGCCCGAAGGATGTCTCCAGCAGTTGGCAGGTTCCAATCTCAATCCTGTATTTGACTTATCGGCGTCGAATTGGGACGAAGTGATCACGCTCTGCGATGCCTTGCAATTTCACAAGCAGACCGACAACCCACGTGGTTGTGGATCAAATTCGCTGCGATGTGCGGTGGAATTGAGTTTGCTGGATGCCTTTGGAAAATGTTTTGGGCAACCGATCAGTGATTTGGTTCAGCATGTACCGGAAGCGGCCGGCATTTATCTGCCTCAGTCTCAAGTCCGATACAGCACCACCATCACTTCCTCCGGTGCCAAAAGCGAACGTGTGTCCGCGTTGAAGATGCGTGCGTATGGGTTTGCACAGTGCAAAATCAAAGTTGGCGTGGAAGGCCAAGACGATCCCTCTCGCGTGGCCCGAATCCGACGTTGGATCGGTCGCGGGGTGGATCTGCGTTTGGATGCCAATGAAGCATGGAAGCCGGAAGAGGTGGTTCGCAAAATGGAGCCGCTTCGGCGGTATCGTGTGACGTGCATCGAACAGCCAGTGGCACATGCGGAAGTCGATGCGTTGTCGACGATGCGAGATGCGATTGGTGTTCCCGTGATGTTGGACGAATCACTCACCAGTCTTGTGGACGCGGAGCATGCGATAGCGAGTCAAACCTGCGACCTGTTCAATCTTCGCTTGTCCAAATGCGGTGGTTTTTTGAGTTGTCTGCGTTTGGCAGCTTTGGCCAAACGAGCCGGGTTGGGATATCAGCTTGGTTGCCATCCAGGTGAGTCCGGTGTTCTCTCGGCCGCCGGTCGTCATTGGGCCAGTTCCGTGTCCAACATACGTTACATGGAAGGGTCCTACGATCGGCACCTATTGAGCACACTGCCGACGGAAGAGGACATCACGTTTCGATACGGTGGTCGGGCTCCCGCGATCACGAAGCCCGGATTGGGTGTGACCATTCGCGAAGATTGGCTGCAAAGCAACTCAAAGTCGCACTTGGTCGTACGGGGCGAGGCAACATGAGTCTGCATGCCGACTCGCAACGCGGGCGAATCGAAATGGTCGATGGTGACGACGGAGCATTGTTGATGTCGCGACGTTGGGCCGTGGGCAAACCGCGAGCACGCGTTGTGTTTGTGCACGGCATCGTCAGCCATTCAGGTTGGTACTTGGCCAGTTGTGACGCGCTGGCGAATGCATCGGTAGACGTCCGGTTTTTGGATCGGCGAGGCTCTGGGGGAAACCCAGATCGTCGCGGCGATGTGAGCGATTGGCGGTTGTGGATCGATGATCTGGTTTACTTTTTGGAGTCACAACCACGCGATGTACCACTGGTCCTGGGCGGGATCAGCTGGGGAGGAAAGCTGGCTGCGGTGTTGGCGGCGGAGCGTCCGGATTTGCTTGACGGTTTGGCTCTGATTTGCCCCGGAATTCATGCCGCTCAGTTTCCGTCTCCGGCCAAGTACGCGATCTTGGGCGGTTTGGCTCGGGCGGGATTGGCCCGCTTGCGTGTTCCCATTCCGCTTAAGGACCCGTCGTTGTTCACGGGCGTCCAGCGCTGGCAAGAGTTCATTCGAAAGGATTCACTGACACTGCGGAAAGTGTCGGTTCGCTTCGCGTTGGAGGATCGCAAGCTGACCCGTAGGGCCCGTGCGATCGCGGAGAAGATCTCTGTGCCGAGCTGGTTGGTGTTGGCGGGAAAGGATCGAATCGTCGACAACGAGGAAACACGAGCTTGGTTCGATCGGACGGCCGGCGTCCACCGTGAGGTGACCTGCTACGACAACGCGGCTCACACCTTCGAGTTCGAGCCCGACCCGAGACCCTACTTTCGCGATCTCGTGGGTTGGGTGACGCGGCTCGGTGAATCCGCTGGGGATTGAGCCCATCGAAAGGATGCGGGATATTGCCGGACGAACACTCGTTTTCCTGATTCATCGGCTTCACGCATGACCGCCTCCGCGATTTTGGCCTGCCAGAAATACCCTGTGACCACCATCATCGGGTTGGAAGTCCACGTCCAACTGAAAACGCAAACCAAATTGTTCTGTGGTTGCACCACCGAGTTCGGGGCTCCTCCCAACACGCAGGTGTGCCCGGTTTGTTTGGGAATGCCCGGTGCGTTGCCAGTCATGAACCGTGAAGCAATCGCGTTGTCGGTCAAAACTGGTTTGGCGCTCAACTGCGATATCCCTCCGCTGACCAAATGGGATCGAAAGCAGTACTTCTATCCCGATTTGCCGAAGGGGTATCAGATCAGTCAGTTTGATTTACCGATCTGTGCCGATGGTCATTTGGAGATCAGCACCGACGAAGGCGAAACGGAACGTCGGATCGGGATCGTACGCGCTCACTTGGAGGAGGACGCCGGCAAAAGCATGCATGATGAAGCGTCCGGAGTCAGCGATACCAAAATCGATCTGAACCGATGCGGCACGCCGCTTTTGGAAATTGTCAGCCAGCCCGACCTTCGCTCGGCCGAAGAAGCCAAGGCTTACCTCGGCGAGCTAAAGTTGTTGCTGACGCACCTGAATGTGTCGGACTGCGAGATGCAGGAAGGCAGCCTTCGTGTCGACGCCAACGTGAACTTGCACGTTGATGTGGAAGGCAAGAAGATCGCAACTCCGATCGTCGAAATCAAAAACCTGAACAGCTTCCGAAACGTCCAGCGGGCGATCGACTACGAGGTGCAGCGTCAACTGATCGCATGGGAAGAAAACCGGCAAACCATCGACGATGCTCCGAAAACGACCCGCGGATGGGATGATTCGGCCGAGCAAACGTTTGCCCAGCGTGAGAAGGAAGAGTCGGCCGATTACCGGTACTTCCCCGATCCGGACTTGTTGCCCGTGCGATTGCCGCGTGATTTCGTGGACTCCATTTCGCAAACGCTAGGCGAATTGCCGGCGGTCACTCGCGAACGTTTGCAAACGCAGCACGGGATCAAACCTTACGATGCCGATGTGATCGTCAATCAAGGGCCTGCCTTGATCGATTATTTTGAAACCGCGGCGGGTGTCAGTGGTGATGGACGTCGGACATCCTCCTGGATGATGCAAGACGTTATGCGAACGATGAAAGATCGCGACGTCGACATTCGCGAATTTCCGGTTTCGGCAGAGAAGTTGGGCGAACTGATTCGCATGATCAGCGACGGTAAGCTTGACAACAATCGAGCTCGCGATGTGTTTGAACATTTGCTGACACACGATGAATCGATCGAGCAAGCGACCAAATCGTTGGGGATCGAAGCCGTTGACGACGACGCATTGGAATCGCTGTGCCAGGAATTGTTGGCGGCCAATCCACAAGTCGTTGAGGACGTGAAAGGTGGCAAGCAGCAGGCCGTGGGGGCCTTGATCGGTCAAGCCAAGAAGAAAAATCCCAACGCTTCGCCGCAGGCAGTCCGGCAATTGCTGATGGATCTGATTGCCAAGATGTGACCTGCAGAGGCAGGAAGTCGCCCGCCGCTACAATCCGCACAACCGGTTTGGGCTGGCGGAGGGCTCGGGTTCAGGGGCGGTGGGAAGTCGCAGATCGGACGCGAAAACTGCCGATGATGGTGGATAGGGTACGTTTCAGTATCTTTCGACAGCAGATCGTTTCGCGGTCCAAGTCGATCAAGTCGATGCACCACATCAATTGGCGTCGGGGCCATGCAGTCTTCCGAAGAATCCAGCCGCTCAACGTCGAAACCCGATTGGGGTTATCGTCTGCTGATGAGCGTCGCGGTTTTGGTGGCGGGATGGTTGTTGTTGATGCCGTGGTGCCCACCCATTATTCACTCCACGATGAACCGATTTCATCTGCGGACGCCATCGTTTGTGCAGTGGGCGGTGCAGACGCCGATTCCGGCCATGTACAACTTCAAAAACACCACCGAGGTTCGAGACCTGCCGCCTCAGGATGAACTTTCCGGGTTGGTCGATCCATTTTGGCTTACTCCGCTGGAGGAGACGTCCGATGAACTCGGCGTGGTCGCGTCACGAACAATCAATCATTATCCGACGCGCGAATTCACGTTCGCAAACGGTCGAGTGCGTTATCTGCAAGAAGACGCTGATCGCTGGCTAGTGATAGAGTCGCACTACCGAGGCGAGTTTCTGCAGTCGACCTATCAGCTCTCTCGCGATGAAGCGGGCGTTTGGCAAATGGTGCTCCGCGAAGAGGACCGGCCATGAACGCGATGGACTCCGCACTGGAAGCAAACGATAGCAATCGGTCCATGTCGGTTCATGCCCAAATGGATCGCCATCCGCTGGCGACGGTGAAGTGGACATCGCTCACGCCGCTGCATCTGACGTGGGCGGGCATGATGCTCGGGCTGTTTTGGAAGTGGTCATTCTTCTTGTTGGCCGATCGGGTTTATCACGCGATTCCTATCCAGCACACGTTCTTTCCGCAGTGGCTGCAATCCGCGACGGTCCTCCGTGCGGCTTATGTGATCGCGGCAATCTCAATCGTATTGGCTTGGATCACGGAAGACGCATTCAAGCGAAAGGTTGCCTCGGCGATCACTTGGTTGGCGGCGACGGTGATGCTGTGGCACCAAGGCAGCTACAACGACATGACATTTGTCACGTTTTGGTGGTGCAGTTTGTGGGCCTTTTGGTACTGCACTCGATTGAATGTCGACTCGGCTCGGGAACTTCAACGCAAAGCCAGTCGTCTAAGCCGCGTCATTGTCTCGGTGGTGTTGCTGGGCGGTGCAGCCGGCAAATGGACGCCTGAATATTGGTCCGGCGAAGTCTTGTGGGAAATCTACTTCGTTGACCGTGATTTTTGGGTGTTCAACTGGCTGCGAAGCACCTTTGAAACAGAAACCTTGCGAACGATCGCCACAGCCTACAGCCGGAAAGTCGTGCTGGTGGAGGCGATTGGTGGTTTGGGGATTTGGTTGCTGCCGCCACGATGGGCAGCCATCATCGGTGCGTGTGTCTTCACGTTCATTGCTCTTTTTTCGAATTTCATGCTGTTCTCCGTGCTTTGTCCGCTGATCGGTTTGTCGCTGGCCGGATGGATCCCTTCCAAACTGCAATCAGAAACTGATTTCAGAAATGCTACGACCGCGGAGACGGTCGAGGCATGAGCATGCAGCCGATTCGAAATTGGTCTCGCAGAATTCGTTTCGGTTTGCTGAACCGCTTTGTTTTGCGACCGACGACGGAGCCGATTGATTACAGGCCCCAGATCAGATGCCGCGTGCCTTTGGCGGCAAGGTCATCGCATTCCAAACATGGCGACTCGCCATGGATCGAATGTTTTGTCCATCGCTTGGGGGCTGCAGCGTCGTGGGATATTGAGGAACCGGGACATCTTGAGTCTTGGGAAGCGTTGAAACGTCCCGATGATCTGGTGCTGAAATTCCCTGGCACCGGAGGCCGTGCTGAACGCTCGTCCCCGTTTCCTTTGCAAGTGAATGCCGAATCGGACAGGTCTGCGGAAGTCTGGACGTGGAATCCGCCGGGGTATGGAAACAGTCCCGGGAAGCCGTCGTTGAAAACGTTCTCCGAGTTTGCCGCGGCTTGGTCCGAGCGAGTCTTGGCGGCGCGTGCGGGCAAACGAGAAGACGGCAAGCAGACTCGTGTGTGGTTGTGCGGCAACAGTTTGGGGTGCTTGCCCGCAATGCACGTCGCCGCCACGCTGAAGGCGGACCATCCTGCGGCCGTGCTGTGGGTTCGGAATCCACCTGACCTACGCCGCGTCATCTTGAATATTTCTGCTCGTTGGCGAGCGACCACGGCGATGCAACACGTGTCGGCGGTTCTGCCAAAGAGCGTCGATGCGATGGACCTGGCGGCGCGATGCAAGTTGCCCGCCGTCTTTCTGATGTCCGAAAAAGACACTCTGGTTCTGCCCGAGTACCAACAAGGTGTTCATGCAGCTTACGTGGGACAAAAGCATGTGGTCGAGCTATCAGGGTTGCCGCACGACGGGATTCTGGATGAAGACCATCGACCCGTTGTCGAACACGCTCTCCGTTGGATCAGGCGTCAATTTCCCGTGTGAGCTCGTGGCTTTTTCAACCAATGGCGAGTGGTCACCAAGCCCGGCGCAGGCCCGGTGCGTCCGATGCGATCAAGGGTCGGCTTCGTGGATCGTCGCTCGTCAGACTTTGATTCATACGACGTTCCAAATCGGGCACCAGGCTTGCTTGCATCTGGCCTCGCCCCATTCGGTAGAGACGTCCGATCGTTTCGAATCCGCTGTTGGCAAAGACACGCTGGGAGGCATGGTTCGTCCAGTCGGTCGTTGCGAACCAATCGGTGAGCCGGAGCTGTAGCAGATCTTTCGCAACGAGTTCGCGAAGCAATGCACCCATCAGACCGCGACCACGATGATTTGGATCCGTCCATGCGTTGAACAGAAAACCGCAGTGAGGCGGCATGGTCAAAGACGATCCGAGATGAACACTGCGGCTGTAGTTGTCAGACGCGGGAATGTATCCGGTTGCGGCCCAGACAAACGCGACCACACGTTCGTTCTCGAACGCACCGACCAGCCACTGGTCTCCGGCGATGTGATCGGAGGAAGCGTCGGTGTGTGCGATGCCGGAGCCGACCACGGGATGGATCCGATCATCGCTTTTCAGGTTTGCGAGTTCCGCTGGAGCGATCTGTTGAATTGTTATCTCGGAATCAAGAAGCCGGCTGTCCGCGGTCGGTGCGTCCGTGACCGTATTCGCATCCGCATGCAGCAAACAGGTGACGTCAATCACGTGTAATCGGCGGATCGCTCGGTAGAGATGGGTGAAGGGCATGTTGGTGCCGCCTCAAACCGTTTCGGCAGCGAGACCAAACGCCGGATAGACGCCCGCGGAAGTCGGCTCCAGCACCGAATCCATCGCTTTGGTCGTCGATGCGTGGGCTTCCATCGCTTTCGCGACGGGGAGCTTCGAGGAGGTTTGATACTGTCCCAACGGCATTTTCGCGACGGATTGGTCAGGTAAGTATTCGCGGTATTCGTCGCGGAATGCTTCGTCCAGGTTCAGTACACACGATTGCGGCAGCTCTTTCATCTTCCGCCACTGAACCTTCAGCATTTGTGTTGCGTGATCCTGTGCACGTCGCATTTGACCACGGGCGTGTTTGGCGAACAGTGTGATTTCTAGCAACGGAATCGGCTGAGAATGCAGGCGACTCTTGTAGGTCTCATCGCCACGCATGTAGTCGATGCCCGCACGACCGTGACGATGGGCTTCGCGGAACATGTATGAGTTCAAAAGAATGCCCGGCTTCAATTCGGGGAATGCATGGTTCACACCGGTGCTATAGCAATATTGACGCTGGTCATCACCGATGTAGTGAAGTTCGGTTGCGATGACTTCGCCGCGATACACCAGTTGCGGCAACAACAAGCGACCGCGTTCACTCATCTCGAGTGTGGCGTTCGTAACAAACCGTAAAAGACGTGGATCAGCGTAGGTCCCCGGTTCACCAACGCCTTCCCAGCGTTGTTGATGCAAACGCACGAGCGTTGAAAGACCCTCGTGGACTTGGTTCGGATCGCTTACATCTCGTACGAACAGTTCTCCATCGCTTTCGTCCAGCTGCTTCAGCAGACGCCGCACTCGATGGCGGTATTTGCGTGAGCGTTTGGTCAGCAAATCGTCCCACGTCGGTTCGCAGCGATTGAACCAGACATTCATCCGAGTCCGAACGGACGGTTCGTTGCCAAAGTCTTGAAGGCAACGTAGAAACGATTCCATGGTCGGGTCACCCGCCACGGTGCCGTCGAAATCAATTTGGTCCCAACCGAATTCGCGATCGCCAGCGACCTCGAGCAAGTGGTTGGCGAATCCACGAATCACCTCATCACGGTCTTTCGCGTTGACAAGCAGCGAAACGTGATCGGTACAGACGTTGCCGGCGGCGATGGTTTGTAACCGACGCAGGTCGTCAGGCGATCGTTCCAGCGGCAGGATGCCACGGCAAACGTCATCCTCATCGCGAGCCAACAGGAAGTAAGCCCGCGCGGGATCACCAAATTGTTGCCACCAAGAGTGGAGCCAAAACGATTGACGAAAGGGGATCCCCCCCGCCACACCGTCCCAGGCGTTCACGTTGGCCAACAAGTCTTCGGGCGCTTTGCAGATTTCAATGTGGATCATGTCGAACTCTAGGCCACCCCCCGTCTGTTTGTTGCGACGGGCAAGTGGTTTTGACTTACAATCACAGCGTCTTCACGACTCCACCTCCCACCTCCCGCAAAGTCGTCATAACCCGACGCGGCAATCCCCTTTCTCTCACCTGAAAATATGCCCACCACCGTCAATATGCGTCTGAAATCAGTCCAGCGAGTCTCCGAACGCTTCGGTTTGCCCTCCCTCTGTCGAGGATTCGCTGTCTGCGCGGGACTCACCCTGGCCGCTCCGGCAACCTTGCTGGCCGAGGAGTCTTCGCCGCGAAATGTGGCAGATTCTTGGAGTCGTTTTCACGGCGAGGCATCGCACGGTGACGCCGGTGCGGGCACGCTGCCGTCCGAATGGACCGAGGCTGACTATGCATGGACGGCTGACTTAAACGCCCGTCATGTCGGGTCACCCGTGGTGGCCGATGGAAAAGTGTTTTTGCTCAGCACGTCGGCGGAGCAAGACACCGAATCGATGTCGCTGAATTTGCTGAGTCTCGATGCCAAGACGGGTGAGTTGCTCTGGAAGCGTTCGCATCCCTTCGTCGAGCGTCACCGGCACAGTCGCAACACCGCTGCTTCGAGCACTCCGGCGGTCCATGAAGGGCGAGTCCATTTTGCCTACGCGGACGCCAACCATGCGGAGTTGCTCACTTACGATCTGAACGGCGAGCTGATTTGGTCCCGAAATCTGGGCCCTTGGTCGGGTGTGCATGGTTTTGGCGCAAGCCCCGTGGTGATCGATTCCAAACTGTTGTTGTTCAACGACCAGCAATCCAAGAGCCTGGAAGCTTGGCAGACGCCGGGCAAAAGTTTCATGTTGGCGTTTGATCCATCGACGGGAGCAACCATCTGGGAGTCACCACTGACCTCCACGCGCCCTTCCTATGGTGTTCCCACCACGGATGGACGCTACTTGATTGGTGCCAGCACCGGTAACGGGATCTTTGGATTGGATCCAGATACTGGAAAACTGAAGTGGTCATTGAATGTCTTCAACAAACGGTGCTGCAGTTGCCCGTTGGTCATCGGTGATTTGGCCTTTGGAACCTGCGGCAGTGGCGGAGGAGGCAACTACTTGTCTGCGGTCCGAATCCCACAGGATGATTCGCAAAAGCCGGTGGAGGTGTTCCGAATTGATAAAGCGGCTCCCTACGTCCCCACCCCAGCCGTCAAAGGTCCTTGGATGTTTTTGATTTCCGACAATGGGATCGCGTCCTGCGTCCGCTGGGAAGATGGAAGCAATGTTTGGAGCAAGCGTTTGGGCGGAAACTTCGGTGCTTCGCCGATCATTGTTGGCGATCAGTTGTTGGCAATCTCGCTGGATGGGACCGCGTACGTGATGTCCGCTAGCGATCAGCCGGGATCGATCAGCAAGTTTGACTTGGGCGGCCCCGTCGGAGCCACGCCCGCCTATGCCGATGGTCGTTTGTTCCTGCGAATCAACGACCAGCTTTGCTGTTTGAACACCAAGTGATGTTCACCCGAGTCGGTTGACTCCGAGTGGCGCATCACGTGAGCGAATGTCATGACTGCAGACGCCGGGAACTACTGAGCGCGGGCAATCTCGATCGTGGCGTCCGCAATCAATCGGTTGGTGTACTGAGTCAATCGGAACTCCGCACCGCGGAACCATGTCAGCAGTGGAGTTTGGTAGCCGTTGGGAGCGTAAGGAGACGGTCCCAATTGGTCCGATGACCAAGCGGTGCTGATGAATCGACGGCGGTTCGGATCGAATTGATACTCGCCGCCGAGTGGGCACTGCGGCCGCCCGCCTAGCACCAATTCGGCTTCATCGATGACATCGTCGACGGGAACGCCAAGCTGTGACATCAACGAATTGAGAAAATCGGCTCCGGCCCGGCTGGCGGCGGCCGCTCGTTCGTAGAGTTGTTGATTCACCCAGCCTTCCAGCTGAGTGCCGTTGAGGTTGTCGATGCGGCCACGCACCTGAGCCGGATCGTCCACCTCGTTGGCCGACAGGTGCGGAAGGGATGTGTCCAACACTTCCGGTTGAAACGACAGCACACTGAATCCGCCACCGGTGTAGCGATAGAGACCGCCAATCAAACGAGTCATTCCAGGACCAACCGGCTGGCCTCGGCCAAGCCCCAGCGGCAAGCGATCCAGAGCCCCGGGTTGAGGCCACGCACCAAGGTATCCCGGTAGTGTTTTCAGTGCTCGATACTTGCTCAGCAAACCATCGATGGATTCGGGTTCTGGTGGCGTCGAGTCCTTGATGGCGGCGAAAAGGTGTGTTGGCGGCCCAAGGGTTTCCGATGCCACGTGAGCTTGCAGGGCAACCACGTCATCCGGCGCAAACTCCATCGCGACTTGAGTGGGCGGCCCCAATTGCTTGGCCCAGCTTCCGTAGTTTTCAGGTTGCCACGGAGCAATCTCGGCATGGATCGTTAGTCGTTCTCTTCGTTCGCCGTTACTCGGTCCGTTCGGATCAATCGGGAACGATTCGCGTTGAATGCCAATCACGATTGGGTCCAGTGAGCTGAACTGATCGTCATAAGCCGATGCGATCTGACCGTACCAACGTGCTTCGCTGGCGGTCACGCGTTCGACTGGATTGTCCGCGATCGGCAGAAACGTGCCGCGGGCTCCTCGCCGCGTGTCGACCAATTGGTTGGCGAAGGCGACCACCCCGGTGCCGTCGGCCCGATCGCCAAAGTTCTCAGGCAGAAAACCGTTTTCAATCAAAGCGTCAATTTCGCGAACGGCGGGTCGATCCTGTGTCGCGTGTGATTGGGCGGCCATGCGAGCCAAACGCACTAGCGCAATGTCCGCTTCCGCCTGCATGCGACGTCGAAGTTCAATCAGGTAAGCTGGGTCTAGCAAGCCCTGCAGCATCTCGGCGGAGAAGTACGCGAAAATGGTGTCGTTGCGTTCCAGTGGCATGTAAGAACGCGCCAGTTGAAAGTCATTGGTGGCGGCCAGTGACTGCCCCGTTTGAGCGACTTCTAAGAAACGATCCGCAACCGTTTGGCTGTTGGTCACCAAAATGCACGGGTCGGCTTCCACCATGAAGGAACGCACCCGGTTATCGCTGCTACGCATCACGGTCGCGGTTCCATGTGGCAAATCGATTGTCTTGAGCGTCAGTGAGTCATCGGAGTTTGCCAGTTTGCTGCGGTCATTGTTCAGGCTGCTTCGCAGAAGAAACAAATTCTTCGAATGAAACAGCACACCGATCGAGGCTCCGTCATCCAGGTACATGTCTCGACCAATCAAAGCTTGGTCTTCGATGACGCTGGGCCCGAGCAAGCGACTCATTGCATTGGTTTGCACGCCGAGTTGTTCTTCCAATCGCTGCGCCGATTCGTTGCTGACACCGCTGAGCGTGATCATTCGCGAAATGTCGCCGCCGTATTCCTGCGTGAGATCGCGGAACCACAGGTAATTTTCGAAGGATCCGTACCGCAAATAAAAGCACTCCGGTGGCACGAAGCTGGCGATGGTTTCCATCGCGGGCGGCTCTTCCAACGCCGGTGTCATTGGCACTTGCCATGCGGGGGCTTGCGGTAGCGGTAACGCGGCGACTTGGGTGGGAGAAGGATCGTCCAAGGTGCCTTGCAGTGACCCACCTGCTGCCGCACTGGCGAAGACTTCATTGGCCACGCCCGCTGCTCCGCCGATCCATTCCAGCGTGTTCAACAAAGGATCCTTGGTCTCGGATTCTTTCCCGCGGCCAAACCAAGCGGGCAGTGGCAAGTTCAGTCGGCCCGACAACATGGCAATCATGTAGGTCGGAATCCATGGAGGTGTATCAGTCGCGTCGATCTGAGCTTTCGCGACGGCGGTGGTTTCTTCCCACCAAGCGGTTTGCATGGATGCCGCCAACGCCGGATCGGAAACGGGGCGGACATCGACCATCGTCAACGTGCCCAAGTGGTCTCGAACAGGAACGGAAAATGGTTGGTCGCCGGTGAACAAAAACATGACACGTCGGCCGACCGTTTGTTCGGTGGCTTCGTCGCCCGATGCCAATTCGCGAATCAGGTTGCCCATGCGGTTCAGCAACCGTCCGCGGCCGATGCGGGGCACGGGCTGTTCTGATGGCGGTCGGCCGGTGGTCACTCGCACGTCATTGCTGACGGGATACAAAATGCGTGTGCTCGCCGGAGCTGCTTCGCCATCGATGGTCAGCGGACCGGGCCCGGGGCCAACCACCGGATTGGTCAGTGGCATTTCGATGACCGCCACGCCGTACGGGGTGCCCGCGACCGCTTGGACGCGAACGTCCACACCGATCGTTGGGGTGCCTGGTTGTGGTGGGCCGCCCGGTTGTGGCGAGGCTGGAGCACCAAATGGAACGGGAGCGATCGGGGGCGGCTGGACCGGAGCGATGGGAAACGGAAATTGAGCAAACGACTGGTTGAGGCCCGCACCCAACCCGCACCAAACGCCCAACAGAACCCCCAGTTTGGCCAGCGTGAGCACCGAGATCGCTCTGGCTGCTGCGGTGAGAATCGTGGGCAACAAAAAGCCAACGGGGGTGGATTGTTCCGACGTGGAAGGCATGATCAGAGTCTCGTGGGGATCGGCAGCGTGGTTTTCACCAGCCGTGTCTTGCGACATTCTATTTGTGCCCGCGTTGCAGGCACTGAATCTTGAACATTCGAAACCTCTCACCCAGAAAGTCAACCGTGGCCAGTCCGTCTCGAAGTGGTGTCTTCCAAGCTGAAACCGATAGCCGGCTGGAAGCCTACGCCGAAAGCATCAGTTTCGACTCGCGGTTGTACGAACACGACATTCGCGGATCGATCGCTCACGCGGACATGCTGCGAGAAGTTGGTTTGTTGACGGAAGAGGAATTCAAACTCATCAAGGACACTTTGGAGGTCATCCGAGGCGAGCTGGACCGAGGCGAGTTGCCGATGCGGTTCGAGCTGGAAGACATCCACATGCATGTTGAACAAGCTTTGATTGATCGCATTGGCGACACCGGACGAAAGCTGCATACGGCGCGCAGTCGGAACGACCAAGTCAGCACGGACACCCGGATGTGGATCCGGCAATCCCTCGATGAAATTGATGCGTTGCTGGTCGATCTGCAAGCCGCTTTTCTTTCGCGATGTGAAAATGACTTTGACATCGTGCTACCCGCCTACACGCACCTGCAGCGGGCACAACCGGTGCTCGCCTCGCACTATTGGTTGGCTTATATCGAAAAGTTCGAACGGGATCGTCAACGCATCGCGGATTGTCGTCGACGGGTGAATCAATCGTCGCTGGGGATCGCTGCGGTCGCGGGAACAACGTTGCCGATTGATCGCCGACACACCGCCGCGGCGCTCGATTTTGATGGCATCACCGCGAATAGTTTGGACACCAGCAGCGACCGCGATTTTGTGGTGGAATCGACGTTTGTGATGTCGATGATCGCCTCTCACCTGAGCGGTTGGGCGGAAGAGTGGATTTTGTGGAGCACCGTCGAGTACGACTTCATTCAAATCCCGCAAGCTTTCTGCACCGGCAGCAGCATCATGCCACAAAAGGTCAATCCGGACACGTTGGAGTTGACTCGCGGCAAGTCGGCTCGGGTGATGGGTGCACTGCAAACACTCATGTTGCTGATCAAAAACCTGCCGCTGGCCTACAACCGTGATTTGCAAGAAGACAAGCCGCCATTGTTCGACGCGTTTGACACCACGCGAGCGATGCTGGAGTTGGCCGCACCGATTGTTCGCGGCGCGGAGCTGAAGCGTGAATCGATCTCGGCACGCATCGAAAAGGGTTATCTCGACGCGACCACGTTGATGGAATGGATGATCGCTCGAGGCATGCCGCAGCGGACCGCTCATCACTTGGTTGGTGCCATCGTGCAAGAAGCCATGAAGACCGGCGTCGCGTTGTCCGACTTGCCGATCGAAACGTATCGATCCCTCAGCGATCAGATCGACGAATCGGTTTACGAAGTGTTGGGGACCGCCAATGCGATCGCCGCGTTCCGCAGCGAAGGTTCGACCGCACCGGATCGAGTTCGCGAGCAGATCCAGCAGTGGACATCGCGTTTGGAGAAGGCGTGAGTCTCGAGTCGCTGTCGGCCGAGGCTCGCGAGGGCAGCACTTTGGAATTGATCTCGACGTGCTGAACGCGTCTGGAAGCGAGAATCGCAAGAATACCCCCTGCCCGATTCGAACGAGCGTTTCCGGCCTGATATGGGCCGATGTCCTGGGCCGCTAGACGAAGGGGGCGGCGAGACATCCTGTCTTGGACGACCGATGCGAAGACGGGGCCGAGGGATTCGGCCCCGCCTTACATCATCGTTGATCAGTCGTCGATGCTTTTGACAACCTTGTCAATCAATCCGTATTCACGTGCTTCATCAGCCGACATGAAACGGTCGCGATCGGTGTCTTCTTCGATCTTCTCGAGCGAGTGACCGGTGTGCTCGATCATGATTTCGTTCATGCGTTGCTTGATACGACGCAGTTCCGCCACATGAATTTCCACTTCGCGAGCGGTTCCCTGCATGCCGGCCAGCGGTTGGTGAATCATGATCCGGGCGTTGGGCAGTGCAAAGCGTTTGCCTTTGGCACCGGCGGTCAACAGCACGGCGCCCATCGAGGCGGCTTGTCCGATGCAGTAGGTGGCCACATCGCACGAAACGAACTGCATCGTGTCGTAGATTGCCATGCCTGCGGTGATGCTTCCGCCGGGTGAGTTGATGTACATGTGGATGTCCTTCTTGGGATCATCCGCTTGCAAAAACAACATCTGAGCGACCAACGCGTTGCTGATTTGGTCGTCGACCTGCTGGCCCAAGAAAATGATGCGGTCCTTGAGCAACCGGCTGTAGATGTCGTAGGTGCGTTCTTCGCGGCCGTTGCTTTCGACCACGTAAGGGATAACGGGCATGATGATGTCCTAATGGGTTGAGTTCGTTGATGAAAGAGAATGCCGAAGTGGGACCGAATCAGTCCTCTTCGTTTTCGCCTGCGGGAGTTCCCAGCAAGATGTCGTCAACGAGCCCGTACTCTTTGGCTTGTTGTGCGTCCAAGAAGAAGTCGCGATCGGTGTCTTTCGCGATTTGTTCCACTGATTTATCGCAGTGGCTAGCGATGATCTCGTTCAGCTTGTCGCGGTAACGGAACATTTCCGCGGCTTGGATTTCGATGTCGCTGACTTGTCCAGATACACCGCCCAAAGGTTGGTGCATCATCACGCGGCTGTTGGGCAGGCAGAAGCGTTTGCCTTTGGCACCACCGATCAACAACACGGCGGCTCCGCTGCAAGCTTCCCCAACGCAGTAGGTCGCGACTGGGCAAGACAGCATTTGCATGGTGTCATAGATCGCCAAGGTGGCGGTGACGCTGCCGCCGGGCGAATTGATGTAAAGGTGGATGTCTTTGCGACGGTTTTCGCTCTGAAGATACAACAGCTTCATCACGATTTCGTTTGCATTGGCGTAGTGAATCTCGCCTTGCATGAACACGATTCGGTTTTCAAGCAGCAAATCGCCCAGCGTCATCTGACGTTGGCGTTGATAGCTTTGATAAGAAGCCGCGCTGGCGCGAAGATGATCCGAAGCCATGGCGTGTTGCGCGTTTAGGTTCTGATCATGCAGGGACGGAAACGGGGAACCAAACGGATCGGACATTCGTGGTAGCCTTTGGCGTGGAAAACAGGGTTGCCGTCATGAACAAATGGCCCATTCGGGACAAGAAGGTTCAGTGTTCGCGATTGAACACCAGGTGACAAGACGGGTTGACCGGCGAAGGTGTTCGTCGGTGCTCTTCCGTAGCAAATTATCGACCCGCGTCGCAAATGTTTGGTCTCGGCAAGCGGTGACGTGCATGCACGGCGCGTGCGAAACTCGATGCAAAACCTGCTAAACTACGCATCTTAACTTTTCGCCCTCCCCGCCTTGCATTCTTCCCACCCAGCAACCCCGCCAAGATGCCCTCCTTGAATCTCTCTCGCACCGAAATGGGTGCCGACCGTTTCCTGCTCGCACGCGTTTTCCGTCAAACGTTGGCAGTCGGTTTGATGTTATGTGCGGTCTGTTCCGCGATGGCTCAGGACCGGGCTGGCAATGACATTGCTGGCGGTGACATCGCTGAGAAGGAATCCGCGAATACAGAGCTGTCAGTCACACAGCCAACCTCCAGTGATGTCTTGGCACCCTACGTGGAAGCCGCCACCAAACGCTGGGAAAAGGAGATTCGCAAATATGAAACGCTCGATGAGCAGACCGATGATCCCGCCGATGGCATCCTACTGATCGGCAGCAGCAGCATTCGGCGTTGGGACTCGGCGGCGGAGGACCTTTCGCCATTTCGTGTGATTCCACGCGGCTACGGTGGTGCAAAGTATTCCGACTTGGCGGTTTTCGCCCAGCGATTGATCACCCCCCACGACTATCGCGGCGTGGTGATTTTCGTTGGCAATGACATCTCAGGCCGCGAAACGGATTTCACGCCGGAGCAAGTCGAACCCTTGGTTCGCCACGTCGTCCGCATCTCGCGAGAACATCGTCCGGACGCACCGGTGTTGCTCGTGGAGGTGACTCCCACGCGGTCTCGCTATGACGCTTGGCCGAAGATTCGCCAGCTCAACGCGATGTTGCGTGAGGTTTGCTTCACCGAACCCAATGTCCACTTTGTGGCCACCGCCGAAACGTTTTTGACGCACGAAAATCAGCCTCGTGAAGACTTGTTTGTCGAGGATCAATTGCATTTGAACGAAGCCGGGTATGACCTTTGGGGCGGATTGATCCGCCAGCGATTGACTGACGTTTTTCGTGAGCAAGCCCACGACTGAGCGACCACCGATATTGGTCGTTCCGCACGGGCCGTCGATTGAGTGCATCGATTTCGAGTGCCGCCTGTTGGATCGAGACGGTCCAATCACCCGGGTAGATAAAACCGCTGAACACGATGGTTGTTGCTGTCCAGCACGTGCACGCGGCGTTTGGAGTCGATGACCAAACCCCATGGTTGGTAGAGCTGACCCGGTCCGTGGCCGGGCGCGCCCCATGACGCGATCGGATCGCCATCGGGGGTCAGGCGTTGAACGCGTTGGTTGCCGTATTCGCAAACCAGCACGGTGCCGTCCTCGTCGATGTCAATGCCGTAGGGATAGTAGAATTCGCCAAGCTGTTTGCCTTCATGGCCCCAGGATCCGATCCATTTCGGTTCGGTTTGGGAGATGTCGTATCGTTGCACACGATGATTGCAGGCGTCCGCGATCCAGAGCGTATCACCGTCGACCATCAAGCTTTGTGGACGAACAAAGCGTTGGATTTCGCGGCCCGTTCCGCCCCACTGCGTCATGAATTGGCCATCGGGGGCGAAACGCTGAATCCGGTCGGAAGCTCCATACTCTCCGATGTAGCGGCAACCACTCGCATCGATCGCGATGTCGGTGACAAAGGCAAATTCGCCGGGGCCATCGCCCGAGGTTCCGCCAATTTGTTCTTCGGGAACGATCTCGCCTTCTGCGGTGAACGCCAGCATTCGGTAGTAATGAGTGTCGGCCACCAGCAAGCGTTTGCGCTGGCCGTCAAAGATCATCCCAGTAGGCCGCCCGTTTGCGGTTTCGGGCGTCTTCCAGGTTCGTAAATGTTGTCCATCAGCATCAAAAACTTGGATCCGGCCGGTCGTGTCGACGATGTAGAGTTGGTCCTCCGGATCGATCGCCATCGCACGCGGTTTCAGAAATCGACCATCGGACAGCCCACGTCGGCCCCAAACGAGGTCCGGGGTTCCGCCCATCGCGGACGCGACGCACCCTGAAAGCGGGGACATTGCCAACGCCCCGGCAGCACCCAGCAACATTCGCCGGATCGCATCACGACGATCCAGCGGCATCCAGGTGTCTCGTCGATCGGATGTTTCGTCCAAGGGCGGTGGCTCGGGATGGAAACGAGAATCGGAAGCGTGGTGGGTAGCAGGATGGCGGAGCGTTCGAACCTGCCACCAATCTGGCAGGCTGCCATCCACGACCCCAAATCGCTAGCATAACAGTCCATCGCATTCGCGGATGCAGAACTCTTCTTGCACAGCTCATGATTTACGACCTGCAAACCACTGACGACCCGCGTGACATCGTGCATCGCAGCGTGCAAGCGCTGGTCGAGGGCCAAGTCATCGGTGTGCCCAGCGAGACAGTCTATGGTTTGGTGGCCAGTTCTCTCTGTCCGGCGGCCGTGCGCCGATTGGCCAAGTGGACCGCCGCATGCCGCGATTGGAAAGTCGACGGCGACGCAGATGACGAGGCGACGATCGTTGCACCAGCTCAAGAATCCGGGGCGATTGCTTTGTCCGTCCGCAGTGGTGACGCGGTGGGAGATTTCTTGATGCCGATGACCCCGCTGGCTCGACGGTTGTCGGAACGCTGCTTTCCCGGTCCGCTGACGTTGATCGCTCAATGCGATGATGCCGTTTCCGCGACGAGTTGTTTGCCTGAAATCGTCGCGAATGTGCTTCGAGTCGGTGCCGGTTGCGAATCCGCATCGGGCGGTGGTGCGGTCGCCTTTCGGGTGTCCGAACATCGGTTGCTGAGCCACATCCATCGCTATTTATCCGCACCGTTGGTTTGGGCCGAAATCGGGCGTCCGGACCAATCGCCCCCCAATACGGCGGAAAAACTTCAGTCTGCTTTGGCGGAAGGAACGGGGGAAACGCTGCCACTGCTGCTCGACGACGGCATCAGTCGTTATGGTGATGAGGGAACGGTGGTCCGCGTGACGGGCAATCAGTGGCACGTCGAGCGAACGGGAGTCATCCAACAAGCTGCTATGAATCAATTCGTCAAACCAGTCATCGCACTCGTCTGCACCGGCAACACCTGTCGCAGCCCCATGGCCGAAACCCTGCTCCGCGAAGCGTTGCGTCGCAAGTTTGGTCGCGAAGACGTGGCCCGAGTGGTTTCGGCGGGCGTTGCCGCGGGACATGGCAGCGGTGCCAGTCCTCAGGCGGTCCAAGTGATGGGCAAACGCGGGTTGGATTTGACGGGACACGCCAGCCAGCCCTTGGAAGAATCCTTGATGTCGATGGCGGATTTGGTTTTGACCATGACCCGCCGCCACCGCGAAGCAATCGTCGCGGCGTGGCCGGATCGTGCCGAACGCGTGTTCACCCTGCGACGTGACGGGGGCGATATCAGCGATCCCGTGGGCATGCCCGTCGATGTTTACGAACAATGTGCGGATCAAATCGTGGGTGAACTGGAAGGTTGGCTGGGCCAACTTCCCGCCGATTTTTTTCCGTCTGATGGTCCCGACGAAGGCCCGGATGACGAACCAATGCCACATAATGTTGGTTCGGAGTAAGGCATGACGATCAAAGTAGGCTTAGCTAGCGACCATCGCGGCGTGCATATCAAAGCACGGTTGGTGCAAACGCTCCAACGAGAAGGCTTTGAAGTGTGTGACGAAGGAACGGATTCCACCGACCCGGTGGACTACCCGGACTTCGCGATCCGAGTTGCCAAGCAGATTCAAGACGGCAAGCTGGACCGCGGGATTTTGATTTGCGGTACCGGAATCGGGATGGCCATTGTCGCCAACAAATTCCACGGTGTTCGGGCGGCGTCCTGTTACGACGAAGTCATCGTCGAAATGTCGCGGCGTCACAACGATGTCAACGTGCTGTGCTTGCCCGGTGATTTGATCGGCGAACGTCCCATCGATGAGTTGGTGTTGATGTGGCTGCGGACGGAGTTTGAATGCGGCCGTCACGCGCAACGCATCGACAAGATCACCGCTTTGGACGGTAGCGAAACCTCCAACTCCAACCTCGACGGCTGATCGGTGGCCGCCAAGAAAGCTTCGGGTTCCGGATCAAAAGCCGCCAAGACAACGCGTGCCATCGCGATCGATGCGCCTCCGCTGGATGCTTGGTCGGACTTGATCGGTCATGACCGATTGATCGCTGGACTGTCCGCTGCAATCCAGCAAGGTCGCTTGGGTGGAAGCCTGCTGTTTGTGGGACCCAGTGGCGTGGGCAAAACATCCGCCGCGGTCTTGCTGACGCAAACCTTGCTGTGTGAACGCAGTTCGCCGGAACAGATGGCACCGTGCAATACCTGCCCCGCGTGCGTTCAGGTCCGTGCCGGAACACATCCTGATTTCATTCAAGTCAGCAAGCCCGACGACAAAACTCTGATCCCGTTGGAGTTGTTGATTGGCCCGGTGGACGCGCGTTTGCAAGAAGGTTTTTGCCACGACGTGCACCTGAGACCGATGCAGGCGAAACGTAAAGTCGCGATTCTTCATGACGCGGACTTTTTGAACGAAGAAGGTGCCAACTGTTTGCTGAAGACGTTGGAAGAGCCACCCGCCAACGCGTTGATCATCTTGATTGGTAGCAGCGAGCAACGACAACTGCCGACCATTCGTTCGCGTTGCCAAGTCCTGAGGTTCCAATCACCCACCGGGGAACATGGCCGCCAACTGCTTCGCAAACAGTTGCAGTGGTCGGCAACGGAAGACGACGAGTTGCAGGTTGACTCGGTATCGGACGAGGCATTGGACGCGGCAATCGAATTGTCCGCCGGCGACATGCACGTTGCGATCCGTCTGGTTCGCGGTGGCGGTGACAAAATTCGCGAAGCGTTGTGGAACCAATTGGACGCTCCCGTCCCCGATCCCGTCGCGATCGCTCGATTGATCAATGGGCATCTGGATTCGATTAGCAAGGACGTTCCTAAGCGACGTGCCGCACTGCGAGATGTTTTTTCCATTGCCGTGCAGCACTACCGCAGGCAATTGCGGAACGATGCCAAGTCCGGCGAGTACGATCCCGCCACGCATCGTCGTTTGGACCGCACGCTGCGAACATTTCGAGAAATTGATCGAAGTGCGAACCTGGGGACGCTTGTCGATTGCTACGCCGCCGATCTAACGCTGGCCACCACCGGTGATCGCGGAGCCATCGGCTAGCAAGAGTGCTCGCTTAATCCAGCCTCCCTCCAGTTCCACCAACTCACCACGTAGGTCCGGTTCCACCGGACGATCCACTGTATGTCCGGTTCCACCGGACGGGTTGTTGTAGGTCCGGTTCCACCGGACGGGCACCTCAGGCAGCTCGTACCACGCTGCGAAGATCCTCCCCGCGAAGCATCTGCAGGGTTTCGTTGTACGCCCCACGATGTTGTTGAACCAACTTCGCCGCGGCCTGTCCCAGAGCGTCCGCCGAAGCGACATCGGTCACGCATTTCGTGACGAATTGCGTCAGCTCCAACTCGTCGGCCACCCGAACAGCACCCTCAGCCGCGAGCAACTGCTTGGCTATGGTGTCGAAGTTCTTGGTGTTGGGGCCGAACGACACAGCACACCCGTAGCCAGCGGGCTCGAGCATGTTTTGACCTCCTCGGTCACCAAAGCTGCCGCCAACGGTGGCGATGTGGCAAACGCCCCACCAATGACGAAGTTCGCCGATGGTGTCGATCAGGATGACTTCGTCGGAATCCCATTGGTCCGCGTATTGGCTCTCGTTTCGACTGCGACGCACCGGCTTCAGGCCGGCGTCTTGGATTTGCGACGCCACCTCGTCGAATCGTTCCTTGTGACGTGGGACCAGGATCAACCTCAGGTCAGGATGACGCTCGCGAAGTTGTTGGTAAACGCGGAGTCCCATGCTCTCCTCACCGGACTGCGTGCTGCCAAAGCACCACACGCGATGCCACGGATCGACGCCGGCCCAATTGATTCGCTCGTTGACCTCGGACGTGTCTCGCGTCGTGGGGGCGTTGTCAAACTTCAGGGATCCTGTGACCACCACGTTTTTCTCATTCACGCCACAGGCGACAAAACGCTCCGCCGCGGCGGTGTCTTGGCAACCAACTTGGTTCAATCGTTCAAACGTCGGCCGCAGCCAACGTGAAAACTGTTGGTAACGCGACGCGCTGGTCTCGCTGAGTCGTCCGTTGATCACGGCGACTCGACATCCGTGCGATTCAGCGGCGTGGATCAAGTTGGGCCACAATTCCAATTCGGCCAGCACCAATTGTTGGCAACCCAAGTGTTTCAGCGTGCGATGAACGGCCCAGCTGAAATCCAAGGGACAGAAGAAGACTCGTTCGGTTCCAAAATGCTTGCAAGCCAAGTCATACCCCGTGTCCGTTGACGAGCTGATTGCAATGGCGGATTGCGGTGATCGTTTTTGCAATCGGCGGACTAATTCCGGAAGCAGATTGACTTCACCGACACTGACGGCATGCAACCAAAGCACGCCATTCGATCCGCCGCGCAATTGGTTGCCTCGATCAGCGGAAATGCCGAACAGTTTTTCGCCGATGCCGCGTCGATAGCGACCGTGCCGCAGCATCCGGTAAACGACCACGGGTGAGACAGCGGTCAATGCGAAGAGATAAGCGAGATTGAGCCACATGGTTGCCTTCCTTGGCGATGCGGGCCTTGTGGTGCGACGAGGGAACCAGGTGGTTCCCTTGCGAAAGCTGCGGGATGGTTTTTCCGGGGCCGGTGGAACCGAGTTGCGTTGGGTTTGTCCGGTGGAACCGGACCTACGTGGTGTTGTCCGGTGGAACCGGACCTACCGTTGTGCTGGGCGGAGAGTGTGGCACTAGCCTTCGCGACGCATGCAACAGTTCTTGTACTTCTTGCCACTACCGCACGGGCAGGGGGAGTTTCGTCCAATGCGTGGTTCTTCCGCGCGAATGGTGTCCACGCTGCCTTCGGTTTGCGTTTCGCTGGCAGCGGCGGCACGTTGTGCGGCGGTGTTGGACTCCATTTGAGCTGCCTTCTGAGCCGCGATGCGTCCCGCTTCGTGAGCGTCGTCATGCCGTGGACGGGCATCCACCCAGGTGCTTCGAATGAAGTCGTCGTTAAAAGACTCCATGCGGAAGATCAGGTCGGTCACTCGCTCGCCGATTGAATCCCACATCGATTCAAACAAACGCATGCCTTCGCGTTTGTATTCGACTTTTGGGTCCATCTGAGCGTAGCCCTTCAGCCCGACACTGCTTCGCAAATGGTCCATCGTCAACAAGTGGTTCTTCCACGAATCGTCGACGATGTTCAGTAGGATCTGGCGTTCCATGCGTCGCATTTCGGGGTGGAACTTGTCATCCACGGCACCGTTGACCGCCAACGTCAATTCTTGGCGATTCATCCGCGACAAATCTTCGGTCGTGCTGCGGTGACCCAGTTCTTCCTGCAACCAAGTTGCCAGGGCCTCTAGCTTCCCGGTCTGCCCGCTGGCGAGCGATGCGGTCACGTCGTCGTCGGCCTTGCCGAATAGGTCCGCGACCTTTTCGTTGGCCTTTGCCTGGACTTCGCCAGACGCTCCCGCCGTTTGCTTGCTGTACTGAATCAGTTGCGTCTTCAAATCGTCGCGATTTAGCTTGACTTCATCGATGCTCAGCTCGTGATCGAATCGTCCGCGAACCCAGGACACCAAACCTTCGCGGTCCAGTGAAACTTGGGCACCCTGTTTTTCTGTGAAGCGAGAAATCCCGGTGAGGACTGGGTACTCGGCTTCCTTCTCGGAGTAGGCCGCTTCAGCACGTTGGTTGAGCTCTTCGGTGACCTTGCGGCGATCCTCGACTTCGCGGAACTCTTCCGGTGTCGTTTCGATTCCGAACTTGTGTCGCATCCAAGCACACAGCACTCGCAGGCCGTAGTCGGATTCGAGCAGCGGTTCGCCTTCGGTCAGATCCGTGTCTTCGATTTGTTGGTGAGCGTGTGAGATCAATTCATCGATCATCTCATCACGGTCTTTGTTCTTCAGTTGGTGGTCTTGGTAGTTGGTGCTCAGGCGAGTGTTCGCCCAAGTCGCCATGGCCTTCCAGTTCCACTCCTCTTCCATTGCCTCGGGAAGGTTCTCCTCCACGGCTTCGGCAACGGTGACTTCGGCCGCACGTTCGGCTTGATCCTTGGCGTAAGTGTTGGCCATTTCGAAATCCATGTTCTGGAAATCGCGAGCGTCCAATTGGCAACCCAGCTTCCCACCGGCAAACGTGGAGAACGTTTCGACGCCGTAGTTGGGTTCCAGGAACGTTTCCACGTGCGATTGGATTTCGTTGTGGATCAAAGACAGCAACATTTCGCGTGAGCTGTGTCCGTCCAACAAGTTTTGGCGATAGCGATAAACGCGTTTGCGTTGCTCGTCCATCACTTCGTCGTATTCGAGCAAGCTCTTTCGAATTTCAAAGTTGCGTTCTTCAACTTTCTTTTGAGCCGCGGCGATGCGTCGGGTGACCAGCGAAGATTCGATGGCTTCGCCTTCTTTCATGCCCATGCGTTCCATCATGCTTTTGACGAAGTCGCCAGCAAAGATTCGCATCAAGTCGTCTTCCAACGACAGGAAGAATCGGCTGCCACCGGGGTCGCCTTGACGACCGCAACGACCGCGAAGCTGCAAGTCGATCCGGCGCGATTCGTGACGCTCAGTACCGAGCACGTACAGACCGCCGATCTCACGAACGATCTTGCCTTCGGCACTCATGTTTTCGCGTTCGTCGATCTCATCGACGAGTGCTTTCCATTCGTCGTCCGGCACTTCCAGACGCGTGGGGTATTTGTGTTGCAGTTGGGCCCACGCCAGCGTTTCCGGGTTACCACCCAGGATGATGTCGGTACCACGACCCGCCATATTGGTCGCGATGGTGACCGCCCCGATGCGACCCGCTTGTGAAACGATGTCCGCTTCACGGCCGTGCTGTTTCGCGTTCAGAACGTCGTGTTTGATGCCGCGTCGTTCGAGCAACGCCGACAACCGTTCGCTCTTTTCGATGCTGACGGTACCGACCAAGACCGGCCGTCCGGCACGCTCGATCGAAACCACTTGGTCACGGTTGAAGCTTTCGGTTTGCTTTTCGCCCTTGCCTTGCAATTCGATCGTCGAGTCGTTCTCGGACTTGATTTTGCCCCAAGTCTCACTGCCGTCTTTCAGCACCAAGACGTCCCATTTGTGGGTTCGTTCGACATCGTCGGCGATGGCGTTAAACTTGTCTTTTTCGGTTAGGTAGATCAGGTCGGGATGTTCGATGCGCTGCAAGCCACGGTGAGTCGGAATCGCGACCACATCGAGCTTGTAGATCTTCCAGAACTCATCGGCCTCGGTCATTGCCGTACCGGTCATCCCCGAGAGCTTCTTGTACATCTTGAAGATGTTCTGCAGCGATGCCGTGGCGAAGGTTTGCGTTTCCTGTTTGATCGGCACGCCTTCTTTGGCTTCCACGGCTTGGTGCAAACCATCGCTCCATTGGCGGCCTTCCATCAATCGGCCCGTGAACTCATCAACAATGACAATTTGCTTGTCTTTGATGACGTAGTTCACGTCCAGCTTGTACAGGTAATGTGCTTTCAGAGCGTTGTCGATCAGGTGCGGCCATTCCATGTTGCCCGCGGTGTAGAAACTTTCCACTCCCGCCAATTCCTCTGCGGCGCGGACGCCTTCGTCGGTGAGCGTGACGTTGTGTTGTTTCTCGTCGACGGTGAAGTGTTCTTCTTTGCGAAGTTGTCGTGCGACGCGATCCGCTTCGCCATAGCGTCCCAAATCCAAGTCGGCGGGGCCGCTGATGATCAATGGTGTCCGAGCTTCATCGATCAGAATGTTGTCCACTTCGTCGATGATGGCGTAGTTCAACGGGCCTTGGCACTGCTGCACCTCGCTGGGGAATCGATCGTCGCCTTTGGCCGCGGGACGCATGTTGTCACGCAAGTAATCGAAACCGAACTCGTTGTTGGTTCCGTAGGTGATGTCGCACTGGTAGGCGGCTTGTTTTTCGCTGGTCGACATTCCCGATTGAATGGCGGCAACGGTCAAACCCAAGTTCATATAAAGCGGTGCCATCCACTCCATATCGCGACGTGCCAAGTAATCGTTGACCGTGATGACGTGAACGCCTTTGGCTTCCAATGCGTTCAGGTAGGCGGGCAATGTGGCAACCAGAGTTTTCCCTTCCCCGGTGACCATTTCCGCGATCGCGCCGGAGTGCAGCACCATGCCACCAATCAACTGAACGTCGTAGTGACGCATGCCGAGGAAACGTTTGCCGCCTTCGCGACAGACCGCGAACGCTTCTTCCATGATGTCGTCGAGCGTTTCGCCTTCGCGAAGTCGTTTGCGGAACAAGAACGTTTGTTCGCGCAGCTCTTCGTCTGACAACGCGGCGTACTTCGATTCCATCGTGCCGATGCGATCGGCGGCTTCCTGCAATTTGGCAACCTGCCTCGCGTTGGCAGACCCGAACACACTGGTGGCCAGGCTACCGGCACGTTCAAACGTGCTACCGAAGACGAGGCCAAGGAGGTCCCAAAGACGTTCCAGGATGGACATAAAAGATCAAATCAGTGCGATTGGGGGGTGAAAGCGTGCGGCTTACGTAAACCATGCCAACTTCCAACGTTACGGGTTCAGGGAAATTGGGTCAACTGCGATCGGATCTCGTTCCCTTTGGCTGCTGCGGACCCAATTGCCCGTAGGGGACGCCGGCGTGTCGGTGGTCTGGCCAGCGAAGTTTTCGTGCAGCGGCTGGATCTCACGGAGCAGGCGTTCCGCCAGCGTTTCCATCGCGAATCGTTCGCTGGCGTGGTGACCGACCAGGGCCAGCGTTAATCCCGTGTTTTCCGCCTCCAAACACGTGTGCAGCGTGGCTTCGCCGGTCAGCAGCAGATCGCAACCGCGACGACGGGCGGCTCCGACAAACGAGCCTCCGCTGCCACAGCCAATGCCGATCCGACGCACTGGCCGGTCAAAATCACCGACCAACCTCGGCCGCGTGGATCCAGATGAATTTGCCGCGAAAGCCAAAAACTCCCGAGCGGTCATCGGCTCGGGCAGTTCCCCGTAGCGACCTGATCCCACGCTGGGATCTTCGAGAAACGGGTTGAGCGGTTTGATTTGCATCAACGACAGACGCTGTGCCCATTGGTCGTTGATCCCACCAGCGGCGGAATCATAGGCGGTGTGGGCGCTATACACGGCGATGCCGGCTCGGCAGAGTTTCCAAACCAGCGATCCGGCCGCGGAATCAGTCGTGATCCGAGCCATCGGTTTGAACGGCAACGGATGATGCGTGATGATCAAATCGGCCGCCAGTTCGATCGCTTCCTCCACCACGGCGGGGGTGATCGTCAGGCAAGTCAAAATCCGGTGGGCTTCCATCGAGCGGTCGCCCATCAGCAACCCCACGTTGTCCCACTCTTCTGCCAACTTCAATGGAGCGATGGCGGAAAGCGATTGGCAAATGGATTCGATGGTCAAAGACACTGAATTCGCGTTCAACAGAGAAAGTGGCGGGAAAAGCACACTTTACGAACGTCGAATCGCTATCCGCAAGCCAAACGGGTTCGCGGATGGTTGAATCTCACGCGGCTGAACCAGCGGGACGCATCGGAAGGAACGGGCGAGAAACTCGATTCGAACGAGCGAAACGCCGGGGGCAAAACAGAGATCGCCTTTCGTTCCGCGAAAGCAGTCTTTGTTCAGACCGCTTTCGCTCTTCGAAAGGCGACAGATGTTTGCCTGCTGTCAGACAGACCCTGCTCAAAGACAGAACTGACAGCACGTGAAATCGAGACTGGATTAAAAGTCCTTGAAAGGATCGTCGTCACCGGCACCGAATGGATTCGCATCACCCGATGGGGCGAATGGGTTCGATGCGTCGGCTCCGCCACCGTCAAACGGGCTGCCACCAGCGTCGGCGGGAGCGGCGGCTGCGTCGGCAGGTGCCGTTTCGGTTGCCAGCGGGTTGTCCATCGCACCTTCGAAGGCATCGTTTGACTCGACGACGGGATCTTCCGAAGCCAAATCATCAGCGAATGGATTGTCGTCGGCACCCGGAGTTGGTGGCGGGGTGGCGGTTCGCTGCAAACCTGGGTTAGCTCCTGGAGTGGGACGCACAGGAGCGGGTTGAGCGGACATGCCCAATTCACCGGCACGAACATTTGAACGAGCCACGCCCGATGCCAAGGCTTGCAATCGAGCTTTTTCGCGAATGGACTCCAGTTTCAGACGTTGCGAGCCTTGGACGCGCGACAACGCTTGACCGATCGAGCGGCTGTCACCACCGCGGGCTTCCAAATCGGCACCCATTTGCCAATCGCCTTCGGCGTATCCCATGCCGCTGGCGTTGGCGGCCAACCCGCGGAAGTAATAGGCACGTGGGTCGCGAATGTTGTTGTCGATCGCCATCGAAAGCAACTCGTACGCCTTGCTGTAGTTCCCAGCGTTGTAGGCGTGGACTCCGCGCCCGTAGATCTCGGCCAAAACAGCGGATTGAGCGTGCGAAGTGTTGGTCTGGGTGGCGGTCAAAAAGCCAATCGCCAAGGCGAAAAGGAGAAGTGGCGAGGCAAAGCGAATCTTCATCGCGACGGGGACCCTGTGACTAAGAGCGGAATGTTGAACAACAGACGGTCCAAGCTTAGTTGTCGCCAACGACAGAATCAAACAAATCCGGGGAATCAAACTTCGCCCCCAAGCATCCAAATCGATGCCATTCCCGCTCGCGGAGGGGCCGCGAAACTCTTGATGGGCGTGTGCGTCGCGTCGTCGAATACGCCTGTTTCATCGCGGGGTTTGGATTGCCGGTTCGTGACGGGATCCCTCTGGCCGACCGCGTGAGGCAACGCATCGAGTGTTCATCACGCGGCCATTCCAGGTGTGTTCCAGTCCGTATCGACGGGCATTTTCAATTTTGCAGATCGAAAATTGCTACAATTCGGAGTGCCAATTTTGAATCGATTCTCTCGTTCACCGGAAGATCCAACGATGCGAATCCAAGCCCCTCCCACCCGCGAGCCGAAACGAATTGCTCGTCCCACGACTCGTCGAATCACTTGGTGGGATGCCGATCGACGTTGGATTGCGGATCAACGCTGGGCGGTGTTGATCGCGGTTGGGTGTCTGTTCAGCCCTCTCGCTGCAATCTGGGATGCTGGGATCTTGGGGGTCGGGGGCTTTGTCGGCGGTGCCAGCAATGGCGGCTGGATCCAATCCGCAAACGCTGACAGTGAATGGCTGAGCACGGTCCCCATCGCGGACGACGAAGAGATCGCCGCGTTGATTGAGGGCTTGGGATCCGATAGCTACGCGACGCGGGTTCGTTCCCGTCAACAGTTGTCTCGGATCGGTTTGGCGGCGTTTGATGCGTTGCGACGGGCCAGGTACCACCCCGACAACGAAGTTGCGATCGTTGCCAGAAAGCTCACCAGCGACGGACGGGTTCAGTGGGCGATCAGCTCGGACTCCGACGAAGTGCGAGAGATCCTCGATGAGTTCAGTTCGCGAACGGTGATGGCCCGAAAGCAACGGATCAGTCGATTGGCCAGTTTGCCAATCATGGAGTCCTTTCCGGCGTTGGTGCGAGTGGCGCGGTTCGAACCGGAATCGTCGCTCAGCCGTTTCGCGGCGCTGGCGTTGTTGGCTCAACCGGTTCGCGAAATGGATGGGCGAGAGAACGGGCTGCCCGCGAACTCGAACGCGGATGGTATTGCGAAAGACGAGGAGTCTCGTTGGAAAGGGCTCAGCGAACACGACCGATCGCTCATGGCCAAACACTTGGACGTGGTGTTCGAAGAAGACCCACGCATCTCCAGCCAGTGGCTCAAACAGTATGCCAATGAGTTGACATCGGGACTCTTCGATCCGCAGGCGTGGACGGACTTGATCGAGCAGATGGAGATTCATTGGCAAACCGATCCCGCCGAGAATTCCCAGTGGCAACTGGGCGTGGTGACAGGCGATGAGCTGTTTCATTTGACATGGTTGAATGCCGAACGAGCCCTCGTGCTGGGCCAGTCCGACGAAGCGGCCAGTTTCTTTATCCGGCACATTGATGTCATTCCGTCACGAACCCGCGAATTGACCGACGCTGCTTTGTGGGCGATCGATCACCAACTGTTTGATGTGGTGACGGCGGCTCACGCCAAGCATCAGTCGCTGTTTGAAAAGTCGCCACCGCTGCTGTACGCCTCGGCGGAGGCCTTGTTGCGATCGGACCAACCGGAGTTGGCTGAACAGCGAGCTGAGATGGCGTTGAAGTTGAATCCGGTGGTCAACGCCGACGAGGAAGACGCACCCCAACTGCATCCGGTTTTGCTTGAGAACAACGAGCAAGCCCATCTGCGATCGGCGGCGGATTTGCTGGATCGCGGATTGTACGACTGGGCACAAGATGAATACCGAATGATGGTCGATCAGTTGCCGCTAGCGAATATCTCGGCCGCCATGGCACGCACTGAGTTGGCGGAACATCTGGCTGAGCTGCAACGTCCCGCGGAAGTGGTCGAGGTGTTGCAACCACTGGTGGAACGGATGGAAAAGGATGACAGTTTTCGCCATCGCTACATGGCGCACGATTTTGACTATCAATCGTTGAGAAGCTTGTTGGATTTTCAAGCTGGATTGGATTTGGCCGCCAAGCAGGATCCCACCGCGGCCAGCAAACGATTGCAGGCGGCGTTCGAAATGGACACCGAGAACATTGACATTCTGATCGCGATGTATCGTTTGGAATGGGACGAACCTTGGAAAGAGTCGGTGGTGGCGCGAATCGAATCCGTCTTGAGCGAAATTGATGAAGACATCGCAGAAACTCAAGAAACGTTCCGCCAATCAGGCAACGGTCGTTCAGGACGCCAGGTTGCGATCCGCGATTTGTTATTGGCCAACTTCTACAACCAATACGCTTGGTTGGTCAGTAATACGGAGGGCGACTACGAAAAGGCTCTGCAGCGCAGCATTCGTTCGTTGGAGTTGAGCCCCGGCAGCGAAGCATTGCTGGATACCTGCGGTCGTTGCTACTACGCCGCTGGCAATCTGCCCGCCGCCATTCGGACGCAGCGTCGTGCGGTTCAGTTGACGCCGCATTCGCCTCCATTGCAAAGACAATTGAAACTGTTCGAGACATCGTGGTTGGATGCCAATCCTGGAAAGACACTGGATGAACTTCCCGAGGTTGAGCTGCCCATCGCGGAAGGCTCGGCGCAGGAACGAACCGACCGGCAACGTCGCTTGGGAGTGGTGCCACCGGACGGCCCGCTCAGTTTCTTGAATCAATAGCTTCCGTAAACAAGTTGCCGTTCAAGTGGAACTGCAAATAAGACAACAGCCTGCAAGCCGTCTGGTGCCGCGAAACCGGAGGGCTTGCGCCCTTCCGCTATCATTTGATTCGGTAGCTAATCTTTGGACGAGACCTTATTGCGTTGCCGCGTGGTCGCCGCCAAAGAGTGAACGTGGACGCGGTGATCGAGCTGACTTAAACAGGCCAAAAAACGTCCAATATTGGAAGGTTTTATTGGCGGAGCGGCGTTTCTCTGCGTTTTCTCGACCGCTTTGAACTTCACCGAAAAGTCTCATTTTTCGTCGATTGTGAAGATTGGCAAACCTTGCGGCGCGGTCTGGCGCACATCAAGCGATCTTGCGGCGATGTCCGATGCTAACCCTCGTACCGGTCACATCACGTGCTTCCGCTTTGTCGGTTCGCGGCTGTGTCCTTTGCGAGTCAACCCATCACCAAGGTGGAGGGCTGATTCATTGTTTCAATGACTTCCGCTTGATTGCGTAAGTGCGGGGATTGCATGCGTTGGTTTCTAAAACATTCGCCTTCACGCCACGTGTCGGCGCATCGTTCCCCATCCCTGGGCGTGTTGTTGTCGATGGGATTGCTGGCCGGTTTCACCGCCAGTGGTGCCGGCGTCGGTACGGTGACCGCTGACGACCTACAAAACGTCACCGCCACCAGCTATCGCGCCGCCGAGACCAGCGTTCGTGAGATGCGAACCAACGCTCGGTCCAGCCGCTCGATGCGTGAAACGCCCACGGTCACCGCGATTCGTCGTGCGTCACCGTCGGTTGTGAACCTGCACGGTCAAAAGACGATCCGCAACACCGCTGCCAACATGGCGGGGGCTTCGCCTGATTCTTTCCGGCAAGTCAACGGAATGGGAACCGGTGTGGTCATCGACCCGCGTGGATACGTGATCACCAACTACCACGTCGTGGAAGACGTCAATGATCTCAACGTGACCTTGCATTCGGGGGAAGCCACCCGAGCTGACTTGATCGCGACGGATCCCCAGAGCGATTTGGCATTGGTGAAGTTGCGAGGCAATGGCCCGTTCCCAACGATCCCTCGCGGTCGCAGCGATGACTTGATGATCGGCGAGACGGTCATCGCGATCGGGAATGCGTTCGGCTATGTGCACACCAGCACTGAAGGCATCATCAGTGCACTGCACCGCGATGTACCGGTCAACGAGACGCAGCAATACCGTGACCTGATTCAAACCAGTGCCGGAATCAACCCGGGCAACTCGGGTGGCCCACTGCTGAACATTGATGGCGAGATGATCGGCGTCAACGTCGCCGTTCGAGTCGGTGCTCAACAGATTGCTTTTGCCATTCCGATTGATCAAGTGTTGGAAACGGTCACCGACATGATCGACCGACACAACAGTCGCCGAATGGTGATCGGAATGCAGGGGGCACCCACCTCGCGTGGCGGAATCCAGGTCACACAATTGGACGATGGCGGGTCGGCTTACCAAGCCGGTTTGCAACGGGGCGATCGGCTGGTGCGACTGAACGAACAATCGATCGAAGACCCATTGAACTACGCACTGTCCGTGCTGGAATTGCGACCGGGCGATCCGTTGAAGGTGGAGTTCGAACGCGACGGCGACTTCTTCCAGACGGAACTTGCCACGGCGGCTTCGGCCCAGGCATTTGGTGATCCCGCGTCGGCTTTGGCGTGGCAAGTGATTGGTGTCTCGGTTCGACCGGCCGGCGAATCGTTCGTTCGCCGAATGAACTCACGACTTCGTACCAACTATCGCGGCGGATTGATCGTCACGGATGTTCGTCCGGGCTCCGCCGCTTCAGAACAAGGCATCGCGGCAGGCGACGTCTTGTTGGGCATCCACGTGTGGCAAACCGCCGCCGTGGAAGATTTGGCGGAGATCTTGGAACAACCCAACATCCGTCGTGGTTCCAAAGCAAAGTTCTTCCTCGTTCGAAAGGACCAAACGCTGTATGGCCATTTGCAACTCGCTTCTCAGGGAAGCCAACTGACTCGTCATTGATCGGAAACAGTCGCTTCCTGCAAAGCTCGTGAGCAACCGGAAGCGAATCGACTGATCCGTCATCGCGACTCATTGGTTTGCATCCGTTTTGCCCCACGGATGCAAGTCAAAGGTTTCCACTCAACCGATCGATTCGTCCCGGGACGAACGAGCCGGCTGCATCCCCACGGACGCACCAGGCTCGTTCGTCGACCCAGCCGGGACGCGATCGATCGTCCTGTTGCCTGGCGAGCGGACTCGATGGACACCCGCATGTCCGTTGAGTCCGTTCTCCGGCACCACACCTTGACGAACACAAACAGATTGACACAAACATTCACAATCGAATCCACGATGGAGTCGAAATTGGCACCTGCGACGCTTGGATACTTCACGACCGTTCAACAAGAACGCACCGGGTGGACCGGTGGATTGCTGGTTCTCAATGGAGGCGGGCGACCACTGGAATTTCAATGCACGTTGCCACTGCGTCCCACCAAGGCTCATGAGATCCTGTTTGGCAACACGTTGCGTCAGCATTTGATTTGCGACGTGATCGGGCCGACGTTGCTGAAGAAATGCCGCACGCCGATTTCCATGTTGTTGTGCGAGCAAACGGAATCGCTTCGCATGAACGATGCCGACTGCACGTTGGGCTTCGTCGCCACACCGGAAAACGACGGCAAAGCGACCATCGCTCGCGAACACGCCGGCCACTGCGTGATGCGAATTCGCGATGAAAAGGTCTTGGTGGCAATGGAACAAGTCGAGGCGGCCGAACAAGTCGCTGAGCAGTTGGGCGACTTTCCTGATTTGATTGAGCCGTTCGAACGGATTCGTGAAGCGATCCGAGAAGCTCAATCCCAAATCGCGAGGGCGGCGTAGTGTGGTTCCGAAAGTCTCCCTCGGTCCCCGCTCCATCCGAATCCGGAAAAATTGACTCACAGCCCGACGCTGGTATTGAATCTCCGGAGTCAAAATTTCCAGAGTCAAACTCTCTGGCCGAAAGTCTATCGCGCGTGAGTCACCCGGCCTCCTCGCGGCCGGCCATGCAGTGTGAGATCGATGCGGGCAACAGTTGGGATCTGGCCACCGCGTTTGCATCGGAAGCCCATGAGTGGACGTTGCCCGCTCTGCAGCCGATGCGGGTGCCGATCAAGTTGCCGCCGCTGCGGGCTCGCACCACGGGCTTTCTGTTCCCCGAGTTCGCGTCGTGGATTCCAAAGAAACAAGACCCACCGGCCGGCGCTGTCGCCGGAACGATTGGTGCAGAGACCAACGAAGTCACCGAAGCGGTTCGCAAGAAACGCAAATCGCTCGGCAAGCGGTCTCGTATCAAGCCGCCCAACGACATCGTGAAGTTGCAGGATCGTTTGTACTACCTGCTGCAGCCGCCGTTGGATTTGTTGGTGGGTAGTGGCCAGTTGAACTTTCCCTTTGAGCCGTTTCCCTATCAGCTCGATGGCATCGCCTTTCTCTTTCCGCGGTACGCCTGTGTGTTGGCGGACGAGATGGGATTGGGCAAAACGATGCAAGCGGTCAGCACCATGCGAATGTTGCTCTGCAGCGGCGAACTTCGCAGTGTGCTGTTGATCTGTCCCAAGCCTTTGGTCAGCAACTGGCTGCGCGAGTTCAGCGTGTGGGCCCCGGAGATTCCCGTTGCCGCAATCGAAGGCAACGCGGCAAAGCGTGAGTTCCAGTGGCGCGAACCCAATGTGCCGGTCAAGATTGCCAACTACGAATTGCTGATGCGCGACAAGGACATTGTTCTGGAAAGCGGTCTGCATTTTGATTTGGTGGCTTTGGACGAAGCCCAACGCATCAAAAACACCAACAATACCACCAGCGAAATCATTCGTGCCATTCCTCGGACACGCTCGTGGGCGCTCACGGGAACTCCGGTGGAGAACTCGCCGGATGATTTGGTGGGCATCTTTGATTTTCTCTCGCCCGGCTATCTGCAAACCGGGATGCCGATGTCGCAAATGGCTGGCATGGCGGGGGACTACATTCTTCGACGCACGAAAGACATGGTGCTCGATGACATGCCGCCCAAGTTGTATCGCGATGCGGATGTCGACCTGACGCCGGAGCAATGGTCGCGGTACGAATCCGCCGAAAAGGAAGGCGTGGTTCACCTGGAGGAACTCGAAGAAGCGTTGACCGTGCAGCACGTGTTTGAATTGGTGCTGCGATTGAAACAGATTTGCAACTTCGATCCGGTGACCAATTCCAGTGCCAAACTGCAGCGTTTGGAAGCCGACATGGAAGAGGTCGCCGCCAGCGGCCAAAAAGCAATCTTGTTCAGCCAGTGGACCAAGACGATTGAAAAAATGCGTCCGACGCTGGAGCGATTCGGACCACTGGAATACCACGGCAAAGTCCCGCACAAAAAACGCGAAGGCGTGATCGAACAATTCAAAAACGATCCCAACAGCCACATCATTTTGATGAGCTACGGTGCCGGCAGCGTTGGATTGAATCTGCAGTTTTGCCGTTATGTCTTCCTGTTTGATCGATGGTGGAATCCCGCGATTGAAGACCAAGCCATCAACCGGGCTCACCGGATTGGTGCGGCGGGCAGCGTGACCGTGACTCGCATGATGGCAGTCAATACCATTGAGCAACGCATCGCCGCGGTGCTGGATCAGAAACGCGAAATGTTCGACATGCTTTTCGCGGATCAAAAGGACCCGACGAAGAATCCCATGGGCGAAGGACCAGCCAAATCGGGCCCGCTCGCAAAGACCGGCGGCCTCACTCGCGACGAAATCTTCGGCCTGTTCGACCTAAGAGCCCCCGGCGGCAAAAAAGTCGCCTGATTCGTTTCCTGTAGGTTCGGTCCCACCGAACAAAGCCCGTAGGTTCGGTTCCACCGAACGATGCTGTCGGTTCCACCGAACGTCGCACCGCTGCAACACCCGAATCTACGTCGCGGCTTTCTCAAACAACATCAAATCAGCCGCCAACGTCACGCGCATCGCGGTGGCGGTTTGCACGCGAGCATTCTGCGAAAACCGGACGCCGCGATAGGTCATGGCCATCGCATCCGCGATCGCATCGCCATCCAATTCAACTTGGTCCTTCCACAAACAATGCTCGCGAAGTTGCAAGCCGGCTTCCGCCATCTCGTCGACCACCTTCTGCCAACGGCTGCGTCGTTGCCCCGATTGCTGAACATGTTCACGCAACTCGATCAAATCCTTTTCTCCTGGCACCGCGACGATTGCCACCCCATCGTGGGTCAGGATGCGAGCCATCTCGGACGTTGGCCTTCTCCCGAACAGAGAAACCACGCGTAACACGCTGCGGTCCGCAATCGGCAACGCCCGGTCCGCATTGGCCCACACCCAAGTCGCTTCTTTCCAACCACGCGCCGCCAGTTTGATCGCCTTTTTCGACAGGTCGATGCCGCAGTAGCGTTGTGGGATGTTCGCAAACAATGCCGGCCCAAACGATCCTTCCCCGCATCCCAAATCGACGGTTCGATCGGTGCTTTGTCCTGCGGTCGATTCAACCCAAGGCTTGAGTGCCTCGATCAATCCGTTTCCATGCCCGCGTTGCAACCAACGATGCCGTGCTTCCACCGCAGCGTCCGCGTCGCCGGGGATCTTGGACTTGCGATCCTGAGGCTGGGACAGACTGTAATAGCCTTCGCGAGCCCGATCGAAATGGTGCCCTTGCTCGCATTTCAGTCCACGTTCCACCTCAGAAAGAACGCGGCCGCAATTTCGAACCGTGCATCGCAACTCAAACAAACCTGTGTCTTCCTATCCTAAATTCGTAGGTCCGGTTCCCACCGGACGATCTCACTTCGTAGGTCCGGTTCCACCGGACAACCACACCAATGCCACTCGACCGTCGCCGAATTCTCTGTGAACACGGCAGCAACCCGGTAAGCGGAACACCACTGTAGGCCATGTCTCACATGGCACCCAGCCGATGCTTCGCAGAAGCGAGGCATCCAGCAATGCCTTGCCATCTCGCACACCAACTCACCCCGCGTGACATGGGGACTCAGCCCAATCACCCTCGAAACGAGACCTGTTAATTCCAGGTCTCGTCCCACCATCCCACGCTGGACCACGGAGTGATCCGCGACATTCATGCCATTCAACGCTCGTAGCCGAATTCGTCAAGAATTCGGTCCGGCTCAATGCGTTTACCAAAAACACGTGAACCTGTCGGCAATGTCTCATCCGGTCAAGACGGACCTGACTTCGTAGGTCCGGTTCCCACCGGACGATATCACTCACCCGTAGCCGGATTCGCCAGAATTCGGATGTCGCACGTCATCGCTCGCCCAAATTCTTGACCAATTCAGCTACGTCTTGAATGAATCCGGCTACATCCTTCACACGTCAAACAACTCGTACTCCGCCTCACGCAGGATTCCCGGCTGAGGCACCGGGTACGACCCGTCCGCATTCGCGATCACCGGGGCCGGTCCATCCACCGTCAACTCCGCCACGCCCGGTGCGAACTCGTGCGGGCAATTCAGCATTTGATCCAGCGTGATCTCTTGGCCCGTGTGTGCCGCCATCCGTCCCATGCTGGTCACCAAGCTCGCTTGCACACCGCGTGGCACCTCGTTGTAAGGATTGTCGTGAATGATCGCGTCGACCAAGTCCGTCCATTCCAACCGATACGGATTCTTCTCCGGTTGCGGGTAAGCCCAAGCCACTTCGCGGCGACTTTGGTTTTGTCCTTCAAAGATCCGCACCTTGCCCGGCGTGTGCCCCGACGTGCTCACGATCGCTGACCCTTTGCTGCCGTGCACCGTGCTCGACATGTCGTTGCGGCAGCCCTTCATGCAGCGGCCGTCAAAGAACAGTTTGCTGCCGTCGGGATAGGTGTACTCGACCGCGTAAGTGTCAAAGTTTTGGTCGATCCAATCGCCGCGGTAATGCCGGCCACCCAACGCCTGTGCCTTCACCGGCCAGGCATCCTTCATCCATGATGTCTCGTCAATCTGGTGGATGTAAAAGTCGCTGAAGCAACCCCCGCTGGCCCACAAGAAACTATGGAAATTCTTGATCTGCCACAGCGTTTCTGGCATGTCATCCGAGCGTCGTTTGGTGAACGCGGACGCGATCGGACCGTGCATCCGGTAGGCTCGCATCATGATGATGTCGCCAATCTGGCCGTCTTGAATACGCTTGAACAACTCTTGCCGACCGCGGCAATGACGAACCATCAATCCCACGCCGCACTTCAAATTCTTTTCATCCGCCTTGGCCGCCAGTTCCAGCATCTGTTTGGAGGAAGGACCATCCGCCGTCAGCGGTTTCTCCATGAACACGTTCAGCCCCTTCTCGATCGCGTACTCGAAGTGGACCCAGCGAAACGCCAGCGGCGTTGCCAAGATCACAATGTCGCCGGGATTCAGCGTGTCCATCGCATGCTTGTAGGCATCGAAGCCAACAAACTGCCGTTCCTCCGGCACGTCCACTTTCTCCGGTGCATCGATGTGTTCATTCGAGAGGGCTTTGACACTGCGAGCCACGTTCTCCGGGAAGACATCTGCCACCGCGACGACTTTCAACCGAGCGTTGTCCGCATGCAACGCATCATTTGCCGCGCCCGTCCCACGACCGCCCGCACCGACCAAAGCGACTTGAATCACATCCGGCGTCTCCTGCCCATGCACCGCCCGAGCATTCAAAGTCGCCCCGGCAGCCACCCCACCCACAACCGCCGCCGACTTTAAAAACCTCCGCCGTGCCAACTCTCCATCACCGTTAGCCGACCGACGCACGCCGTCGAAACCCTTAGCGGAACGGCGCAAGCCGTCCGGTGTCGAACATTCAATCCTCATCATCGTCGTCGCTAGATCCTCTTCTACCGTCGCCGAATTCTCTCCGAATGTCGCCGAATTTGCTTCTTCTGTCGTACCCGGATTCTCTCCTTCTACCGTAGCCGGATTCGCCAGAATTCGGCCCCCATCATTCGCTGTCAACGACGGTCGAGCGCTCACCGCGCCGTCAGCCATCGTTGTTGTCTGACGAGGATCCGAAACGTTTTCAGGAAAAGCATGTTGAGTCACGAGCGGGCTCCAAAGGCGGGAAAGATGGGGAGGGGATCCGGATCAAAAATCCGGGGCCACCAGCATATCCGAACCCAACCCGCGCCGCGCATCACCCGCCCCGTTCCCTCACGGTTCCCCAATCCCGCCGCCGAATTCGCTCACCCCTCGTAGCCGGAATTCGTCAAGAATTCGAACCCACACCCTGAGATACCGAACAACCGCAACGTTGCTTTTCCAAGCTATCCCGACACGCCGTTCACCCTCAAAGTAGCCGTCACTTTCCGAGTGACGAATCTCCCTTTCCGATTCCGCCTACCCAACGCTGGACCACGGAGTGATCCGCGACGTTCATTACTCCCGTAGCTGAATTCGTCAAGCATTCGGACTCACGCCCTGAAATACCGAACAACCCCGACGTTGTTCTTCCAGACTCTCCCGACACGCCATTCGCCAACGTAGCCGTCACTTTCCAAGTGACGAATCGCCCTCTCCCACTGCACTCACTCGAGGCTGGACCACGGAGTGATCCGCGACATCCATTTCAATCGGACACGATGAGGGGATCCTCGCCGGATCGCGACGGCGGCTTGGCAACTTGGATATCCGGATGTCACGAAATTCGATTTCCGGCTACACCGGCGGCAACAAATTGCTGTCACTCGACCGATCCGCGGTGTAGCGGACCTTTCTTGGCGGACACTTTGCCCAAACAGCCACGCTTTAAAATTCAATGAAGGCGAAACTCTTTTCGGCGGAAAGGTCGCCGTTCGCCCTCAATGCACACGCTCAGGCGTCCGTTATTTCTGAATCCCCCAATTGGAACCGGTTGCCTATTGAATACTGGGGAGTCCCGTTTATCCTGATCGCGGAACGGCGGACTGTTGAATCCGTCCATTCGGGTGGGGTGTTCGGTCACCCAAGAGCACGAAGTGTGCGCAAAAAGAGAGCAAGCTACCATTTGATCTCTGGCACCACGACGAATCAGGTCACACAGGTCGCTCTTTGTGACCTGCTGTTGGAGCGGCTTGACAGCGTTTCACGCTATCATTGCTTGACACCATCTTGATTCGTGACGCGGTCAGGTGGGGATGCCGCAAGGGCGGTGAAGGTTCCGTTGAAATGGTTTGTTGTGGCTTGGTGAGAAGTTGTGCGGCTTTGAAAACGAAGCCAAAGTGGTTCGAAAATGCGGGGTAGGATTGAATATTTCGCGTTGCTCTGGAGAGGGTTCAGGTAACCTGTACAAAGGTTGGGTGAGTTCATTTTTTCCCGGCTCAGTTTTACGGGATAGGGTTTCGAACCTGCATCGTTCGCATGGGGCGAGGTTTCCTCAGTGACTTTAGAAAGACGCGGATAAACGAAAGTCTTGGCGAGTTTCGCTACGTCACGTCAATCGAAAGCATGTTCGCTGCACAAACGCAAAACTGTGTGGCGAGATGACCGCAGCAACCCAGCATTGCGTTTTAGGCAGTTTTCGCCGCCGCACCATTCAATAGGCAATCGAGTCAGTACTTCCATGATTCGCAGCAACACCCACGACGATCACGAAGTTGATGATCTAGACATCGATCTGGATCTGCTCGGAATTGTTCGCCGACGCTATCACCTGATTGCGCTCGGAATCTTTGTCGGCGCAACATTGGCGACCATCTACTTCGTGAATCAAGTACCGATCTACGAGTCAAAATTGGCTGTGCTCGTTGGGCAGCGTTCGGGAGAACTAGCAAGCACTGGAACAGGAAATTCCGCTGAGTCGATGGCGTCCATGCAAGAGGAGGTTTTGGCGACTCATATGGAGTTATTTGCGAGTCCTAAAATCATCGAACAAGCGATTCAGAATGCAGGCCTGAATATTGGCGTTGGCGACTTGGCCGGAAATTTGACGGTTAGCAAAGGTGGCGATGGACTGGCAAAGAGTGCCAGTGTGCTGAAAGCAACCTATCAAAATCCGGATCCGGACATGGCTGCCACAACGTTACAGGCGGTCTTTGATAGCTATCAGTCTTATATCGAAGATCAGACAAGCAGCGTGGGGAATGAGGCCGCGGAACTGATTGCCAAAGCACAGGTCCAGAACGAAAAATCGCTTCGTGAAGCGGACCAAGCCTATCGCGAGTTCGTCGCATCGGTCCCGGCGTTGATTTCATCGCGAGAGAATGGCGGTGATTCACTCGAGGATGTTCATCGCTTGCGTCTCAACAACATTGAACAACAGCTCGACGGCATCCGCGAGTCACTGTCACATGCACGATCCCGTCGAGTCGTGATTCGTGATTTCGTAAAAGACAGGGCACCGGAATCGCTGACAGATGTTCACGTGATGTCGCTGCTGGACTCAGAAGAAATCGCGCGGGTCAATGCATTTCTGGCAATCTCCGCCAATCGTGACGACCAAACCAACGACGAGCTTCTCTCGCGAGCCGTGATGCAAGAGTCCACCCGCACTGAATATCAGCAGTTGTTGACTCTTTCGAGCAAAGAACGGTTGATGGCGGCGGAGTTCGGCGAAAATCATCCAAGCGTCCGTGCTTTGCGGACCGAGCTGGAAAACATGCGTCGGTTTGTTGAGGAAACGCGTGCCGCTCGTCCTGAAGAAGAGAAACGTGTTGAGGCAAAGCCCGCCGAGATTCTCGCAAGCTACTACCGTGTGCTTCAAAGCGACATCACGGAATTGGAAAAGCGGGAAGAGCAACTGTTGGAGTTGTCGGAGAAGGAATCGAAGCTTGCCAAAGAAGTCGAAACGACTTTCCTGCTGGGAAACTCGCTGAAGGCAAACTTGGAGCGTGCTCAAGCTCGCTACGACGAGGTGTTTCAGCGTCTGCACGAAATCAATCTGACGAATGATTACTCCGGTTTTGCTACGGACTTGATTGTGATGCCACTGCCTGCGAGTGTTCCGGTCTGGCCGTCCAAATCGAAAATTGCCGCTTTGGGAATTCTTGCCGGCGGCATGTTGGGGTTGGCTTTGGCGTTGCTCGCGGAGATGACGGACCGCACCTTTCACGATCCGGCGGAAGTGGAACGCGTGGTGGGCGCGACCATTCTGGCTCATGTGCCCCGCCTGAAGGAATCGTCACTGAAAAAGAAGGTTGCGGAGGGTTCGGTCATGTCGCCGATGTTGGTGACCCATCACCTGCCACGGGGGACGGAGTCGGAGACATTTCGCGTGCTTCGGACTTCGCTTCTTTTCGCCGCAAAGAGTCAATCAAAGAAGGTCTTTCTGATCACCAGCCCCAGTCCTTCGGACGGGAAGTCCACGACAATTGCGAACCTAGCCATCTCGGTGGCTCAGACCGGCAAACGTGTTTTGTTGATCGATGCCGACATGAGGCGGCCAACGGTTGCCGCAAATTTTGGTGTCCAGCGTTCTCCTGGATTGTCGGACGCGCTCGGTCATTCGGGGGCAATCGATTCGTCTGTGGCGGATCAATGCATTCAATCATGTGAACAGGAAAACCTGTACCTATGCAGTTCCGGTTCACGAACATCGGAGCCATCGGAGTTGTTGGAATCATCGCAATGGGTTGCGTTTCTTGAATTGGCTCGCGAGCGTTATGACATTGTTTTGATTGACACCCCGCCGCTTCTGGCGGTTGCTGATCCATCGATCGTGGCCGACGAAGTCGATGGGGTCTTCTTGACGGTGCGGATCGAAAAGAACAATCGGACATTGGTGGAGCGAGCCACGGAAGTGCTGACGGACAAGGGCATCGCGATCGACGGGATCATCGTCAACAGTCGCGATTCACGGAGCAATCACTACGCTTATAGCTCTTACGACTACTACGGCAAAAAACAATACGGGTACGTGGCCAGCTATCGGCGCTATTATGAAGCCAACGATGACGACGATACGGGTTCCACCCCACGTCGCAAACGTTCGTCCAGCAAACGAACCACGCCCGCGACAACCCGTTCGCTCCCCATCCCCGAAGCTGCCTCGACCAACGGCCACGCCACCAACGGCTCGGTCGTCAACGGATCCTCCAACGGCCACCCCACCCCGTAGCTGGATTCGCCAGAATTCGGACCCCACCTGTGGCATAGGCTTCCAGCCTTTTTAAACACCACATCTCGAAACACCGAAGATTAGTGTCTGATCAGCGGAGATTAGTGTTCCGCCAGAGCGGCCAAGGGAACACTAACGTTTCTTTGATCAAGGGATGCTTGGCTTCGTATCGCCTGTATTCCTTACGTGAGCGGCTCCGTAAAGATGTGGGGTAGAAAAAGGCTTCCAGCCTGTGATTCCCCACCCCTCCAGTGCAAACTCCGTCGCCGTCTCACCAGCATTCAACGCGACGTCTCACCAAGTCCGTTCCGAATTCTCCGCGAATCCGGCTACCAAACCCGTCCCGGTGACGAAGCGACACAACCCGTCGCGTTAGCAAGGCAAATGTCAATTTGCTTCTGAAACGCTATGCGAATCAGGCTGTAATCGACTGCTAGCTAGCAACTAGCCTCCCGAATTCTTGACGAATCCGGCTACCAAAGTTCGGCTACCAATCCCACCCCGGCGACGAAGCGTCACACACGCCGCGTCAGTAAGGCTGGGAACTGCCAACGAAGTTCCCTCAGCGAATCTGGCAACTCGCCGCTCGCAACTCGCTTCTTTTAACTTTCTGTCTTTCTCCCCCAACTTCTTTCCGTCAACACGCTTTCACTTCATCCAAGGATGAGAACAGTATGAGCGCTATCGCGTTAGACGATGCAACCGATTCCGGAGTCCTCCGTGGAGAGGAGATCTCAAGCAACCGGGTGGTCCGCCACCTGGAACGCAGGTCGGAAACTGGTTCGGGCGAATTCTTTGGAGCCGGTATCCAAAGGATCAGCACCGAAGGTGCAATTCAGATGGGCCGTCGGCAAGCATGGTATGACCTGCAAACCGCCGTTCCGCTGATTGTCGCCGATGTGCTGGCCGCCGCCTTGGCCGCGACGTTGTCACTCGCTTGTGGCATTGGCACCGGAACGTTGGCGCAACCGTGGTTTGTCGTCGCGGTGGTGGTGCTGTCGGTGCTACTGCATCACATGCATGAGCTCTACCCGGGGTGCGGTGTCAACTACTCGATCGAGTTCAGGCAAATTCTGAAAACCTCCGTCCAGGTCTGTTCCGCATTGGGGCTGGGGATGCTCTTTGCCACCGGATTGGTGCGTTTTCCTTGGTTGGGTTGGTTGGTGCTGTGTGCTTCCTTGACGTTCTGCCTCAGTGCGGTGCGTCCGATGGTGCGACGTTGGTTCTGCCGGTTTCATTGGTGGAAGCAACCCGTCTTGGTTGTCGGCAACGGCGAGCGGGCGGCACGCTTGTTTGATCGCCTGCTCAGTTGCCAAACGGAAGGTGTGCGTCCTGTGGGCATCGTCTTTGATCCCCTGCCGCATTGGGCAACGCGAGCGCAAGGCTCTCGCAACGCAGGCGAGGCCGATCGGCCTGACGGCGATCACGCGTGGCGAGAAGCCTACCGTCGAGAAGCGGCGTGGTGCCAAACCATGGCTGAGCGGATCGGTCGAGGGCAGCGATTGCACATGGGCCCGATCGCAGTGCTCGAGGAGGTTCTTCACGATTCGGGCGCTTGTCGGATCGTGATCGCGGAACGAAATCGCCTCGCGGGCAACGCGTTTCATCAGTTTCACGGCATTCCGCACGTTGCCGTGCCAACCGAACTGGAGCAGCATCCCACTGAATCTGTGCGATTGATCGAGGCGGACGGTCAGGTGCAAATGCATTGTCGGACCACACTGAATTGCCCGAAAGCGCAGTTTCTCAAACGTGGGATGGATTTGATCTTGGTGTTGGGGACTTTGCCGCTTTGGTTGCCCGTGATGCTGATCATTGGTGTCGCGATCAAGGTCTTTGATCCTGGACCGATTTTCTACAGTCAGTCCCGAGTCGGTCGCTACCGCCGGCCGTTTCAGGCGATGAAATTTCGCAGCATGGTCTGCAACGCCGACGAGAAATTACGTGACTACCTCGACAACCATCCCGACATGCAAGCCGAGTGGGAGGCCACGCACAAACTGCGAAACGATCCCCGGATCACTCGCGTCGGCGACTTCCTCCGTAAAACCAGCCTGGACGAGCTGCCGCAACTCCTGAACGTGCTGAAAGGCGAGATGAGCCTGGTCGGTCCCCGACCGATCATTGATTGTGGCAACTACGACCGGGAATACATTCAGGGCCATCCTGAGGTCTTTGAGATGTATCAAATGGTTCGTCCCGGAATCACTGGGCTTTGGCAAGTCAGCGGCCGCAACGACACCTCCTACGAGCAGCGAATTCACTTCGACCGGTTCTACCTTCACAACTGGTCCATCACCGGTGACATCTTCATTCTCTGGCGAACCATCAAAACCGCCCTCTTCCGGGAAGGGGCTTGCTGAATTTGCGGAGCAAATACAGCAAGAGTTTCTAGTTTTTAGTCGTCAGTTTTTAGAAAGAAACGAGAAACGAGAAACGAGAAACGAGAAACGAGAAACGAGAAACGAGAAACCGCTTTGTCCTCCCTTCCGAGTTCTCGGCGAATCCGGCTACATCCAACTCGCCGCTCGCAACTATCCAAAAAAACAAAGTCCTGTCCCGTGTCCTACGAAAACCTCGAAGTTTGGAAACGCTCGGCTCGGCTTTCTGCAACGCTCTATCAGCAAACGAAAGCCTTGAGGGACTTCGGGTTTCGAGACCAGCTCACTCGTAGCGGGCTTTCGATTCCATCCGATATCGCCGAAGGTTACGAGCGAGACAGCGAAAAAGAGATCGCGAGATTCTTAGCCTACGCGAAAGGTTCGGCGGGCGAACTTCGGACGCAGATTTTGATCGGAATCGAAGCCGGTTACATTGAAAAGCCCGACGGTCAGCAATGGGCAGACGAAGCCTTGCAGCTCGGGCGAATGCTGGGTGCATTGATTCAACGACACAGAAGAGAGTAGCGGTTAGAGAAAGTAGCGAGCGGCTAGTCGCGAGACACGAGAAAAACGCCCCTCGCCCCTCGCCCCTCGCCCCTCGCAACTCGCAACTCGCAACTCGCAACTCGCAACTCGCAACTCGCAACTCGCAACTCGCAACTCGCAACTCGCAACTCGCAACTCGCAACTCGCAACTCGCAACTATGAAAAAAGCGCTCATCACCGGCGTAACCGGCCAGGACGGTTCCTACCTCGCGGAGCTGTTGCTGGAAAAAGGTTACGAAGTCCACGGGATCAAGCGTCGAGCGTCCTCTTTCAACACGCAGCGTGTCGATCACATCTACCAGTCGCCGCAGGCCCAATGCACCCAAAATGGCTCAGACGCTCGCTTCAAGCTGCACTACGGCGACCTGACCGACACCAGCAACCTGACCCGGATCATGGCCGAGGTCCAGCCCGACGAGGTGTACAACCTGGGGGCCCAGTCCCACGTCGCGGTCTCGTTTGAATCCCCCGAGTACACCGCCGACGTCGACGGCTTGGGCACGCTGAGATTGCTGGAAGCGATCCGGTTCCTAGGGCTGGAGGAGAAGACCCGATTCTACCAAGCCAGCACGTCCGAGTTGTTTGGGCTGGTGCAGGAGATCCCGCAGAAGGAAACCACGCCGTTTTACCCTCGCTCACCGTACGCGGCCGCGAAGATGTACGCGTACTGGATCACGGTCAACTACCGCGAGTCCTATGGGATGTATGCCTGCAACGGGATCCTGTTCAACCACGAGAGCCCCCGTCGTGGCGAGACCTTCGTGACCCGCAAGATCACCCGAGGGATGGCCAACATTGCTCAAGGCCTCGAGCCCTGCCTGTACCTCGGCAACATGGATGCGCTCAGGGATTGGGGGCACGCCAAAGACTACGTGCGAATGCAGTGGATGATGTTGCAGCAGGAAGTCGCCGAGGACTTTGTGATCGCGACCGGCAAGCAGATCACCGTGCGAGAATTCGTCCGCATGTCCGCGGAAGAGGCCGGAATGGAAGTCGAGTTCAGTGGGGAGGGTGTCGACGAGATCGCCACCGTCACCAAGATCACCGATTCCGAAAGAGCCCCCGCGATTTCCGTCGGCGACGTGATTGTCAAAGTCGACCCCCGCTACTTCCGCCCGGCGGAAGTCGAAACCCTGCTCGGCGACCCCGCCAAAGCCAAAGAGCGTCTTGGTTGGGTCCCCGAAATCACCGTCGAGGAAATGTGCGCCGAGATGGTCGAAAGCGACCTCGACATTGCGAGGCGACATGCCTTGCTTAAAAAACACGGGCATAGCGTCAGCGTGGCGGTCGAGTGAACGTAGAATTGCATCCGCCATGCTCGCAGCTGAAATGCATTTAGATTTGGGCTTTGTGGTACTTGGAGCGACGCTTCTGGGTTAGCTCAACTGTTCTAGCTACGATACCGCAGTCTGTCGAAAGAACAAATCTCAAGTTACTCTTTCTCAACTTTGCATCCCCGCAGCCCATTCGCATCGACCCGTTCAGGATCCGTATTTCAATCAGATGAAAAAAAGAATATGCGTGTTAGGTTCAGGAGGTCTTAACGGAGGACTCCAGGTACATTTCGATGAATTGGTGAAGTTTCTTAGAAACGAAGGCCATGAAGTGTTTTCGATTTGTATTCGCGACTCAGACCAAAACCCAGATGGAAAGGTACAGCACTCGGCAAGTGTGGTTGGGAAAAACGGAAAACTGACCGGCCAATTCCTTAAAACACTGAGTTGGTATAGCGCTATAGCTAAGGCGAAAAAATTTCATCCAGATTTACTCATTAGTACCGCTTGCGGGCGCGGATACGCCGCCATGGGAAGGGCTCTCGGAGAACGACCTTACAAAATTTTTCAGGTAGTCACTGATGACTATCAGCCAAAAAGCAAGTTGCTGAAGGAAATGATAGCTGGATACGACGCAGTTGCGGTTCAATCTCAAAAGTTGTCCGAGCCGATCATCTCGAAAATGCAATACGACGGACCGCTCAAACCTCTGCCATGCTTCCATCAAATATACGTGAGCACTCAACTCGCGAACAATTGGCAAAACTCCGGCAACATTCAACTAGCGTATTTCGGCCGGCTCGCTGCAAACAAAGGTCTAGCTGTCCTTTTAGCTGCTTTGTCTGAACTAGGAAGGAAGGATGTATCACTTGACATTTGGGGGCGTGGTCCGGAGGAGAGTGCTCTTCGGAGCGCTATAGGAGAATCTGCTTTTCTCTCGGAGACGGTTGCTATAAAGGGAGTGTACCCTGGTGGGGATGAATATTCGAAGTTGCTTGCAAGTTATCACGGATTGGTCGCCCCCAGCCAACGAACCGAAGGTTTGCCTCTAGTGTTGCTAGAGTCCGCGAGTGTTGGCCTGCCGTTTCTTAGTTGCAACGTTGGCGCAATCGCGGACTGTTTGATTGAGAACGACGATGCACTCGTTGTAGAAACGGGGAGAACTGCGTTGAACGCTGGCTTGATTAGGTTTATCGATCGGATCCAGCGGAAGGTTTTCAACAACCAACGCTTGAAGTCATGGTTTAGTTGCCACCAGTCCCGCTCCGTACATGAAGATACATGGCGTGAAATGCTCAAAAGCCCAGAGGTCTACTTTAATCAATGAATGATTCTGTGCTAATAACTGGCGGCAATGGCTTCCTGGGGAAATATATTGCCCGACATTGCTTGGCGCAAGGCTATCGTGTGTATTGCGTAGCAAGGAGTAACGATCCGGGTAATATTGATTGGGCGAGATTTGTCCACGGGAACCTTGAGGCTTGTTCGCTTGAGGAGGCGTTTGTTGACACCAAGTTCAAGTTTTGTTTTCATTTGGCTGCGTCCAGTCACGTACCTTTGTCTGTTAACTTCCCATACCAAGATTTTTTAGCTGCGTTGCCGGGGACGGCTAACCTGCTTCTGTATCTTGCTAAGCATCAAGCCGACTGTCATTGCATTGTCGCCTCTAGTGCTGCGGTCTATGGCGAACCGACCGAATTGCCAATAACTGAAGAACATCCTCTTTGCCCTATTTCGCCTTACGGAATCCACAAAAAGGTAGTCGAGACTCTCGCCGCCGAATATGCCCGTTTGTACGGCATTCGCGTAAGTGTCATGAGGATTTTCTCTGCCTATGGGACTGGACTTCGCAAACAACTGCTCTGGGATATTGCGATGAAGATCAATGAGGCGAGCAGGTCAGGGCAAGAGAAGATAGGCCTGTTTGGGACCGGAGAGGAGACACGGGACTATGTTCATGCTTCAGATATTGCCAGGGCAGCTCTCAATATCGCACAATGCGATATTGAGAACTCAAGTTCTGTGTTCAATGTAGCCAGCGGTAAGCAGACGACTGTTCGCGACGTTGCCGCTACCATGCTTGCTGCAAGCAACACAAACCTCGGTCTCGAATTTTCAGGTGCGAGCAGAACGGGAGATCCTGCAAAGTGGCAAGCAGACTGCACAAAATTGAAGACAATCGGTTTTACATGCGAGGCTACATTGCGTGATGAAATAGAAAGGTATTTTGACTGGGCGTGTAGTGTCCAGGAACTTGACCGTTAGTGGCGAGTGTCCGATGGAAGCGATAGACTTTCGCTGCTATGCATAAGAGAAGGATGCTGATGAGCTCAAAGACGTCAATAAAAAAACGACTATTGTCAAACATTTCGGCGTCTTCGTTTGGGAAGATCTCAGGCAGCCTGGTGACGGTTGCCCAGGTTCCGATTTTCTTAGCTTATCTAGGGCCGGGAACTTACGCGGTTTGGATCGTTCTTTCATCGATTCCTGCGTGGCTCTCGATGGCGGACGTAGGATTTGGGGCGGTTGCTGCAAATGAAATCTCCCTGAAGTCCGCAACAGGTGATTGGAAGGCGGCAGAGCGAGTCTTTCATTCGGCACTTGTGGGAATCATAAGTGTCTCTGCTGCTGTTATGGCGATCGTAGCTGTTGGGGTTCCATTGGTAAACTGGGGCGGACTCCTTGGCGTGGCGAATATTTCGGAGAATAGACTGAAATTGATACTCATTGTACTTTGCTGTGCTTCAATCGTCGGTCTCCAGGGATCACTTGGCGATGCGTTATTTCGTTCGAAAGGTAGAGCTGACCTTGCAATCTTGTTGCGTTCAACACGCCCACTCGTGACTCTATGCCTGCTGGTAATTGCACTGCACTTTTTTAGGTCTGTTTCCGCAGCCGCCACTGCTCTCTTGCTCGCAAATATCGCATTCGCTTCCGCAGGTCTATTCTTTGGGTTGCGCATTTGCCCAGAATTGAAGCTCGGACTAGCGGGTTGCAATTACAACGATTTCACCCGCTGCTTTCGGAAGGGGCTTGCCTACTGTGTGTTCCCGTTGGGAAATGCATTTTTACTTCAGGGAACTGTCCTTGTTGTGAATTCGGCACTCGGCCCACTTGCGGTGGTTGGGTTTAGTACTTGCCGGACGCTTGTCCGGTCCGCTCAGCAAATCTTTAACCTGCTAGGGCAATCGGTTTGGCCGGAGTACACCACTTTGCTTGGGCTAGGGGAATTCGACAAGGTTAGACGGCTTCTTAGGATCACTCTCTTATTAAACGGCGTCGTCGCAATGATTGCTTCGTTTTCGCTAGTGCTCTTCGGGCCAATGATCTATCAGCAATGGACGGGATCGATGGTCGAACTTGATCAAACCGTGCTGCGTCTGTTCGTTCTTACGATACCAACAAGTGCGATTTGGTTTGGTTATACGACGTTGATTAATGCGTCAAACGAACACGAACGTTTTGCTTTTTGGTATCTCGTGTTATGCCTGGTTACCATTCCGATCTGCTATCAGTTGACGATGACCAATGGTCTTCCCGGAGCGGCTATGTCAGTGATTCTCTTCGATTTCCTGGTTATTCCTTTTGCCGCCTACGAGTGCTATAGAATCCTGGGGGACGCTAGGTGGGCTAAGGTTGAACGCTCCATAACATAGCGCTGTGGCGGTCTCCTTTGTTCCAGTCCAGTATTCGAAGCTACCCCCTGCTGGCTGTTTTTCAGGTCTCAAGAGAAAAACACAGTGCCGATTTCAATGCGTGTTTCCATAGTCAGGTTGACCGCTGTTAATGCGATTCAGGCGATGTAGTCGAACCAGATTCGCTTTGGATTATGTGATGTCAGCGAAGAGTTGCCATCTAGGACAAAATGCGAAGTGCTCTTGTCAGTATGATAGTGCAGCTAATGTTGAGCGATACAGTATTGAAATGCGTACCGGTGTTCCTGCTAACCGGGGTTGTTACAGGTGAGTTGCTACGCACGAGGAAGAACCCCGCTCTCGCGTATCAGCTTCCGTTCCTGATTTCGGCAACGTTTTCTGTAATGGTGTTGCCGACGCTCATAGCCAACCTTGGCAATTCTGATCGGATGGCCAGCGCTGAATTCTTGCGTTTCGCATGGTTTGCTTTGATTTGCATGGTGTCAGCAATCCATTTCTATAAAAGATTCAGGCGATTTCGAAGTAAACCCGATAAGCCGAAGCGAAATATTTCGGGTTCATTGTTGAGTTTGTCGTTGGTGCCATTTTTGCTCGTTGCACTCGCGTCGCTATCGCAGATCAACCCGACCGAATACGGCAGCGTGCTCGGTGGAAGCTTTGCTATCTTTCTGTTTTTCGCGAGGCTTTTGCGGCCAATACAAGTTCTCGCCTGGGGCGGTTTTCTCTTGACTCGCAACAGGAATTGCCTGGCGATATTTATTGTGTGCGTGCTATCGTCATTGCCGTTTATTTTTATTTCCGGTCGGCGAAGTGATACCTTGTTCCTGCCATTGTCAATCCTGGTTCCGCTATGGGCTATCAACGGCAAAACACTTAGTCCCAGGCAAATTGGGCTAGGGGTTCTTTTTGTGCTGTTTGTTTTCTTTTTGTTGCCGTCGATCAGGGCATTTACTCGCAATTTTGAGTTCTCTGAAGTGGCAAGTATTAGCTTTTCAGATGAGTTGCAAGGTGGCATTGCTGGAGAAGGGACAAATGAAGTGATTGAGGTATCGAAAGATATGGCTGCCGTAGAGAAGACAGGCAGCTATTCATATGGCGTTGAGTTTATTAATAAAATAACTTTTCAGTATGTGAGTTCTACTCTGTTCGGTGATGCGGTTAAGGCTGCGTTTCAGTTTCCGCAGCCTGACTTAGATGTGGTTAGGGCGACCGCTTCAGATTCTCATGTTGCGTACTCAAATAGTAAATTCTACCTAACAAGATTCGGTTTTGGAGACGCGTTCTTGGCGTTTGGTTGGTTTGGCGTGTTCTACTTCGTCGCCTTTGGTGTGCTCGTAGCCAAGCTCTATGACACCTGCTTTGCTTCCAACGACGCAAGGTTGCGATTGATTTATTGCGTCCTGACAGTTTTTATTCCGTTTACTATTTATGATTCATTTTCAGCTTGCCCGGTGTTGGCTTTGCCTTGGACATGTCTTGTCTATGTTTGCCTATATTTGTTTCCCAAGCTGGTTGCGCGTAGCAAAATAGTCCGCAACAGAACCGTGGATGCGAGCAAGCTGCATACGCCAGAGGAGATTCTATAATGCCTGTGGTCGATGTGGTTCAACTCACGCCACGACGGTCTTTTGATGTCGCAAAGGTATTTGATAAGGCGTCGCAACTAGGTGTTTTGTGCACAGATATCGCATTTCGCAACCATCTGTTTGGTAGGGTTGCTTTGCCGTCTCGCGTTTCTGCTGATCGCTACGCTGTGGATCTCAAATGTGGTACGCTGCATTGTGATTACGTCGCTGGTTTGAAGTTGAGGTATCACCTGCGATTCAAGCCAGAGCATCGGAAGTACGAAATGCAAATAGCTGCAGCGGCGTCGCTCGCTAAGTGCTATCTCAGGTCCGTTGGTCTTAGTAATCACGTGCCAGACACGGTCTATTGCCTAGATACGGCCGCCAAAGAGGTGTTTGAAAGTTGCTCAGCCAAAACGAAGGTTCTTGAGCAGTGTGTTGCTCCGAGACAAAGTCAGGCGAAAGCACTCTCCGCGTACGGTGAACCGTCCGATTGCGATTTGTGGCGGGATCACTTTCGTAGCCTTGGTGAAAGGGAAAGTAGAGAGTGGGAGCTGGCAGACTTAATTCTTGCTCCCTCGCAATTCGTCTTTGACGAACTAAGGTCCTACGGTGTTCCGACGCACAAAATCAGGGTGCTCCCTTACTGGACTCCTTTCAAACCACTATCCACGCTACCGGTTAGGACAAGTTCAAAAATGAAGGTGCTTTTCGTAGGCAACGATGCACGGCGAAAGGGGCTAGAAGATCTCTTTCGGGTAGCTAAAGTGCTGAGGCGGATTGACAATATTGTATTTCAAGTCGCCGGGTCAGTGTCTGAAGAATTTGATGCGTATTCTTCCCGGTACGGCAATTCGAACGTTGAGTACCTTGGTGTTTTGCCGCACCCCGCTCTGAAAAATAAGTTGATTGAGGCTGGAGCGTTTTTTCTACCAAGTTATCTGGAAGGTTCTTCGGTCGCAACTTATGAGGCGATGTCATTCGGTTTGCCTGTAGTGACTACAAAGCAAACGGGTTCAGTTGTTCAACATTCTTTCAATGGGTTTGAGTTTGAAGCAGGCGATGTTGATGGGTTTGTTGGTGCGATTGGACGTCTGGCATCGGATGATGAGTATCGAAATACTATTGCCTCGAATTCACTTAATTCAATTCGCGATTTCCAGTTTGCAAACTATGAAGCGGCTCTTCGCGATGTGGTTAACGAAAAGAATGTGGAAGCAAACCTATGAGGGGGCGGCAAATTGCTCAGGACCTTGAGTACTTGGTGGGTCGTTATGGCGTTAGGCTTCCATTCGCGTTGCTGTGGTATGCGTCTCGGTTCGTTCGCCAACGATTCTGGCTGTATTACTTCAAGACGATCGGCCGCTACGGCTTCTCCCAGATCGGAAGGGGGGTTAGGATTGACGGTTTACCATCGTTCGTCGTTCCTTGCTGTCCAATCGTTTTGCATGATTTTGTGCGGATCGGAAAACGTTGCGTTTTTCAGGGCGGCAAGACTGCTCCAATACGTCTCGAAGAGAACGTGACGATCAATGATGGTTGTGTTCTAACTGCCTTGTATGGGATCACTGTTGGTGAAGGTACGTCAATTGGAGAATACACTAGTATAAGGGACTACAACCATGCGTTCTCAGATCGTTGCACGCCTATAAAGGAGCAGGGCTACACAGGCAGCAGTATTCTGATCGGCAAAAATGTGTGGATTGGTCGCGGGTGCATGGTCGTTGGTGGTGTTGAAATAGGTGATGGAGCTGTAATCGGAGCAAACTCAGTTGTCACAAAGGACATACCGGAATATTCAGTGGCAGTTGGTTCACCAGCTAGAGTATTGAGGACAAGGTGATCGAGATGAGCTCATGAAACAGCAATTTCACGATTCCAGCCAATCTTTGTTAAAACGCAAACGCTTGAGTGTTAGAAGCACGCTTTCGCTTTTCCTTTTCTATGCGTTCGCGAACTTTCTTCCCGACCCACCACTTCCGTTAGGAAGTCTAAGTATGTGGGTTCGGAAAACATTGGCGAGGCAGTTTTTTAAGGGCATGGGTACGGATGTTAAAGTTCATAAGTTGGTGCATTTAGGAGCCGGTCAAGATATTGAGATTGGCGACTATTCGTCAATTAATATTCACTGCCGAATCGCGTGTGATACGAAAATTGGTGATGATGTAATGTTGGGGCCAGAGGTTACAGTCCTCTCGTCAAGCCACGAGTTTCGCCGTTCGGATATCTCGATGCGAGAGCAAGGCGAAACTGTGCGACGACCTGTTGTTATCGGAAATGATGTTTGGATTGGAACACGCGCCGTTATCCTGCCGGGTGTTACTATCGGTGACCATGCAATTGTTGGTGCTGGGGCAATCGTTACTAAAGACGTTGAAGCGTGGTCTATTGTTGGTGGTAACCCCGCAAAGCTGATCCGCTTTCGAGATCATGCATAACCCTGGTTTGTGTTGCTGAAGTTACAGCCGCTTATTTTTCAGGCAGTTTAGGTAACTGCACTTTAGGTGATTGCTTGTAACGTGGTGTTGTCTCATGCGGCCAAGGCCAGCAACTGATCGAGTCGCTGCCTGATTTTCGATGGGTCGGCGCCGGGTTCCAGATCGCTCAAAAATGATTTGTGCAGCATTTTGCGGGCGATTCGACGCCGACGGTCTTGATGGGACGGGCGACGATCGGGCTTGTCCCATGGTCGGTCGCTGCGGTCGACCAATTCGTCCGAAGACTCGTCCCAGCATTCCAGTTCGACCATCGCGTACAGCCATCCGCACAAGTGCCAGCATCCGATGCTCGACCAGGCATTGCGAACCTGTTGTTCACCGGCACCCCAGATCTCTTTGACGTCGTGGAAGTGTTCTTCGATAGTCCACCGGTCCGATACGATCTTCAGGATCGTTGCCACTTCCATCGACGTGTCAGTGCTGATGTACGCCGCCCAGTTTCCGCTGGCAGGCTCAAGCAACACCACACGGATCGGGCAGCCGGTGATGTGACTGGTCGCCAAGAACGTCTTGTATCGGCCTGCGACCATCACGCCGCGACACGCGTAGGTGATCGTCTTCCATCCTTGTCGATTCCTAGCACGATTGCTCAGACGAATTCGGTTCTTCCCATACTTGCGAGGACGCCCACGCTGACCCGCTTTGTTCACCGGAAGGTCAAACAGCTTGGCATCACGACGAAGCCTCGTTACCACGGTTGCACCCTCATCCAAGAGCGGACGCACCAGCGTCTTGGCTGCGTACGCACCATCGAAAACAACTACAAAGGCGGCTTTGCTGCCGAGGGCGCGGAGATGCCGGATCACTTGCCGGCAAAGGTCCAACGCGAGTTGGTGTTTGGTGCGAAGTTCCCAAACATAGCGATCCACCAAGGCATCGATGTCCACTTTCCGGACGTACAAACGCGAAAGCAACGGCAAGGCAATCACTCCGAAGAGCGGATGCGAAGGTACGATCGCCAAACAGACCCAGTTGTGACCGTAAAGCCAGTCGCCATCACCCGGTCCAGGTGTCGGATTGTGGTGAATGTTGGCCGCTTCAACTTGTGGGCCGAACCGCTTGGTCGGGGAGTCATCAATCGCCACCGTCCAGTAGCCTCCCTCGGCAGGATCGAACTTCCTGAGGATGAACATCAAGATCGGCAGTATCAACGAAGCGGCGTCTTTGCCGACCGACCGCAACAGCAAGTAAAACCGATCCCAGTCGTCCTTCACACTGGCTCGGCGAAACCAGCTTGCCGCGGTGCGGCCACCACCGGCGAGCATTGCACCGGCGACGACGATCGGCAATCGAAAACCGATCCGAGCATCCAGCATTCCACTCATGGCGGTAGCCAATGTGGCGATGCCTCCGGTCAGCGGCACGGCCGCCTCGGTGGTCCGTCTGCGATCGGCATTGGGTCTGCCCAGTCGGCTTCGCTTGTCGTGCTGGGACGGTTTGGACTTCGAACCAGATTGAGCTTGTGGCGGTCTGCCGCTGTGCTTACGCTTCGCCATCCTTGGCCCCGTGGTACTTGGGAGTGTATGAGAACCTCCATTTTCCACGCGGGCCATTTTCGTGGCTACATCAATTTCCTGGTCACATCCGATCGCCTAAAGTGCAATTAGGTAAAGAATGCAATTTCTGTTTATTGTTGAGGGAATCGCTGTCAAGTCGGGTGGTCCTCCGCGCGTGGCGGCAGCTATCGCGAATCAGCTGGTCAAACGTGGGCATCAGGTCACGATTGCGTCGGTGCCAATTGAGTCCGAAGCTGTTGCATTATCACGTGACATAAAACTTGAACATGTTGCTGGTGATGCTGGCGTTCGCTCCGCGGTTGGGGCGAGTCGCCGAATACATCAGTTGGCCGAGAAGGTTGATGCGATCATCGTTAGTGGGATTTGGGGGGCAATCGACGGATTGGCTTTAAGGCTGTCTGGTGTCGACTCGGGCAAACTGCATATTCGATCTTGCGGCATGCTTGAAAATTATATCTTATCCAAGTCACCGTGGAAAAAACGGCTCGCAAAAGTTGGTTACGTCAATCGAAACCTGAATCGCGCAGCGTCCATTTTGGCGAACACGTCCATTGAGCAGGGATACATCCAAGCGATGTATCCTACAGCCAATGTCAAGGTAGTACCTAACGGAGTCGTTTTGCCGAATGTTGAGCAGTTTGATCAGGACTTAGCCTACCGAAATCTAGGTGTCAAGGTTCCCAGTGATGCTCGGGTACTCCTGTATCTAGGACGAATTGACCCCAAGAAGGGACTCGACCGCTTCCTTCCGCAATTTTTCAAACTTAGCAAGCGTCAGCCCCGCTGGCACCTAGTTGTAGCTGGTTCTTATGGCGATGATGCATATCGAGAGCGTATCGAAACGCTGCTACGCGGGAATGAGGGGAACGTTCACTTTCTAGGTGAAGTCAGCGGATCTCGCAAAAATGCGTGCTTCCAAATTGCTGATGGGTTCGTTCTTCCGAGTCACAGCGAGGGGTTCCCTAACGCAGTTGTCGAAGCCTTGTCTTGGCAGGTGCCTGCAATTGTCACTCCAGGCTGTAATTTTCCCGAAGTTGCCGAGACGGGCGCGGGGCTCCAGACCACTCTGGATCCCGATGAACTGTACCAGACACTCGAAGAGTTCTGCTTGCGTACCGATCTGGTAGAGGCAGGGAAGCAAGCTAGACGCTTGGTTGAAGAACGCTTCACGCTGGAGCGAGTTGTTAACCAATATGAGGAACTTGGGGCCGGCTAAATGCCTTCAGCGTATCCCAATAAATTGGGTTCAATCTGGGACAAGCGATTTGACCTTCCTTAGTAGGATTTGACCGTCCATCTGTTCAACGCTGTTTAATACGCAATCGCAATTGCCAAGCTTGTCTCGGCTTGGATATCCGAGAGTCGATGTAGCCATGAAGGTGCATGATGCATGGTGATAAGTCTGTGAGAAAAATGCTCGTAACCGGTTCGCAGGGTTTATTGGGTCTTGCGTCGCCCAGCAACTATTGGACCAGGGGGTCGAGGTCGTCGGGATTGACAATCTTAATGACTACTACGACGTGGCCTTGAAGTTTCATCGCTGGGAATCATTGAGGCGGTCTAAGCATTTTCAGTTTCGGTGCGTCGATATCGGAGATCGCAATGCAGTTTCCGCTGTGTTCCTAGACGACAAGTTCGATGTCGTCTTGAATCTTGCAGCACGAGCTGGAGTCCGCTTCAGCATGGCCAACCAGCATGTCTATATGCAGACAAATTCAACGGGTAGCTTACATCTGCTTGAGAAAGGGCGCCTTCAAGGTGTCAAGAAGTTTGTCCTGGCATCCACTTCATCGCTTTACGCAGGTCAGGCGATGCCGTTCTTGGAATCGCTTCCTGTAAATGCTCCTATTTCGCCATATGCGGCTACGAAAAAAGCTGCTGAATCGATGGCGTATGCTTACCGCCATCTTTATGGGGTCGATGTTTCGGTGGTGAGATATTTCACGGTGTACGGACCTGCCGGACGGCCTGATATGAGTTGCTTTCGATTTATCCACGCTATTGAGATGGGTACGCCAATCTCCGTCTATGGAGATGGTGAACACTCGCGTGACTTCACCTTCGTTGACGATATTGCCAGGGGGCTATTCTGGCGACTAAACAAGTGGGCTATGAAATTATCAACTTGGGTGGAGGGAATACGCCCATCTCAATCAACCATGTGATCAAGAGTCTTGAGGAGATGCTTGGGAAAACTGCGGTCGTGAATTATCAAGACGCGCATGTGGCGGATATGAAGTCGACTTGGGCCGACATAGCGAAAGCGAAAGCCTTGCTAGACTGGGAGCCGAAAGTTGGTTTAGAAGATGGCCTGCGGAAATGCGTGGATTGGTACAAGAGCAACTGCGAGTGGTGGCAAAAATTACCCGGTATATGTGAAACAGCCTGGTTCGCCACCTTGTGAACTGTCCTACTTGGAGCGTATTAGGAGAATAACTTGAGTCAGTCTGAACTCCTCGATGCTAGTTCTACGAGACCGTTGGAAGGTGGCCCCAGCTACTCTCTGTCCAATCGTTTGTTTCGCGTGTTGTGGACGGTTGCATGGAAACTGCTCGCTTCTTGGACGCCGCCGCCGCTTCGGTACTACCGAGTCGCGATCGTTCGTTTGTTTGGTGGGGATATTGCCTGGGATGCGAACATCTACGGGAACGCTCGTATTTGGTTGCCCAGCAACTTAAGGATGGAGTCTCGAAGTTGTTTGGGGCCAAGATCCAATTGCTATTGCATGGGCAAGATCACGCTGCGTGAAGGTGCCATCGTTTCGCAAGACGCTTCTTTGTGTGCCGCCAGCCATGACGTGGGCGATCAACATTTCCAATTGACGGTGGCACCCATTGAAATTGGCCGTGGTGCCTGGGTGGCGGCGGAAGCGTTCATCGGTCCCGGAGTGACTGTCGCGAATGGCGCTGTCGTTGGCGCACGAGCGTGCTTGTTCAAGGACGCGGATGCCAACGGCATTTATGTTGGCAATCCAGCGAGAGAGATCCGCAAACGTCGACTTCAAAAAGCTGGCAGGTCAACGTCATGATATCGGTAATTATCTTGACAAAAGACGAAGAAAGGGATCTTCCGGCGTGTCTCGCTGCGTTGGATTGGTGCGATGACGTCCATGTTCTAGACTCTGGCAGTTCAGACAGGACCATTGCCATTGCTGAGGAATCCGGTGCCCAGGTGAGCTATCATCCGTTCGCATCTTTTGGGAAGCAACGCAACCACGCACTCGATGAACTTGCACTCAAGCATGATTGGATTCTGTTTCTTGATGCCGATGAAGTTGCAACGAAAGAGTTTTCTTTAAGCATTCTGGATGCCGTTGAATCAGCCGGGACTGAGACGGCTGGGTTTTATTGCTGTTGGAAGATGATGCTGGAGTCACGGTGGCTAAAACGCTGTGACAGTTTCCCAAAATGGCAGTTTCGGCTGCTGCGGAAAGGTATGGCTAGGTTCACAGATTTCGGGCATGGGCAGAAAGAGTGCGATCTTCGGGGCGAAGTTGGGTATATAAGGGAACCCTACTTGCACTTTGGCTTCTCGAAAGGGTGGTCGAATTGGATATCGCGTCACAACCGCTATTCCACCGATGAGGCTATGGCTCGTTTTTCCAGTGAAAAATCCCTTAGTGCGATGTTTGACAGGGCTCCATCTGTTCGCAATCCAGCGATCAAGCTTGCTTTAACTGGAGTTCCCGGTTGGCCACTGATTCGTTTCTTGCACGCTTATATTATTAAGTTGGGCTTTCTAGAGGGAGCACCAGGCTTCATTTATTGCGTTAATATTGCGTACTACGAGTTCTTGATCAAAATTAAAATGCGAGAAATGCAAGTGCATCAAGACGCAGAGAAAGCGTCATGAATGACGTTCTGCAGGCGCTGCGGTACGAGTCACATGGATTTTCGGATCCATGACTATCCGATTTTCGATGGCACCTTGGGGACCATTCGATCCGAGATCGATCACCGGGACTTTCGTCCGCTGCACCACTACATTGCCAAACACAACGAGTATTCCTCTTGGGAAGCGGCGCGGTTCCTAGCTAGGCACTGTCTCGTAAGCATAGTTTGATTAGCTTTCGCATCGCTGCGAGTTGCACGAACGTCAGGTAGGAAGACGTCAGCTTATCGTATCGGGTTGCCACTCGTCGCGATTCCTTGAGCCATCCAATTGCACGCTCGACGATATTGCGTCTGCGGTGCTGCTCTTTGTCAAAATTCGGGTTTGGATGCTCATTGCTTTTGGTGGGTGTGATGGGTTGGATTCCGAGCTTGGTGATCGCTTCGCGGATCGCGTGAGAACTGTAGCCCTTGTCACCTGAGATTCCTTGAGGCCTTTTGTCGGTGCGATGAATCGACAAGACGCTATTTGCCATCAAGCATTCAAACTCTGTCGAATCATGGCGCTGACCTGGTGTCGCCGTGCAGGCCAGAACGATTCCGTTGGCATCGGTCAACAGGTGGAGCTTCGTTGAATATCCACCGCGAGACCGTCCGAGTGCATTCAATTCGTCGTTTTCATCGCTCTGCGGCAACATTCCGGAGGCCGCTCGATGAGCTCGAACCACGCTGCCATCAGCACACCACAGAGAGCGATCTATTTGATCGAGTGCATCAGCCCGCTTGATCAGTCGTTCATACATACGATCCCAGACGTTCTCGTAGATCCAGCGACGAAAGCGGTTGTAAACAATCTGCCAGCACCCGAACTCAGCCGGAAGATCTCGCCAAGGGCTGCCTGTATGAAGCACCCAGAGGATTCCGTTGATGACACGACGATGGTCGGCCCAGGGCCTTCCACGCGATCGACTCGGCAAACAATTTTGGATTGCGTTCCACTCCTCATCCGTGAGATCATGGCGTGACATTTGGCTTCCTCCGTGGGTATCTGTGGTAAGACACCTAGGAGGTTGCCAAATGTGTTTTTCTGTTCAAAGATCAATTGCGAGGCAGTGCCTAGGCCGGAGGAAGATCGAGCGTCGATGACGTGGAAGCAAAAGCTGAAGTACCGAATCGTAACGTCACCGCTCGCCGGGCCAGTTATTTCGTCGGCGCCTGTCTCTTTATACGTGGCTTCCTGGATGGATCACGCGGGTTCGTGTTCGCTTTGTTGAAGATGTCCTACTTTACGCAGGTCTACTGCAAAATCCGGGAAGCACGATAGCAAGTTGTCGAGCCTTCTAGTCACCCCTAGTACAATAATTGGAGGCGTCTTTGAAGCTTGAATCGCGACAGTTGGCCTTTGAGTACTAGGATATGAACGCAGGTTTTTATCCCGGTGTTCTGTCTATATGGCAACTTGATGGTTGTGGAAGTGCAATTCGACTAGCATCTTGGCAATTGCTCTTACCGCTTTATCCCCTCGACGGGGTTGGTTCCGGCTTGTTTTTTTAAAGTGAATAATGAAGTTTCATCGACTTGAAGCAGCCCGTGGTTTTGCTGCCGTTTACGTCTGCGTTGGGCATTGGGTGCTTGCGAACCCATCACTGGGGAAGGTGGCTCACGCTTTTAAGTTGGGGCAGGAGGCGGTTATGGTGTTTTTCGTGCTGTCCGGTTTTGTCATTTTTTGGGCCACTTCCAAGCCCAATATGCCAATCGAGAAGTTTCGGACGTACTTCGCGAAACGTTTCACGCGTATCTACTCGGTATGGGCATTGGCGGTGGTTGCAATGTTCACAATGGCATCGATTGCCGCTGGGCGTTTGGTTTTCGAAACACCTAGGCGTCTTTTGGGCAATGCTTTTATGTTGCAAGATTTTGTGAGTGCGAAGCCCGCTACGATCTGTGGTCCTTTGTATGGCAATAGTCCGCTATGGTCACTGCATTACGAGTGGTGGTTCTACATGTTGTTTCCGTTGGTCTTCTTGGTAAAAGACTGGCGTGTGCGTTCGCACGTTGTCGGATCTATCTGTGTTCTTGGAGGGATAACTTATGCGTTGCAGCCCAATCCACTTAGCCGAATATTTCTCTACTTCGGGATTTGGTGGATTGGAGCGCATGCCGCGGCGGTTATGCGAAATTTGGGGCAGGTGCGGGTGAAGGAGATTGTTACGCCTTTGTGCTACGTTGCTCTTGCATCAGTTCCAATGATCGTCCTTTGTGTAGCTGCATTTCGGCGAGGTGATTCGTTGTTCTTGGGGATTCATCCGGTGCTTGAGACACGGCACTTAATCGGTGCAATTGTTCTGGTCCTTTTGGCTTTTGCATGGCGGCAAAGCAATTGGTTTGGTTTTGGTTGGACGATTAGTGCATTTTCGGCGGTCGCGCCGATTTCATTCTCGCTTTATGTTTTGCACTACAACAGCATCGTACACGCAACGTACTTGAGCTTTCTGGGGTCGCCAGTGTTAGAACTCTTGGCTTATGTGACCATCACAGTTGCTTTTTGCGTGTTTGCGGAAATCGTTGTGTATCCCCGTGTTCGCAGGTGGTTAGCTGGGAAGACGGTTCCAGTGAAGAGTTCCTCATAACCTTTTGAATTTCTGATGACTGTAGGCACTGGATTCTATAACGCTGCAGTGTTTTCTTCGTCGACTTGCTTCGTGGCTTTGGGCTTATGTTTCAAGCTTGCGGCTGTTGAAAGTTGCTTGCGCTGGTCGGGTAGTCTTTTTATGCGACTGCTGGCGATTCCGGGGACTGGTATGGTTCGCCGCGGCAGCGAACTAGCTTGGGATCAGTGTTTGATTGGCGAGGATAAGTGCTTTTTTGAAGTGGCGCTGTAGCGACGCCTATGGATGCCGGGTGAACGAGAGGCGAGTCGTCAGTCGTCAGTCGTCAGTCGTCAGTCGTCAGTCGTCAGTCGTCAGTCGTCAGTCGTCAGTCGTCAGTCGTCAGTCGT